>NZ_JACHDR010000001.1:1572015-1886418 GCF_014201135.1 Neomicrococcus aestuarii | reverse complement strand
AGGGTCTTTCAGGTGGGACGTGAAGTTCGCCATTACGAGTGCGCCCGAGTCGGCGCTCGTGACGTAGAACAGCATTCCGGTGAAGGTAGCGATACCGGCGAGCAACGGCACGGCTGGGTACTGTTCCAGCAGCGAATAGAACGCGCGCTCTGGATAGTTCATGGCGATCTCGCCGAACGCTGTGTTGCCGTCGATCACCAAGGCGATCGCGCTGTTTCCGAAGAGTGAGATCCACACGAGGATGAAGGCCATCGGAACTACCAGCACGGCGGTGACGAACTGGCGGATGGTGCGGCCGCGCGAAATGCGGGCCAAGAAGAGGCCGACGAACGGCGCCCAAGCAATCCACCAGGCCCAGAAGAAGAGGGTCCAGCTGTTCAGCCACGCGTCGGGGCGATCGAACGCAAAGGTATCGAGCGCCATGCCGGGGAACCGGGAGATCATGTCGCCCACGTTGCCCACGAGGGCGTCCAGCAAGAAGGCGGTCTTTCCGGTGATGAGGATGTAGCCCATGAGCAGGACACACAGGATCACGTTCAGTTCAGAGAGGCGGCGAATGCCTTTTTCTACGCCGGTCAGGACGGAGATGGTGGCCATGACCACGGAGAGCGCAATGAGTGCGATCTTCCACGCGGTGCTTTCAGGGATGCCAAAGATGAAGAAGAGTCCGTAGTTCAGCTGCGCTACGCCGATACCTAGGGAGGTGGCGATACCGAAGATGGTGCCCAGGACTGCGGCGATGTCGACGCCGTGGCCAATAGCGCCGTTGATGCGCTTGCCAAAGATCGGGAACAACGCGGAACGGATGCTCAGCGGGAGGTTGTGACGGTAGGCGAAGTAGCCCAGCGCCATGCCGACGAGGGCGTAGAGGCCCCAGCCCAGCAGTCCGTAGTGGAACAGCGTCCAGACCAGCGCTTGGCGCGCAGCTTCGGCCGTTCCTCCGTCGCCGCGGGGTGGCGCCAGGAACTGGGTGACCGGCTCCGCGACGGAGAAGAACATCAGGTCGATTCCGATGCCGGCGGCGAACAGCATTGATGCCCAAGTGAAGAAGCTGAAGGTGGGGCGTGAATGATCCGGCCCCAGCTTGGTCTTACCCACTTTGCTGGCGGCGATGAAGATGACGAAGACAAAAACGCTGACCACCAAGAGGGTGTAGAACCAGCCCAGGTTTTTGCCAATCCAGGTGACCATCGCTGTGATGACTGCATCCGCGGAGGCCTTATCAATCATGGCCCATAAAGCAATAGCTAGAACGCCAATTGCGGATCCAAAAAAGACAACTTTATTGACTCTGGCGCGCGGTTCGTCGGTGTTTTCACTCCCGACTTCGCTTGCCATCGTGCTGGTTGGCTTGTGCACAGCTTTCCTCCGTTGACAACTGCGAGCGCTTCTTGTGGAACTGCTCGCTGTTGCTTTGAATAGTTGGATCTGTTAACCACTTGATCCGGAACACTCCCCGAGCTACCGGAACAAACCTGGCTAGTCGGGGGACGCCATGCCGATGCGGAGGGTTTCTCAGCGCATCGGCATGGCGAGCGCGTTATCTGGCGATCATCCCGTGAGGGTCCAACACGAACTTGCGTGCTGCGCCTTCGTCGAAGGCGGCGTACCCTTCGGGAGCCTGATCCAGTGAGATCGCGGTTGCTTTGACGTTCTTGGCGATAGAGACCTTCTCGCTCAAGATCGCTTGCATGAGACCGCGGTTGTACTTCATGACCGGGCATTGGCCCGTCACGAACGTGTGTGATTTCGCGAAGCCCAAACCGAACCGCATGGAGAGCGATCCGACTCGCGCAGCTTCATCGACCGCTCCTGGGTCACCGGTGACGTAGAGTCCCGGGATGCCTAGGCGACCGCCGGCGCGGGTGATCTCCATGAGGGAGTTCAGCACCGTTGCCGGTTGTTCTGTGGAGGCCGCGCTTCCGTGGCCACGAGCTTCAAAGCCCACCGCGTCAATGCCGCAATCCACTTCGGGAATGCCCAAGATCTGTTCGATCTGATCAGCGGGATTCCCAAGGGAAACGTCCACGGTTTCGCAGCCGAAGCTGCGAGCTTGCTCCAGACGATCCTTGTTCAGATCGCCCACAATCACTACGGCCGCACCCAGAAGTTGGGCGGAGGTTGCGGCAGCCAGACCCACTGGGCCAGCTCCTGCAACGTAGACCGTTGAACCTACCGTCACGCCGGCACCCACAGCTCCGTGGAATCCGGTCGGGAAAATGTCAGAAAGCATGGTCAGATCAAGGATCTTCTCGAGCGCTTGATCGCGGTCTGGGAACTTCAGTACGTTCCAGTCGGCGTAAGGAACCAGCACGTACTCGGCCTGGCCGCCTACCCATCCGCCCATGTCCACGTAACCGTAGGCTGAGCCCGGGCGGTCAGGGTTGACGTTGAGGCAAATGCCCGTTTGACCTTCTTTACAGTTGCGGCAACGGCCGCAGGAGATGTTGAACGGAACGGAGACGATGTCTCCTACCTTGAGGAATTCCACGTCGCGGCCCACTTCAACCACCTCACCGGTGATCTCGTGGCCAAGAACAAGACCCTCTGGCGCAGTGGTGCGTCCTCGCACCATGTGCTGGTCTGAACCGCAAATGTTGGTGGCGATCGTCTTGAGGATGACCCCGTGTTGGACGGTGCGTCCCACGTTGTCCGGGTGCACTCCCGGGCCATCGTGAAGAACGAAATCAGGGTACTGCGTGTCGATGACTTGAACCTTGCCAGGACCGGCATAGCTAACTGCTCTGTTGCCCATTTTCGGACCCCCGAATCTAAAATATTAGTCTGATATATGTTGCAGACTACTGTTTAGTGTGCTCAGGGCCACAAGGCTTGTCAAGACCTCCCGCAGTCTCGAAACCTGTTGTTAACACTTGCATAGTGAGGCGCTCGGCGCCACCTAGAAGCGCGTTAGCTCAGTCCCGCCGCTCCGCCAAAATGCCGCGCGCGGACTGCTGCAGCATCGCCAAAGACTCCCGAATCAAGGACGATTCCAGGCTTCCTCGGCGGCCCACAGCAAGGATTCGACGGACCGGCCGATTAGGACCGGCGAGCCGCAATCGCACCACGTTCTTCACTCCGCTCAGGGGTGCCAGCCGCGGCAAGAATCCCACCCCCAACCCCGCGCTCACGAACGCCGTCATACTGTCCCACTCGGCGGATTGATGCACCACGCGCGGCGTCTGCCCCACGGCCACAAACGCCGCGGTAAACAAGGCTCGGTACGTGGAGCCGGGCATGTCCGTAATCCAGTTATCGGACACCAGCTCATCCAGCCGCACCGCGCCTCGCTCGGCGAGGGGATGATCGCTCGGAACCACCACATCCAGCGGGTCATCCAAGAGCGGCACTTGCTCAAACTGAGGGTCGTCCTCCACCCGTGCTTCCGTTTGCATCGCCACCACCACGGCGAGGTCAATCCGTTCGGCCACCAGGAGTCGGTAGCAGCGCTCCGGGTCCGCATCAATCAGTTGAAGATTCAGTTCGGGCCACTTCTCACGGAGCTGTTTAGCCACCGGCGCCAGCAACTGAGACGCCGCGGTAGAGAAGCCGCCCAAGCCCAAGTGCGCCGGCACTTGATCACCCGCACTCATGGCGGAGGCGCGGAGATCTTCCCACTGGCTCACGATGGCGTCGGATCCCTCGACGAGGAGCCGCCCCGTGGTGGTCAATCGAATGCCTCGACCGTCCTTGACGATGAGCTGAATTCCCCACGCTTTTTGGAGTTCCCGAAGCTGCGCTGAGATCGCTGACGGCGAGTAGCCGGTGAGCTCGGCGGTGGCCGCGACGGTTCCGCACGCGGCGAAAGTTCTGAGCGTGATGAGGCGAGAATCGATCATGCGGTAATTTTGCACGATTCAATTCAATTTGTTGCGCTTTTATACGTGAGTTGTAATGCGTAGTGTTCTCTTGTCAGTACGCAGGCGAAGACCCTCATGAAGAGAAGGACCACCTCATGTCAATTACCTCGAACCCTTCACGCACTTCCCGAGGGAAACTCTCCAGCACTGTTCCCGCCGAACAGCTAGCTGAAATCCGGGAATTGTTTGAAGAGCGTCGAAAGGGATTCTCGCTGGACGCGCCGTTCTACACGGACCCAACGATTTTCGGCATGGATATGCAGGGCATTTTCCAGAAGAACTGGCTCTTCGCCGCGAGCGTTGCCGAACTTCCCGAACCCGGTGATTACGTCACGGTGGAGTACGGTCCTACTTCGCTACTGATTATGCGCAAGGACGACGGCGGGGTGAACGTTCTGCACAACGTCTGCCGTCACCGTGGGGCCCGGGTGCTCACGGCGCCCTCCGGTTCTACCGGCAACTTGGTCTGCGGCTACCACTCGTGGACGTACTCCCCCGAAGGCGATTTGATTCACGCCTCCGCTCCGGGCGAGACCGAGTTCGATAAGAGCTGCTTCGGCCTCAAGAAAGCACACAGTCGCGTGTACGCCGGCCTGATTTTCGTGTGCGTTGCCGATGAGCCGCCGACGGATTTCGACGAAGTCGCCAAAATCTTTGTGCCCTACCTCGAGCCTCACGACTTGGGCCGCACCAAGGTTGCCTACCAGCAGAACATTGTTGAAGAGGGCAACTGGAAGCTCGTCATGGAGAACAACCGCGAGTGTTACCACTGTGATGGTCACCCAGAACTTGCCTGCTCCCTCTTCCCCACGTGGGGTTTGACCGAAGGAATTGTTCCTTCCCACCTTGAAGAGGTCTGGGACCGCAACAAGCAGGCAGAAAATTCCCTTGAGGAACGCTGCCGCCGCTACGGCCTTCCCTACGAAGTGGTGGAAGAACTCGATACCCGCATCGCCGGCATCCGCATTTCCCGCGAACCGCTCGACGGCGAAGGCGAATCCTTCTCCCCCGACGGACACCGACTCTCCAAGAAGCTCTTGGGCAATCTCCGCGACTTCCGCTTGGGCCGCTGCTCGATGCACCTTCAGCCCAACAGCTGGTTCCACTTCCTCGGCGACCACGTCATCACCTTCGGCGTCTTCCCCATCAACGAACACCAGACCCTCGTGCGCACCACGTGGCTGGTAGCCGATGACGCTGTTGAAGGCGAAGACTACGATCTCGACAAGCTCACCCACACCTGGAAGCAAACCAACATCCAGGACAAGGCGTTCGTGGAACTCTGCCAGCAAGGCGCAGGCAGCCCAGCCTACGAACCCGGCCCTTACATGAAGAGCGAATACCAGGTTGAAGCGTTCATCAACTGGTACGTGCAGCGCATGCAGGAGCACATGGCATGACCATCACTACCACCAGCATCGAGGTACCGGAACCGCAACGCGTTCGCGACTTCGTGATGCCGTGGAATCACACGCTCAGCGCTAACGGCCCAGCCGCAAACGCGGCGCGTGCGCTGGGCCCGTGGCACCCGCAAGAGTTCATGGCCGAGTGCGTGGAAACCATTCCGGAAGCCGGCGGGCTCAAGACCTTCGTCTTCCGCCGGCTCGATGGCGCTCCCCTCGCCTTCCGTGCGGGACAGTACTTGAACATCGCATTCCCGATTCACGGCGAAGACCAAGATCCCGTGGACCGCAGCTACTCGATCTCGAGCGCGCCGACGTCCCCGTGGACGTTCAGCATCACCGTAAAGCGGGACAACGGCGGGCTCGTCTCGCCCTGGATCCACGATCATGTGGAACCCGGAACCGTGTTGGACATGCTCGGACCGGTTGGAGCGTTCCACTTGCCCGACGTCGAACGGCGCCCCCGCTACCTGCTGCTTGCAGCGGGCGCGGGCATCACGCCCATCATGTCCATGCTGCGAACTATCCACGCCCTCCCAGGCCGAGCAGACGTCGTCGTGCTTTATCACGGTGCCGCACCCGGAGAATTTGGGTTCGCCAAGGAGCTCGAATACATCGCCAACGTGGATGACCGCATTCAGGTCTTTTACTCCCTCGGCGACCGTTCCGTGCCCGAGAATTGGGAGTGGATGCTGGGCCGATTGACCGCGCAAATGCTCGAACAAGTGGCGCCGGATGCGAACGGCCGGCAAGTGTATGCGTGCGGGCCCGAGGGCTACCTGAATCACGCCGCGGACTTGTTGCGCAAGGTCGGCGTGGATGACACGTCCGTGCACATGGAATTCTTCTCCGGCGACCGCAAGACCCTCCTTGAGTACCAAGAGGAAATTTCCCTCGCCGAGGATCTAGCCGAAGAATATGCGGAAGAGGCGGCCGAGCAGACGAATCACTTCGCCGAGACTCAGCCCGCCGAACTGCAGCTTTTCCAGCCGGCGGCGACGGATATTGATACCGAAGCCGAAGTGGAGGCGGAAGCGGTCGCTGATGCTGACACTGATGCTCCCGTGGATGATTCGGATTTCACCTCCGTTGGCGAAGGAACGCTCACGCTGTCCTTCATCAAGTCCCGCATCAAGCTGCGGATCGATCCCACCGAACGCATTCTGGGTCCTGCCCAGCGTGCAGGCGTGCGGATTGGCGCGAACTGCCAAGAAGGCATGTGCGGTTCGTGCAAGATCGTCAAGATCTCCGGCGAGGTGGAGATGAACCACCAGGGCGGAATCCGCGCGCGCGAAATCGCGTCCGGAAAGTTCCTCCCGTGCTGCTCTACAGCTCAATCAGACATGGTGATTGACGCCTAAGGGCCGCTACACCCACGGAATCTCCCCGCGGGAATTCTCGAAGATCAAACTTGTCCGCGTGTTCGCAACGGCCGGATTCGCGGACAAGTGATCGAGCACAAACTGTCGCACTTCTTGCGAATCCTTGAGCCCCACGTGAATGAGGAAGTCCTCGTCACCGCCGAGGAAAAACACTTGCGCCACCCCCGGAAGCGCGCGAATCATCGCCGCGAACTCCGCCATCAGGTGCCTGGCCCCCGGTCGAATACGTACCGAAATGAGCGCTTCAAGCGCGTGCCCCACAGATTCGGGCTCCACTTCAATCGTGAACTTGCGGATCACTCCGTGCTCTCGCAGCGCGTTGAGCCGCGCCAAACACGTGGACTGCGCAATCCCCAACTCTTCCGCGAGCGACGCATTAGTTCGGCGCGAATTCTCATTGAGCAGACTCAGCAATTTGTGGTCGATGGCGTCCAGCACGTATTTATCCCGCAGATTCTTCGCTGTGGCACCCATCACGCCAACTCGCTTTCGTTTGTTTTCACCAATTATTCAGATGCAACCGTGGATTATTCGGTGAACCTATTGTACTTCCGCAGAAAACTCTAAAGTTAGACGAAGAAAGTGCGGCAACCGCGCTCACAAAAATCCCCTCCACTCTCCCTAGGAGCCCCCGTGATCATCGGCGTCCCCACCGAAGTCAAGAACAACGAATTCCGCGTCGCCATGACGCCCGCTGGCGTCTCCGAATTCGAGAACCGCGGCCACGAGGTCCTCATCCAGGCTGGTGCCGGCGTGGGCTCGGGACACACCGATGACGACTACCGCGCAGTCGGCGCTGAGATCGTCGAATCCGCTGACGAGGTTTGGGCTCGCGCAGACATGGTGGTCAAGGTCAAGGAACCTATCGAATCCGAATTCCACCGCTTGCGCGATGGCTTGGTCCTCTTTACTTACCTGCACTTGGCTGCGGACAAGGCCTGCACTGACGCTTTGGTCAATGCCGGTACGACGGCGATCGCTTACGAAACCGTGACCAACGGACGTACGCTCCCATTGCTTGCCCCAATGTCTGAGGTTGCGGGGCGCTTGTCCGCTCAGATTGGCGCCGTTCAGTTGCAGCAGCCAAACGGTGGCCCCGGCATCCTCATGGGCGGCGTTCCAGGAACGCGTCCGGCCAAGGTTGTAGTGATTGGCGGCGGCGTTGCTGGTGAAAACGCTGCAGCTATTTCTGCAGGCATGGGCGCCGATGTCACGATCATCGACATCAACATTGCCCGCCTCAAGGAAATCGACACCGCCTACGCAGGCCGCATCAAGACCCTTGCCTCCAACAAGCTGACCATTGCTTCCGAGGTTGCCGCCGCTGACTTGGTGATCGGTTCCGTGCTGATCCCGGGCGCAGCAGCTCCTAAGCTCGTCACCTTGGACATGGTGGAAAAGATGCGCCCCAACACGGTGCTCGTTGACATCGCTATTGATCAGGGCGGCTGCTTCGAAGGATCGAAGGCCACCACCCACGCTGAGCCAACGTTCCGCGTTCACGATTCCGTGTACTACTGCGTGGCCAACATGCCAGGAGCCGTCCCACAGACCTCCACCGCGGCTCTCACGAACGCCACCCTTCCTTACGCGCTGCGCATCGCCGACCGCGGGTGGGAAGAAGCGTTGAAGTCTGACGCTGGCTTCGCGAACGGCCTCAACACCCACAAGGGCAAGGTCACCTTCAAGTCCGTCGCCGAAGCACACGGCTACGAATTCACGCCTGTGTCTGAGGTACTCGGCAACTAGTACTTACGCCCGCGATCTACGCTTCCAGATTTGGAAAGCATTTTCCGTCGCGCCGTTGTGACATCTCATCATTAGCAGGGATGCCGAGCATATTGTTTTCAAGCGCTCGGCATCCCTGCTAATTGTCGGTATCTCTAGTAGGATGAAATTACTCGTTAGCTCAAATTCGAAACTAGTTCCCATTTCTACCGGGCACACCTTTCTCAACAATTACGTGCACAATTGGAGTCCAGATGAGCGCGCCGGATATCGATAAGACACTCGCTGATATTTTCCGGCCGCTGGCTGGCACCTCTCATCATTTGACGTTCATCTTGGGGGCCGGCGCCTCTGCTCCTTCAGGCCTTCCAACGTGGGATCAGTTTGCAATACGAGTAGCCACGCTGAGCGGTCTTGTCGAGAAAGAAGACACCGCCGCTTCGCTTCTCGAACGACAAGATCATGCCATTCTTCTTGAGGCAGCAAAGTACAAATCAGGTGATCGATGGGCCGAGTATCTCTTTGAGGCCCTCTACGGGACGGTTTCAGAGAACCTGCAACCGTCCCCACTACATCTCGCCGTCGTGGGGCATTACTTAAGCGACCCCAAGCGTTGCACGATAGCCACCCTGAACTTTGACCCACTGCTCGAAGAGGCTCTGTCTGACAATTCATCGGAAGATGTATACATCGGGATTGACGGCATTGATGAGCCTGACGAATCCCATACCGTTCATCATCTGCACGGCGCCCTATACATTGGCGAGGACGAATATCACTACCTCGAACCGATCATTACGTTCAAAGATTTTGCAGAACTTGTAGACGCAAAGGCGCCGTGGCAAAAGGAGTTCCTCGAAAAAGCGTTGCGAAAAGGTCCAATTCTTTTGGCTGGTACATCGTATCGAGACCCTGATATCCGTCAGTGGCTGCATGAAATCATGATGAGAGCGGAAAGTGAGTCATTCTTCAGCCCAATTGTCACCATCGTCCGAGAAGGCCTCCGCCTAGACAAAGAAGTCTTTGACGAAATTGATGGAGCACTGGCAGCTGAATGGGAAGCCATCGGCATTAAGGCGCTACGCCTTCAAGACCTCTCCGACGTTGCCGCCCTCATTCGTGAGCTCGAGTCCATGGATAAGCCGGATTACGTGCCGCCGCAGAAACGCGCACAGCAGGTCTGGAAGCGCCATAAAGAGAAATTCAAGGAACTACAACCGCAGTACTCTGCAGCGTTGAGCACATCCGCGACGGAAATTTCCAGCCACCTTGGCATGGAGGCATTGAAATGCACGCTTTGGATAGCCAATGGCTACGGGAGTCTAGCCCGCTGGGCTACCGAGTCAACACATTATTTGTCTGTAAACCAGCTCAAGTTGGTGCCAACAGGACACGACAGCCCGTGGATTGCTGGCGAGGCGATTAGTACGGAAGAACCCAAGATAAAGAATGTCATCCGAGACAATCGGCTCGAGCCAAGATGGAAGTCAGTGATCGCGGTTCCCATCTTTGTGGGCGACGGAAACAACCCCGACTTTGCGTCAGCAGTTCTCACGTGCAGTATGAAACTACCTGCGGAAGAGGTCCTTCGGAAGAAACAAGAGCTTGAACTTGTTATAGGTGAACAGAGCTCTCAATGGAGCGAACTTCTGAATTCCGTTGCTTTTCAAGACTGAAGGACTAGGATTCAAGAAAAGAAAGGCAGATATGTTGCCACAGTCTAACAGGGCAGTCAAGAGTGAATCGACCGGCTCATACACAATTCGCATGCCCAAAGATGCAATGACAGGGCGTTTTGTAACACCTTCGAACCGCTCCGAGGCGACAGGAACGATCCGGATTTTGTCAGCTAAAGGAGACGCTCGCGGCAAGGAATCGACGTCCGTACCGAAGCGATAATTTCGCCAGCGTTTTGTCAACCGTCTTGGCGACGGTATTTGATCCATGCCCACGTGACGATTCCTATAACAATCGCGGTAGCAACAACCCACTGCCAGCCCAGTTCTAGCCAGGCCAGGACAACGGCCATTCCCACCGTGGAGTAGATGAGCGCCCAGATCAGACATCCCACCGTCACCGCTGGCAAGTAGCGTTTGAGCGACATGCGACCCATGCCCGCACTCGCGTTGACGGCCGTCTGAATACCCACGGTCAAGAAGGATAAGGGAACAGCGAAGATGCCCCACCGTTCCATAAAACGCTGGGCTCGCTCGTAAATAGGACCCTCAAGGAAGTGTTTGAACCGGGAGTGCTCAGCTCCTCGGGCGATGCCGCGACCGATCCAATACGTGGTGTTTGCGCGCAACATGGCACCTAAGAAAAGTCCTACGTACGCCAACCCAAACGGTAGCGAAGAGAACATTTCAGACATTTATCCAGCCTACTGGTTTGCTGTGAAGCTCTTCCACAAAGTGTGAGCCGGTGATCTAATGAGAGTCATCACTATCTATCTATGTAGTGGATCACTTTCACCGCATATGACCAGCTTAAGGATGGCAATGACGCTCTTCGATCAGTCCACGTGGGAAAACAAGATCAACATCAATGGTTGGCGAGATGCCTCCACAACCGCCGATGCCCTCGAACCAGCGACGGGAAACAAGCTTGCCTCGGTTGGTTTGGCGAGCGTCGACGACGTCAAGGAAGCAGCCAATGCTGCTGCCACGGCTCAAAAAGAGTGGGCCAAGAAGAAGCCTGAAGAGCGCGCTGCCATTCTCCGCAAGGCCGGAATGCTCTTCGAAGAGCACGCGCCAGAGATCCACGAATGGATCATGAAGGAGTCCGGTGCCATCCAGGGCAAAGCCGGCCTCGAAACCCACGTCGCCGCGAACGAGTGCTTTGACGCCTCCGCACTCCCCCATCATTCTCAAGGCGATGTGCTGGCCTCGGACGACAATCGTTGGTCCTTCGCGCGCCGTCGTCCGGTGGGCGTCGTCAGCGTCATCGCACCATTCAACTTCCCACTCATTCTTTCCATCCGAGCCGTGGCACCGGCGCTAGCACTGGGAAATGCAGTCCTGCTGAAGCCGGACCCACGCACTGCGGTGTGCGGCGGCGTCGTTCTCATGCGAATTTTTGAAGAAGCTGGGTTGCCAGCTGGAGTGCTCAGCCTGCTACCGGGTGGAGCGGATGTAGGTGCGGCCGTTGTGGAGGCGCCCGAAGTCTCCGTGATTGCGTTCACGGGGTCCACGAACGCGGGCCGGAAGATTGGCGAAACCGCGGGACGCTTGCTCAAGCGGGCGCACTTGGAACTCGGTGGGAACAACGCGATGATCGTGCTTCCGGGCGCGGACTTGGCAAAAGCCGCTTCGGCAGCAGCTTTCGGATCCTTCATGCACCAAGGCCAGATCTGCATGTCCACGGGACGGCACCTGGTCCACGAATCCATTCACGATGAATACGTGGCCGCGCTGTCCGAAAAGGCAAAACACCTGCCAGTGGGCAATCCCGCCACCGAGCAAGTTGCATTGGGTCCCATCATTGATGAGAACCAGCTCAAAAAGGTAGACGCCCTGGTCCAGGATTCCGTATTGCAAGGCGCCACTGTAACTGCTGGCGGCGCCATCAAGGAGGGCCTGTTCTATCAGCCCACCGTGCTCACGCACATGAAAGTTGAGCATCCAGCGTGGAACCAAGAGATCTTCGGCCCGGTAGCGCCTGTCATGAAATTCTCCACGGTTGAAGAGGCCGTCGAGCTCGCGAACAATAGCGATCTGGGACTGTCGATTTCAATTCTTGGCGACGTGGGGTTGGCGATGCAGATCGCTGACCAGCTCGATTCCGGCAAGGTACACATCAACGAACAAACGGTGATGGACGAATCGCAAGCGCCATTCGGCGGCGTCAAGAACTCCGGCAACGGAACGCGTATCGGTGGAGCGACCGCAAACATCGAATCCTTTACCGAGATTCAGTGGTTGACCATGCGCCCAGAGATTGCGCCGTACCCTTTCTAAGATAACGACGACGCAGCTTGGGTCAGTCTCCTGCGCTCAGGACACTGTGGTGTTTCGAGAGACGAGATTGACCCAAGCTTTGCCTACCTGTTGAACGGTGCTTGTTGTGGTTGGGCCGTGGACGGTTGTCAAAGATGTCATGAACTTATGCCAGGTCGGCCGCTGTTTCCGGGGCTGCTGCTGACATGAGCAGGTCTGCTTCCCAGTGCCCTGAAAAATAGATCGATTGCTGAGTGGTTTCGTGACTGATCTGCGTAGTCGTATCGTGATCGCAGACTCGGGCAAGAACTAACGAGATCAATTTCGGTGACCACCTGAATCCATCGCGCCTTCCACAAACCCCACCATCCCCTAGTTATCCCGGCGGCGCTTCTACGGCTGGCTCGATCTCCGGAAAAGTGAACCATCAGCAATGGCAAGATATTGACGATGACAGCCGTCGAGTCGGGTGCAGGCTCCCTCACGCGTGAGTTCGAGCCCGCACCCACCAATTTTCGGACGCAGTACTTGCTAGGCGTTGTGTCCCAGCTGCGCGACCGCGCTCTTCACAGCGTCCTGCATGGTGGTGGCAGGGCGGCCCAGAAGCGTGCTCAAGTCGTTACCGGAGACCAGCAGGTCTCCGCGGAGAATGCCGCGGTCGCTATCAGCAAGGATCTTGGCGAATCCTTCGGGAACTCCGGCGCCTTCCAAAAGCTTGGTGAAGTCCTCCTCCGGGAGGTCCTGGTAGGAAACAGGCTGACCTGAGGCAGCGCTGACGGCTTCGGCCAGCTCAGCGAGTGAGAAGGATTCGTTGCCGCCGAGCTCGTAAATTTTTCCACCCTGATCTTCGGCAAGAAGCACAACGGCAGCCGCTTCAGCGAGATCCGCGCGGGTAGCGGCGTTCAAACGACCATCGCCAGCGCTACCAAACACAGAGCCAAACTCCAAGTAGCCACCGATTTGAGCGGTGTAGTTCTCCAAGTACCAGCCGTTGCGGAGCAGTACAAACGGGACGCCGGACTCGCGAAGAGCCTGCTCGGCAAGCTGGTGATCTGCTGCCAGGGCCATCTGGGTGGTGTCAGCATTCGGGATGCTCGTGTAGGCGATCAGCTGAACGCCGGCTTCCTTTGCAGCGTTAATAACGTTGGCGTGCTGTGCAACTCTTGGGCCAGGTTCGCTGCCGGAAACCAGCATGACCTTCTCAACGGCAGCGAAGGCGGCGGCCAAGGAAGCCGGGTCCGAGTAGTCAATCTCGCGGGTATGGACACCAAGCTCGGCGAGGCGGGCGAGCTTTTCGGCGTTGCGGCCTCCAGCAATGATCTGGTCTGCAGGCTGTCCCTTTTCCAGAAGTGCTTCAACGACAAGCCGCCCAAGGTTGCCGGTGGCTCCGGTGACGAAAATGCTCATGAGGTGTTTCCTTTCGGGATGAACTATCTACCAGTCACCTCAACCTCGCATGTCACCAGGAACTTCCCACGAGAGAGTACGCACTTTAAAGTAAGCTCCTTCTATGCCCACACTCCCTGACACGATCGTTGCTGAACTCCCCGTCGTCTTCCCCGCCGGTTGCCCCAGCCGCACCGTACTTGATCATGTCTCCAGCAAATGGGGCGTGCTTATTCTCGTCTCGCTTGCTGAAGGACCACAGCGCTGGAGCGAGCTGCGTCGTCGTGCTGAAGGCATCAGTGAAAAGATGCTCGCCCAGACGCTCAAGACCCTTGAATCGGACGGTTTCGTGCACCGCGACGCGCAACCGGTGATCCCACCACGTGTGGACTACAGTCTCACAAGCCGCGGCGAAGAACTCGTAGCGCTTCTTCGGCCACTCGTGGATTGGATCGCTGTGCACGCCGAAGATATCGTCAACCCAGTTTAAGGCCTAACACGCTACAGAGTAATGACGATCTTTCCGGAAGATTCGCCCTTTTCCATGACCTGAAATCCTTCGTGAATGCGCTCGAGCGGCAACACGCGATCAATCGTGGGGCGCAATTTCATTTGCTCCACAACGCGCAACATGCGGGCAAACTCCGTGCGGGTGCTACCCGTAGAGCCCAGCACGCGCAGCTGGTTGTAGAAGATACGTCCAAGATCCGCCTCGGGGCTAGTTCCGCTCGTGGTGCCGGCGATAACAATTGCGCCGCCGGGCCGCAAGCAACGCAGCGAATGCGCCCAGGTTGCTTCGCCCACGGTTTCAATGACGACGTCGACTCGCTCCGGCAAGCGGGCACCGCTCTCAAACGCTTCGGTTGCGCCGAGGGACAGGGCCAGTTCGCGCTTTTCAGCGGTGCGGCTGGTGGCGAATACTCGCGCTCCCGCGGCACTCGCGAGCTGAATTGCGGCTGAGGCCACGCCACCGGACGCCCCTTGGACCAACACTCGATCTCCGGCTTGGACTTGTCCCTGCGTGAACAGCATGCGGTAGGCGGTGGACCACGCGACGGGCAAGCACGCGGCCTCTTCGAAACTCAAGTGCGCGGGCTTATCCAACACACACCGAGCAGGAACGGAGATGTACTCCGCGAAGCCGCCGTCGTGCGATTCAGACAGCAAATTGCGGTTGGGATCCAACGTCTCGTCGCCAAATCCGGCGTCGGGATCAGCGATTACTGGATACACCACCACTTCACGGCCGTCCTCGGTCACGCCGGCGACGTCACACCCCAGAATGATGGGAATGTTTTTGGGGTCATGTCCCACTCCGCGCAACGTCCACAGGTCATGCATATTAAGGCTCGACGCCTTCACCTGCACCGTGGTCCACCCCAGTTGTTGGTCCGGATCCGGAACGTCTTTCACCTGAAGGCAAGACAACGGATCCTGTAAGTTCTGAGCAATGGCAACGGCGGCACGCATGAAATCTCCTTAAAAGTGTTTACCCCATCACACCAACGCTGCCCGCTCGGAGCGAGAGCGCGTGCCGCCTGACGGAATGATTTCTAGATTTTTGATTAAGACGACGCTAGCTTGGGTCCAGAGCCCCACGTACCTTCTCGAGGAAGAGAGAAAACCGCATGAGCATTTGGGTAGGCGAGGTTCCTGTCGAGGAACTGAACAATAACGGGCGCGGAGCGCTCAACGAGAACCTTGGCATCGAGATTCTTGAGAAGACCGATAACTCCCTCATTGGGCGCATGCCGGTTGATCACCGCACCACTCAACCGGCTGGAGTTGTCCATGGTGGAGCGTCCGTGGCTTTCGCGGAAACCCTTGCCTCGTGGGCGGGGTTCCTCTCAATTGATCGTGAGAAATTCCACGCCGTGGGTCTGGAGATCAACGCAAACCACGTACGACCAGGAGTCTCCGGCCAGTGGCTGCGGGGCGAGGCGACGGCCGTGAACCTTGGACGCACCACGCAGATTTGGGACATCCGCATCACGAACGAAGACGGGAAGCTCGTGTGCATCTCACGGTGCACGCTGGCCATCATTGCGCAGAAGTCTGCGTACACCACCCCGGAGCAACGTGATGCTTCTCGCTAAGGCTGAATGACCTTGCTTCGGTAGAATAGATAGGTCATTCACCGGCAATGTAGCCGGTGTCGTCTACCTTTGGAGGTCGTAGACATTGCCCCCTCGTTCATCAACCCGGGATGCCCGTACGGCCGTTGACAAAGCTATGGCTCTGCTCAATGCCTTCGGCGAAGATGCGCTCATTGGCGTGGGTGTGAGCGAGTTGGCGCGCCGGGCAGACCTGTCCAAGTCCACCGCTTTCAGGCTCTTGAGCCTGCTCCAAAACAACGGCGCCGTGGAACGCGCAGGCAACAACTATCGCCTGGGCAAGATGATCCAAGATCTTGGCGCCACTCAAGAAACCGCGTGGCACGGACGCATGCGCGACGCCCTCACGCCCTTCCTTGCTGACTTGTACGAGCTCACGAAGCAGACCGTGCACCTCGCGGTCCTTGACGGTTCCAACGTCATTTACCTCAACAAGCTCTACGGACACATTCAGGTCCGCAGCCCGTCTCGCATTGGTGGCCGCGCGCCAGCACACTGCACGGGTGTGGGAAAAATGCTCTTGGCGTACGACCACGCCGCGACCGAAGAAGTGTTGAACAGCGAACTGATTCGGTGGACGCCTCACACCATCACGGATCCTGCCGTGTTGCGCACCGAGCTCGAGAAAGCTCGGCAGACCAACCTCGCCTTTGACCGCGAAGAGATCATGGTGGGCTTGAACTGCATTGCTGCGCCGGTCTTCGGCAGCAACAACAAGCCGGTGGCCGCGCTCTCCGTGTCCGGGCCAGTGGGCAAGTTTGTGCCGGAGTCTCAAGCGTCGTTGCTACGCAAGGTGTGCTTTGCGGCCGCACGCGCTGCAGCGGCAGTTGCTCCACGGAATCCGTAGACCCGCGGTTCTCGGCATTCTGGTATTAGGTCCCCGGAACGTCGTCGATATTTCGGGACTCTTCGAGCACCCAAGCAGGCTCCGCCGCCAGGAGCGAGACAGACCGATCCTTCAGATCAACGTCCACCACGTACCGATATCCCGCGGCTTCGCCGCGCGCGATCTGCTCCACGTCGCCTTCGTCCGTGGCCAGCACCAGTCGGCGGCAATGAGGATCGCTCTTCATGATGTGCTCAGACACGAGCTGAATAGCACCGGCGACTGCATGCTCTGATGGTTCCAGGTACCGGTCACGCGTGCCGGAAGGATAGGAATCCCCCACCGGGTGACGAGCCGCAGACGCCACGTTCACCGTGCCACGGTCCTCACCGTTTTCGGTCACGTTGAACGCTTGCACGAACCCTTCGGCGGGGGCCGTCTCCGTCAGAGACCAGGCCTCGCCCAAGGCTGCGGGCCACGCGAGAAGATCTACTTCGTCGGCATGCCCGTCGCTATGTCCATTGTCATGTGCGCTGCTTTGCTCATCGACCTGCGACATCTCAACGATCCCCTTCTTCAGCGATCAGTTGGCGAACCGCCACCTTGTCCAGCTTGCCGGAGCCATTGCGCGGAACACTCGTGGCAATGACGAGTTCCTTGGGCAACTTGTAACGCGCCAAGTATTGGTCAGCGAAGGCTCGAATCTCTTCAATGCTCGGCGCTTCCGCGGTCTTGAAGCTCATGACGGCCACGACGCTCTCGCCCCACTTGGGATCCGAGCGGCCCACCACGGCGACGTCAACCACGCCCGGGTATTCCATGAGCGCGCGCTCCACCTCGGCCGGGTAAACGTTCTCGCCGCCAGTGATGATCATGTCCTTCAAGCGGTCCACGATGAACAGGTAGCCGGCTTCGTCACGGTAGCCGATGTCTCCCGAACGGAACCAGCCGTCGAAGAACGCGGCCTCGGTAGCCTGCGGGTTGTTCCAGTAACCGCTCGTGACGTTAGGTCCCTTGACCCACATTTCGCCCGTATCGCCAGGGTTCTGAACCTCTTCACCGGTAGCCGGGTCCACGATCTTGACCTCGCAATACGGCATGGGCAGACCACAGGATCCGGGCTTCGCGTACGTCAGCTCGGTAGGCAGGTACGTGGCGAACGGCGCGGTTTCCGTGAGGCCCCAAGCCTGCTGAACGGGAACGCCCTTGTGCTCGTACTGCGAGATGAGGATCGGCGGAACTGGGGCGCCTGCGCAGATGAGCGCGCGCAAGCTACCAATGTTGGCGGTCTCAAAGTCGGCCGTCTGTTGCATCGCCGAGAGCATGGCTGGAACCAAGAACGCTTGCTCCACACCAAACTTCTCAATGTCAGCAAGGACCTGACGGGGGTCAAAGCTGCGTCGGATAATCGTGCGGCCACCGCGCACCAAAGAGCGGATGGTCAAGGCGTTCAAGCCGCCAATATGAAACATGGGCGCGACGGCAAGGTTAGTATCCCCGCGGCGAGTGTCCACGAGAGAATCCACGTTCACGGAGTTCCACCACACGTTGCCGTGGGTCAGCTGAACGCCCTTAGGCTTGCCCGTGGTTCCGGAGGTAAACATGAGGATCGCTAGGTCGTCGTCGAACTGCTCAACAGGTTCCGGAAGCTCAGCCTCCGCTCCCTGCGCTACGAGATTCCTAAGCAGCTGGTACGCCTGCGTGGCCGCGCCTTCAACGGGGGGCACCTCGGGGTCGTTATCCACGAGCACCAGTGTGGTCTTAGAGAAGTCGTACTCGTTCTGCTCGATCACCTGGTTGACCACGTCAACGTGACACTGCTCCACGATCAGCACCTTGGGATCCGACTGCCCCAAAAGTCCCTCGACTTCGCGGGGTGCAAGGCGGAAGTTGAGCGGCTCAAAGATCGCGCCGATCCACCACGCGGCCAGCATCGTCTCAATAAACGTCACCGAGTTCAGGCCTAGGTACGCCACGCGGTCGCCACGCTGAATGCCGTGCGCTACGAGGCTGCGGGTGAGCGCGCTGACCTCTTCGTTGAGTTCGCGATAGTTCCAGGTACGGTCGCCGTAAACCAGCACCTCATTGTTCGGAAAGAACTGGACCTGCCGCTGAATACCTGCAACGGCACTGATATTGATGCGAGTCATAGCTCGTCTCCTCCTGCTGCACGCTCACCAAAGCCACGCACGCCAATGCCTCCGTCTGCGTTGATGATGTTGCCCGTGATGTTGCCCGAGTTACGGCGGGACGCCAGCAACACGTAAGAACCGGTGAAGTCGTTCGGGTCCACCGAAGCGTCATGCAACGGGATCAGCGGGTTATCCCCCGTGACCTCGGATCGTGCGAAGCTCGCTGCGATCGAACGTTCCTTCAACCCAATAGATTCCGGTCCGCGAAGATCAGTGTTCATGCCGCCCACGGCCACGCCGTTGACGCGAACTTTCGGCGCCAGTTCGTACGCGAATTGGTTCACGAGTCCGCGGCACGCAAACTTGCTCGCCGTATAAACCGGTCCGCCGCCAGCCGTATAAAAGGACGCATTGGACAGCGTCATGACAATTGAGCCGCGCGTCTTCACGAGCTCGCGCCACGTTGCCTCCACCGTCAGCAAGTACCCCTTGACGTTGATGCCGAACAACTCATCAAAAGTCGCGGACAGCTCCTCGCCGTTCAAGCGAGTCACCGAACGGTTAAAGTCCCAAATTCCGGCGTTCGGCACCACGATGTCCAGCTTGCCGAAGCGATCAACCGTTGCCGTGACCGCGCGGTGCAGATCCTCCGGATTGCGGACGTCACCGGACACCGCGAACATGCGCTCGGGCACGTCGCTCTCTGAAACGACCTTGTTCAGCTTGTCCAGATCGCGGCCAAAAATGACTACGGAAGCGCCCTCCGCAACGAAGCGGCGAGCAACAGCCAAGCCAATGCCGGAGCCGCCTCCGGTAATGAAGGCAACGTCTCCGGATAGCCAACCGCGGTCTTGAGCTGCGGCGTCGTCCTCAATAGTGCGGTGTGGGGCCGCGGCGGACTCACTCATGGTGACCTTCCAACGAAATTAGGGTGAAGTGGTTTAGAAGAACGTGGAGAGGTTCTTCGCTTGAAGGACGTTGGCGTCGAAGTAGATTTCGCGCTTGAACACCTTGAAAGTGCCGTCCTCGGCAACCCGTAGGGTATCGATCCGGCCGCCCGCGTAGATGTCCGTTTCCGTCTGGAGACGGTTGCGGTAGACCAAGAACGCACTGCGGACCGTGAGCTGATTTTCGCCCGTGTGGCGGACCATCACGTTGGTGACGAGATGACGGGTGCGCGATGGTGGATCCTCGGCCCAGGCCATGCCGGAGTCGTACCGGCGGATGCGCCATGCGAGGGACTCTTTGGTCTCGTCGAAGTAGGCGGCTTCGCCAGGCACGCCGACGCTGAGGGCGGCTTGGCGGCGCAGTCGGTTGGTGCGCAGCGGCGCCCAATAGAAGAGGTCATCGTCGAAGCAGTCCAACCAGTCCGCGAAGCGGCCGTCGTCCAGAAGCTCGGCTTCGTGGAAGTAGAACTGGGAGACGCGGTGGGTGAGCTCTGCGTCGGCTAACCGTTCCGCATATGCGCCCACGTTTTCAGCTGTTTCAGTCATGATGCACCTACTTCGCCAGTTTCTTGAGGTTGAAGGTGGGATCCGCGAGCTGCGCGGGGTCCACGGTGATTTTGCGGTCGATAATGCGGCGTGCGGCGCGGACCGCGAGCGCATCATCGATCGCTGCGCAGCCCACGAGTTCGCCGTTTTCGTTGAGGCGGAATGCCGCGACGGGCACGCCGTCGACTTCGCGAATCACGGTCTCGCCGTGCTCCGTCCACATGGCGCCGACGCCTTCAACGTGCACGCCGTGGCGATCAGACCAGAACCATGGCGCCGAGTGCACGGGCAGATCCTGACCTAAAATCGCCGCCGCAGCCGTCTTTCCCGTGTTCATGGCGTGCTCCCAGTGCTCCGCGCGGCGCAAAAGCGTGCCGTCACGCAAACGGGTACGGGACGAGTCCCCTACCGCATACACGTTCGGGTGCGTGGTGCGTTGGGCTTCGTCCACGAGCGTGCCGTTATCTTCCTCAAGGCCCGCGTCTTCCGCGAGATCCGTGAGCGGGATGATGCCGATTCCTACCAGTACGACGTCGCCCGCGTACGTTTCGCCGTCCTCGGTACGGACGTTCGTCCCGTCCTGGTCAACGAAAATTTCGGTGGGGATGCCCCGGACCACCGTTACACCCTTTTCGGTGTGCATCGCGTGGAGCCGCTTCGCGAGGGTTTCGCCGACGGCTGGAACCAGCGGAGTTTCCGAAGGATCGATCAGCGTAACGGAGGCTCCGTGCTTGAGCGCGCTCGAAGCGACCTCGGCACCGATAAGTCCGGCGCCGATGATGGTGAGGCGCTTTCCGCCCGCGATGGCTTCGCGGAGCTTGTCTGCGTCTTCCTTCGTGCGAAGCTGCAGAACAGTATCGAGATCGTTGCCCGGGATGTGGAGCTTGCGGGCCACACCTCCCGTGGCCAGCACTATGACTTCGCCGGGAACCTTGGTATCAGCCTCGGTCACCACCACACCCTCGTTCGGGTGGATCGACACCACCTTCTCGGCGAGAACCGTGACGTTGTGCTCGGCGTACCACTCGCTCTTGATGAGCTGGATGTCTTCGGCCGAACGCTCTTGCAGGAAGTAATCCTTGGAGAGCGGCGGACGATCATACGGGGCGCCGAACGGATCGAGGATGGTGATGGGACCTTCGTAACCGCGGTGACGGAGTTCGTGAGCGGTGGAAAAACCGCCCATGCCGCCGCCAACAATCGCGACTGATTGTGGCGAAGTCATAGTGCTGAGTCCTCTATAGATACGGGGTGGAAGTGGTGGAGCGCTGAGGCGTTATGCCTGTTCGGCCACCGGAACGTTCGGGTACAAGAGCACGTCACCGTCAACAACCTCAACCTTGTGGGTACGGGCTGCGATGGTGGCGGGCATGCACATGGCTTCGCCGCTCTTGAGGCAGAACTTGGCGGAGTGCACGGGGCATTCCACCTCGGTGCCTTCAATCCAACCGTCGGCCAGGGAAGCGGTTTCGTGCGTGCATTCGTCGTTGAGGGCGTAGAAGTTGCCGTCCTCGGCGTGGAACACGGCGATGTCGTCTTCCGTGCCTGCTTCCGCAGCAGAGATGACCTTCGCTTCACCCTCGTCGATGTCGTCGACAGATCCGATGTTGATTGCTTCGCTCATGATGATGGGGCTCCTTAGCCTTCGTTCGTCTCGTGCCATGCGGGAGTGTTCATAACCTTGGCCCAGTGCCGGTAGAAAGCACGTCCCGCCGCATCAGAGTACAGCTCGCTGGTCTGACCTGGGTATGTGCCGTCTTCGCGTTCCGAGCCAATACCCATTTGGAAGTTCAGCGGCACCGAGTTCGTGACGAAGCCACCGGAGATCGCCTGAATCTCAGACCAGTTCTCTCCGTCGTCAGCTTCGAAGATGCCGGACGGTCCGAAGGTGCGCAGATTGTAGAGACGCTGCGCATCTTTCACGTCTTGCGGCATGGACTTATCCACCAGGATCCACGCCCACACTTCGATCTTGTCGGGACCCTTGGGGTGCCATACGCGAATCGAACCGTTGACCGGCAAGTAGGAGAAGTTGGGGAAGACCGTTGCGTGACCGGTTGTCATAGGACCCTCAACGGCATCGTCGCCGAGACGTTCGCGCAAGAAGTCGTAGTCGTAGTAGTCGTGGACCATCTTGGCGTCGAAGCGGGACTTCGGGTGCGTCGGGAATCCAGCGCCGTGACCGTTTTCGGAACCGTGCTGGCGACCCGGAGTGGCAGCAATGTCCGCTTTGGGTCCCTTACCCGTTGGGGAGAGCACCATGAGCGCGGACGCGTGAGACATGTTCACGTGATACCAGTCCGTGGCGAACTGCTCAGCGGCGAGCTTCCAGTTTCCTTCGAGCTCCCACTTCATCACGCCGCCCACCACTTCAGTGCCTTCAGGGTCGCGATCCAGCATGGCGTCCATGTAGTACTTCATGTCCCCGAGGTTGTCCTCGAGCGAATCGGCGTTCTTGTCCCAGTTGCCGAAGATGAGTCCCTTGTACGTTTCAACGCGCGGCACCTCGATGAGGGACCAGTTTTCCTTCTTAAAGGTGTCTGGGTACGCGGTCTCGTTCGGAACGCTCTGCAGTGCACCAGCCAAGTCAAAGGACCAGCCGTGGTACGTGCAGGTGAACATCTTGGTGGCGCCGGCATCAGCACGGCACAAGCGCACGCCGCGGTGACGGCAGGAGTTCAAGTAGACGCGGATCTTCTTCTCTTTATCCATGGACACGATCACCGGATCTTCGCCCATGAACGTGGTGAAGAAGTCGCCTGGCTTCTTGAACTGGGTTTCGTGTGCCAAGAACAACCAGCTGCGAGCGAAGACGCGACGCATTTCTTGAGCGTAGATCTCCCGATCCGTATAGATCGAACGGTCAATCAAGCCACCGTCGGAGTCGATCAGCGGGCTCACATCAATATTGCGTGGCTTCGCCGCGCCGGATCCGGCATCAAGATTGCGGCGCAAAGCACCAATGGAGTCATTCGCCTTGGCAGACGTCATGTCTTCAGCGGTCATCGTTGATCCTTCGCTTGAGTGGTGCAGGTACTGCGTTGACCTCCATCCAACTACCGTGAGCCACAACACGCCACATTGTGTTCCGAACCATAAAAACCGGCACCTTGTCAAGTGCCAGCCTTATCGTTCCATTCAAATCAACACTCGGTGTGACGCGTTCCACAGAGTGGCACACTTACTTGGGTTCCCCAGAGACCTACCTCACTATCAATGGAGCATTCCCCACGCACACACCTTTGGAGAACCAATGGAACAGCACACCACGGGCAACGTCGCCCCGGCCGAGGATCCGAATCCTCCAGCAATCCGCCCTCGTACCGAAAAGGAACGTAAGCGCGCCGTCATTTCCAGCTTTCTTGGCTCGACGGTCGAGTACTACGACTTCCTCCTCTACACCTCGGCAGCCGGCTTGGTCTTCCCGAAAATCCTCTTCAACGGCATGGACCAGGGCCTCGCAACGACGCTGGCCTTCGCCACACTTCTTGCGGGCTACCTTGCCCGTCCACTCGGCGGCATCCTCTTCGGCCACTTCGGTGACAAGATCGGCCGCAAGAACATGCTCTTCATTACGATGCTCATCATGGGCGTCGTCTCCTTCGCAATCGGCCTCATGCCGACAAACCTCGGCCCCGCTTTCGCAGGTATTGCACTGACCATCCTCCGCGTGATCCAGGGCATCGCCGTGGGTGGCGAATGGGCCGGCGCAACGCTCATGGCCATGGAGCACTCCAAGGGCAAGTCCCGCGGCATCGGCGCTTCGATGGCCGTCACTGGTGGTCCTGCCGGCGCCGTGTTGTCCACTCTCGTGCTCGGCCTCTTCATGTCCCTTCCAGCCGACCAGTTCGCTGCGTGGGGTTGGCGTATGCCGTTCTTGCTCTCGGTCGTCGTGGTCGCAATCGCGCTCTACCTGCGGTGGCGCGTCACTGAGTCCCCAGAGTTCGAAGCTGCTCGTGCTCGCGGCGACGTCCACACCGGCGTTCCACTCGTCAAACTCTTCAAGGAACACCCGAAGGAAGTCCTCTTGGGCTGCTTCGCCGGTGTTGCCGCATTGTTCATGCAGGGCTTCTTGGCATCGTTCATGGTCAAGTACTTGGCCTCGACCTCGGAAAAGATCGCTGCAGTTTCGGGCGAAGCTCCAGCCTTGCGCTCGGATATCCTGCTCTACCTCTTGACGTTCTCATCCTTCCTCCACATCTTCACGATCCCGTTCTTCGCTCACTTGTCTGACAAGTACGGACGCAAGAAGGTCATGATGTCCGGTGCCGTGGTGGGCGCTCTCTTGGTCTGGCCAATGATCGCGCTCTTCCACTCCAACAACTACTGGCTGATCGCTCTCGCGTTCATCATTGGTAACCCGATCATCCAGGCCTCCCAGTACGGCCCGATCGGCGCATTCCTCGCCGAGAAGTTCTCCCCCGAGACCCGCTACACGGGCGTTTCCATCACCTTCCAGGTCTCCTCGATCTTGGGTGCCGGCGTCGCTCCTCTGGTAGGTCAGTGGTTGGTTCCTGCGGGCAACGGAACCCTGTGGCTCATCGGCGTCTACTTCGTCGTGCTCCTGGTCATCTCCACGACGGCCATCGCGCTCTCGAAGGAGACGTACCGCAATCCTGCGGTGCGCAAGGAATCCCGCGACACCGAAATTGTGGATGACGCGGTAGTTCAGGGCTACTAAAAATTTCCAAAAACTGAATTCTTGAGGACGACGGCGTAGCTTACGAAAGAGGGCTGCGTCGTCGTCCTTTTCATCCCGGCTTAAAAATCCAACTAAAGAGAGGCAATCGTGGCTCACCCACAAACTGTTGAAGAGTTCAAAGCGCTCGTTGAGAAGTTTGAGGCCCGGCGCGGGTTCGATGACATTGCAGTGACGTTGGGCCTTCAGCCGCATGACGTGACCGAGGATTCCATTTCGATGACCTTGCCGCTGACAGAACCAATGGCTCAGGCCAACGGCATGTTCTCCGCCGCTTCCCTGTTTGGCGCTGCTGACATCACGGGCACGTTCCTCGCGATGATGACGTACGCGGATCGTGGCGGATTCCCGCTGGCCGTGCAGTCCAACCTGAACTTCATGAGCAATTCCAAGGCATCACCGGCCGTTGCTACCGCCCGCATCTTGCGCGGCGGCGGTTCCGTGGCCGTCGCCGAAGTGTCCGTTGCGGACGCCGACGGTAAAGAACTGGTGCATTCGACCTTCACGTACGTCATCAAAGATAGAACGCTCGGCAAATAGTGTTCCGCCCGTTGGCACGAGTCCTAGAGACTCGGCTCACGGTGGAGTGAAATAGAACAAGCATTCATCCAACGAAGGAGTACACCATGCCTCAGGCACTCGTGTGTATGTCGCACAGCCCGCTCTTGGAGCACACAGATCCCCCAGCCGACGTCAAAGCTGCCGTCGAGGAATCCTTTGAAGCGGTTCGCAAGTTCGTCAAGGACTTTGACCCGGATCTGGTCATCAATTTTGGGCCCGACCACTACAACGGTTTCTTCCAGGACCTCATGCCTCCGTTCTGCATCGCTTACAACGCGCACGGAACCGGCGACTACGACTCTTTCGACGGCGAACTCAACGTTCCCACCGAAATCGCTGAAGAGCTCGCGAAGTTCCTCGTCACTCAGGACATGGACGTCGCTATCTCCCGGAAGATGGAAGTCGACCACGGCGCAGTTCAGCCGATGGAAGTGATCTACCACGGCGACGCAGCAGCGAAGCCCATGATCCCCGTCTTCATCAACTCGGTGGCTCAGCCATTCACGAAGGTTTCCCGAGTTCGTAAGCTCGGCGCCGGCATTGGCGAGTTCTTCAAGAATTCGGACAAGAAGGTGCTCTTCATCGGCTCCGGCGGACTCTCCCACGATCCACCGGTTCCACGCTTCAACGAGGCCACCGACGAGCAGAAGAAGTTCTTGGTGGAAGGGCGCAAGCCAACCCCCGAGGCTCGTGCCGCTCGTCAGCAGCGCACCATCGACACCGCAAAGGCGTTTGCTCGCGGTGAAGCGGACATCATGGACCTGAACCCTGAATGGGACTTGGCGTTCCTCGACATGTGCCGCTCTAACGATGTTGAGCGTTTCGATTCGCTCGTCGCCGAGGAAATGGACGCTGTTGCCGGCCACTCCTCCCACGAAGTTCGCACTTGGGTTGCCGCGTACTCCGCTTTGCGTGCGTGCGGCGAGTACGAGATCACGTACGAGTTCTACAAGCCCATCAAGGAATACATTGCAGGATTTGGCGTAACGACGGCGGTGCTCAAGTAATGACTCTCAATAACGAAGTTCCAGCGGCCGGCTGGGCAGATTCCACGTCCGATCAGGCGGCCGCGCACCAGCGCGTCATCGTTCGTTTCGGCGAAGAATTGCTGTCCGCGTATGAGACCAAGGAAGCGATCGATCCACTTCGCGATCAGATCCCGAACATGTCCTTGGCCGAGGCCTACGCCATCCAGGAGTACCAGCTCCACAAGCAGCAAAGCACCGGCCGCGTTCTTGCCGGCCGCAAGGTGGGTCTGACTTCCCTTGCTATGCAGCAGCAGCTTGGTGTCGACGAACCCGACTTTGGCTACTTCTTCAAGGACATGGTCTATGGTCCAGACGCTGAGATCGCGACGGAACAGTTCATCTCTCCCAAGGTTGAGCCTGAGTTTGGCTTTGTTTTGAAGAGCGAACTCCGCGGCCCGAACGTCACTCGCGAAGAGGCACTCGAAGCGATCGAGGCTGTGTACGCAGCCATCGAGATCATCGATTCCCGCATCAAGAACTGGGACATCAAGCTCGTTGACACCGTTGCGGATAACGCATCGTGCGGCGCCATTGCCGTGGGCTCCACGCCTCTCGACGTGACCCCTGCTGAATTGGCTGATATCCAGGCATCGCTGTTGATCAACGGCGAAGTCAAGGGTTCCGGCACTGGCGAAGCCGTCATGGGCGATCCGATCGCTCCCTTGGTGTGGCTTGCCAACACTCTCGGCAACGAGGGCGTTGCTCTCGGGGCCGGTCAGCTCATCCTCCCCGGCTCGTTCTGCGGTGCCGCACCTGTTGTCGCCGGAGAGTCCGCAACCGCCGATTTCGGTGATCTCGGCTCCCTCACCATCAAGTTTGTCTAGGAAGAAATATGGCTAAGAAAACTGCCGCGATCGTTGGATCCGGAAACATTGGCACGGACTTGATGTTCAAGCTCATGCGCCGTTCGAAGAACATTGAAGTCAAGTACATGATTGGCGTCGACCCCAAGTCTGATGGCTTGGCTCGCGCCGCTCGACTTGGCCTCACCACCTCTGCCGAAGGCGTGGACTGGTTGCTCAAGCAAGAGGAGCTACCGGACTTCGTGTTCGAGTGCACCTCGGCGAAGGCTCACGAGTTCAACGCTCCCAAGTACAAGGAAGCCGGCATTCATGCCATCGACCTCACCCCGGCCGCTGTTGGCCCGTACTTGGCTCCCGTCGTGAACCTTGATTCGCTCGAGGACGTCATGAACGTCAACATGATCACCTGCGCTGGTCAGGCAACGACGCCGATCGTCGCCGCTGTGTCCTCTGTGGTTCCGGTTGAGTACGCCGAGATCGTTGCTTCGATTGCTTCGAAGTCTGCCGGTCCTGGAACTCGTGCGAACGTGGATGAGTTCACCGAGACCACCGCAAAGGCTCTTGAGAAGGTCGGCGGCGCCAAGAAGGGCAAGGCCATCATCATCATCAATCCGGTGGAACCACCCATGATGATGCGCAACACCATCTACTGCATGATCCCCGCCGAAGCTGCCGAGCCAGGCGAGCTTCAGGACAAGATCCGCGCGGCGATCGATGAAGCAACCGCGAAGATTCAGGATTACGTTCCGGGCTACGGCCTCCGCATGGAGCCACAGTTCGACGTAGCCCGTGAGGACTGGGGCGGTAACGGTCGCGTTGGCATTTGGGTTCAGGTCGCCGGCGCAGCCGACTACCTCCCTGATTACGCAGGCAACCTCGACATCATCACTGCGGCAGCCACTCGTACCGCTGACTTGTTGGCCGAACGCATGGATGCCACCGCAGCAGCACACAATTCGTCCGCATCCGCTGATACCTCCGCTACTGATTCCCCGAAGGTTGGTGCCTAATGACTGCATCTCCAGAGACCACGAACGCACCGTTGCCAACGACCTTCGACGTTCGCCTCACTGACACCACGTTGCGCGATGGCTCCCACGCTATGAGCCACAAGTTCACCGAGCGTCACGTTCGAGATGTTGTTCGCGCGCTCGATGATTCCCGTGTGGAGGTCATTGAAGTCACCCACGGTGACGGACTCGGCGGTTCTTCGTTCAACTACGGCTTCTCGCTGACGCCAGAGCTCGATCTCATCAAGGCAGCCGTGGACGAAGCCAAGCAGTCGAAGATCGCTGTTCTTCTTCTCCCCGGCCTTGGAACTATCCATGACTTGAACCAGGCGTTCGATGCCGGTGCAAAGGTCGCCCGTATCGCTACCCACTGCACCGAGGCGGACATCTCGATCCAGCACTTCCAGCACGCGCGCAAGCTCGGCATGGAAACCGTTGGCTTCTTGATGCTCTCCCACCGCGTCAGCCCGGAAGAGCTCGCGAAGCAGGCCCGCATCATGGCCGATGCCGGTTGCCAGTGCGTGTACGTGGTGGACTCTGCAGGAGCGCTCATTCTTGATGATGTCTCAGATCGTGTTTCTGCTCTGGTGGCAGAGCTCGGCGTCGACGCTCAGGTTGGTTTCCACGGTCACCAGAACATGAGCTTCGGTGTTGCAAACTCGGTCTTCGCTGTTCGTGCCGGCGCAAAGCAGATCGACGGAACTCTCGTTGCTTTGGGCGCGGGTGCCGGAAACTCTCCAACCGAAGTTCTGGCCGCAGCGTTTGATCGTTTGGAGATCAAGACTGGCGTCGATGTGCAGGGCCTCATGGCTGCTGCTGAAGACATCGTCAAGCCGTTCATCACGCGTATGCCGGTCATGGACCGCGCGTCCATCATGCAGGGTTACGCTGGCGTTTACTCGTCCTTCTTGATCCACGCTGAGCGCGCAGCTGACCGTTACGGCGTTCCTGCTTACAAGATCCTCGAGGAAGTCGGCAAGGCTGGGTACGTCGGTGGTCAGGAAGACATGATCGTTGACGTCGCGCTGCAGCTTGTCGCTGAAGGTCACGGTCGCAGCTAAGGCTCAAGCTCTTGCACTCCTAGCTGATCGCTGATTGCTGATCACAGATCTAGCGGCCGAGCGCACAGAGTCTCAGGCGCATAGCCACCTGCGGTGTCCACATTCACGCAATGTGGACACCGCTTTTCTCTGATCACTTTTAAGTTCTCAAAGAGCGGTTCCGTCGCCGCCGATCGTTTCACGGCGCGGAAAAGTCATGTTGGGTCAAAGGTCAGCGAGAATCGGCTCGGCTCAGTGCAGGGAAAACTCGGATCACAACTAGGCCGTGATTTGAAGTTGCCCAGCCTTCTCAGGGTGGAAGTAGGCGTTGCGCATGAGTTGGTTACTCGAGCTTTCCTCGGGTGGTGGGCTCCAGAAGGGCACTCCGTTTCTCACGGTGATAGTCCATCCCGTCTCATGGACCAGATGGTGATGATGTCTGCACACCATGGCCGCATTCTCCAAGGTGGTGGGGCCGCCTCGCGAATACTCTTGGACGTGGTGAGCTTCGCATCGGTCTACCCCGCTAGCGCATCCGGGGAACGTACATCCTCTGTCTCGGGCGTAGAGGACTTTTCGTTGCTCCGCGGTAAAGAGTCTCTTTCGAGATCCCACATCTATTGCTTGCGAGTCACCGCCCAGAACCACCGGTAATAGCTCTGCGTTGCAGGCGAGTTGCCGGATGGAGCGCGGGTTGATTGGCCCCGAGTGGACGGCGTCAGACCGGAAGTTTGCATCGGTGGCTGCGAGATCAGCCTCGAGCGTCTTCTGATCAATATTCACCACAATCTGCGGCTGATACCCACCGTTGATGGATAGCTTGCCCGTCTGAAGACCAACGGTCAGCGCATGAATTGCCCCGTCAAGGCGCTTCTGAGCGAGCGAACGAGTGTCCTTCGGAGCTTCAATCTCCTTGCCATTCTGGTCTAGCGCCACAGGAATCTCATCGACTTCAGACTCCTGCCCGTGGCCCTGACCGCGCCCCTGACCGCGCCCCTGTCCCTGCCGACGATTCCCCGACAGTTCACCGGCCGGATCGTGATTCGCCGAGCGAGGGTTGGCCTCTGGCGCGATGGCCGTCAGAAAGGTTTCATGTTGGATGGCATCCATCAGAAAGGACCACTTGTGCAGCCCAAAGTGTTTCCCTTGGTAGTAGGCACCTTGGAAGTCCCTCTTCACTTCAAACGTGGGTTGGACGCCCGCCGCGTTGATCTTGTTCTCCCAGTTCCGCTTCTCCCGCTCCACGGCCTTGGGAGTCGAGCTCAAGGCCGCTTTTACGAGTGAAGCCTCGATCCGCTCGGAAAGCACTTTGGCCTCCACAGGATCCGAGCTGATCTGCTGAATGGGCGCTTGCAAACCATCAACGGCGCCAATGATCTTGGCGGCCAACGCAACGGGCAGAGCAGCGTCTTCGAACGCAGTCGCCACGAAAGGATGGGCCGTCTCCGTGTCGCCGTTAGGGGCCTCCACAGCCATCACCCCATGGGCGGTGTTCAGCCGCTGCTGAACCTCACCGGGGCTGATATGTAGCACTTGGGAAAGCCGATCTTTGACGGACCGGAAAGGCGAACGCCCCGTAGAAAACTTCTTCTCAGCATTCAGCGCATTGATCTCTTGCTCCATTCGGAACGCGAGTGTGACCTGGGTGCGGCCAGCCTCATGGCTCAACGTCTCAATGGACAGTCCCAGCTGATCGAGCTGGGTGGGCGTTGCATCCACTCGGGACGCGGCAATCCGCAGTTGGGCCATGCGGGATTGCAGATGCGCGAACTCTTCTTGAAGCGCATTCACGGTCAATTTGGTAGGCGGATTGGGATGTGCAGCCGGAACTAATTCCTCCATGCATACAACTCTAGAAGTGACCCCTGACACTTAGAACTTACGTCGATTTTTGTGGACAAGCCGCATGAAATACGACGAAAAACACCGCGTGTGGGTGATTTGTGAACCGAAAATCACCCAAGGAAGTCACCTTCGCTATCGCATAGTGGTTCGATTCAGCCAGTACGACGACGCCTGCTTACGAAACATGGGTGAACTTGCCGCCCGCTGGTGTCGGCTACGGCACCGACTTGATCCGGTACACCAGCACAGCGGCCAGCAGCCCGATCGCGGCCGCCACAATGAACATGGTGCGGTACCCGCCGAAATAGGTGACTGCGAGGAAAGCGAGGGTCGGTGCGATCACTTGCGGCAGAGAGGCGGCGATATTGATAACGCCAAGGTCCTTGCCGCGGCTAGCGCTCGATGGCAACACTTGCGTCAACAGCGCGAAGTCAACGGCAAGATACGCACCGAATCCAGCCCCCAGGACCACGGCCCCCACCAAAGCAGCGGGGAACGTAGGAGCAAACGCCATGATGACGGCGGCGCACGCAATCATCGCGGATGATCCAGCTACGAACACTCGTCGCTTGCCTGCGCGGTCGCTCCATTTGCCTGCGATCACGGTGGTAATCACCACGGTGACAGCATATGCGCCGGTCAGAATCAGCACTCCGCCGGCTGGGTCCGGATGCTGGATGACATCGGTGAGGAAGAAGAGCAAGTACACAATCGTGAGCTGATTACCCACGAACATTAGGAAGCGCGTGAGCCAGGCCCACCCGAAATCCGGATACTTGACGGGGGAAATCCAAAACCCTGCCAAGAACTTTCGCCATTCAAAACGTCCAACGGCATCGCGCGGAAGCGCCGGGTCATCGCCGCGAAAAACATACACGAGGACGCTAAGCACCAGAATCCCGGCACAAAGCAGGTACCCAAAAGGCACGTTTCCGGCAATGACAAAGCCCACCGCGGCACCGGTCAAAATTCCGAGAGTTTGCCCCATCGCGGCCAAACCGCCCACGAGACCCCGCTGTTCCAAGGGCACTCGGTCCGGGATCGCGGCATAGATCGCGGCATACATGGCGTTAGCGCCGGCTTGCACAAGACACCAGCCCGCCACCATGATCGCCACCGTCGTAGCTCCGGACATGATGAGCAGCGCCACCACCACTACCAACGCTCCGCCTAAAACCCAGGGGCGGCGTCGACCGAAGCGGGACGTGGTGCGGTCGGACAGTGCGCCGCTCAGCGGATTGGCAACCAGGGAAACGAACGCACCAAAGGCGGTTACTAGAGAAAGGATTGCTTCTTTATTGGGCGCATCAATTGCGGTAGCTTGCAGGCCAATGAGCACATTGATGGGTGCAAAAAATACGGTATTGATTCCCCAGTTGACGCCCACAACACCGGCGGTCCAGGACGCGCGCACGCGCTGAGTCGGCTCCGCAAGAGCCGCAGCAGGCCTGGCGGCTGGCGGCACGGTCTTTGGCGCGTCACTCACCACTTGATCTTAGGTGATCAGCGCACCTAGATGAGACTCGACTTTCAAACGTTTCCGGTAAATCCGCTTCATGCCCTCGGCCGGTCGTATGAGTTCGGGCCAGCGCGGCGAGAGCGTATCCCCCAACGTGACACCACGCATGCGCCGCCCGAACATCGGCATGACCACTTCGCGCCACCATTCCACTTCGCGCACGGTGTAGCCCACGGGCCCCACTCGCTGCGATGGCCCAAATGGTTCAAATTCTAGAAAGTGATCAATTCCGAACAGCTCAAGAAACTGAATTGCCAAATAGCGGTGGCCGGCTCGGTTCATGTGGAGCTTGTCGTCATCCCACATGCGCCGGTCGCGATACGCATCAAGCGTCCAATAATCCAGCAACACCGCACCGCGATCAGCGTTGTCTTTCACGATCTGCCGAACGGCATCGTTGAACACATGATTTCGCCGTTTCATGGCGCCTAACAAAGGATGAAGCGGCACGTCAAATCCCGTAAAGAGAACCACTTGTGCGCCTGAACTGCAGAGCCGATCCACCGCGGCCGAATACCGCTCCAGCAGATCGTCCATGTCCTGGCGAAGCTCCAAAATGTCATTGCCGCCCGCATAAAACGAAATCAGCGTGGGTTCCAGCGCGAGAGCGTGGTCAATTTGTTCTTCCACAATGGGGCCGAGCTTCTTGCTGCGAATAGCCAGATTCGCGTACTCCCACCGCGGATCCACCTTGGACAGCTGCTTCGCCACACGGTCCGCCCACCCGCGCACACCGTTGGGCAACCGCGGGTCCCAGTCACCCACACCCTCGGTAAACGAGTCCCCGATAGCTACAAATCGCCCAGGCCGCACGGTCAGTCGGGCTCCCCCGGCCATCAAATAATTGGGCATACTCCCCAACCTAAGAACCCAAGCTGACCGTTCTGTGAATATTGCGTGAACGGAGCATGGCGGTCACCGCTTAAAGTGAGCTGCGGCGTCGTAATTTCTAGTACGACGCCGCAGCTTGAGTTCACTGCTTACCTCACCACAGCGGGAATTGCGCTAGGCGAGGCGAGGGTTTTAGTCGCGCTCAATCTTGGTGGCGAGCGCCTTCTCTTCAACGAAGAGCAACGCGATCACGCCGATGAGCATGACGGGAACGAGCCAGAAGAACAGCGGAACGAGGGCCTCGTTGTAAGAGCTAATCACGATGTTCTTGATCTCTTCCGGAAGGGAATTGACGATCGCCGGCGTCAGCGAGGAGCTCGCGTGAGCATCTCCGCCGCCCGCGGCCTGCGGCAAGCGCTCACTGAGCAAGTCGCCCAAGCGCGAGGCGAAGACCGAACCCACCACAGCCGAGCCGAGCGTTGCGCCGACCTGACGGAAGTAGTTCTGGCCGGCGGTCGCGGTGCCCACCATGGAAATCGGGAAGGAGTTTTGAGCCACGAGGGTCAACAGCTGCATCGCAGCGCCCAAGCCAATACCCATGATGCCGAGGTATACACAGATCAACCAGACCGGAGCATCCACCTGCAGGGTGGAAAGCATGAAGAGGCCCAGCGCCGTCACGAGGGAACCGGCGATCATGACCTTCTTGTAACGACCGGTGGCCGTGACGTAACGGCCCACGATGATGCCGAAGACCAACAAGCAGGCCATCATCGGAATCATGAGCAGACCAGCTTCGGTAGGACCGTAACCGGTCACCATCTGCAAGTACGTTGGCATGTAGCCGATAGCGCCGAACATCGCGATACCCGTCACCAAGCCGGCGACCGTGGTGAGGTTGAAGTTCTTGCTCTTGAAAAGACCCATAGGGATCACTGGGTTCGCGGCCTTCTTCTCCACCCAGACAAAGAGCACGGAGGCAACAACAGCGGCGGCGATGAGGGACAGGATCTCGGCAGAGTTCCACTCGTACTGGTTACCACCCCAGGTCGCCACGAGCACGATCGCCGTGGTGGCAATGGCGATGAGGGCCATGCCGAGGTAGTCGATCTTTGGACGGGTCTCATGAACAGGCTTGTGAATGTGGAGCAGCGTGGCTGCGGCAGCGAACGCGATAATCGCGAGCGGCACGTTCATCCAGAACGCCCAGCGCCAGCCCGGGCCCTCAGTGAGCCAACCGCCAAGCAGCGGACCGGCAACTGAGGAGAACGCGAAGACGCCACCCATGACGCCCATGTACTTGCCGCGCTCACGAGCAGGAACAACGTCCGCGATGATGGCCTGCGAGAGGATCATCAAACCGCCGCCGCCAATACCCTGAATAGCGCGAGCGAGGATCAACATGTTCATATCCGGCGCAATCGCACCGATGAAGCTACCAATCAAGAACGTGCTGATGGCAAACAACAGCAACGGCTTACGGCCGAAGATGTCGCCAAGCTTTCCGTAGATCGGCATCATGATGGTGCTGGCAAGAATGAACGCCGTAATAACCCACGACATGTGCTCCACACCGTTGAGCTCGCCCACGATGGTGGGAAGCGCGGTGGAAAGTACGGTCTGGTTGAGCGAGGACAGCAACATGGAAACCATGAGTGCCGCGAAAATCAGGCCGAGGTGAGCGGTCTTCTCTTCTTTAGCTGGCTTTTCAACCGCTACGTCAGTTTTGTCCGGTTGGTTCCCGGGTTCTCGATGTGAATTAGTGAGAGGCTGATCAGTTGCCTCTTGGGTGGCCGAAACTGCCACCTCTTCGTTAAGTGAACTCATTTATTTGCTTTCCAGAAGGTTTCTAAAAGTCTCAAGGGATCGGATGATCGCATCAGATTCCCGATGAAGTGCGGTTTCGCCATAAGTTTTGAATGCGTGCAAGAGAATCGAATTGGCCAACATGATGGCCGCTTCAGCATCCTCATGGGTCAAGCCGTCGCCCAAGGGTTCTTCAAGTCCCGCGGCGACCTCTCGCTCAGCGCGTTCAAGTTCCTTGGTGAGCATCTCCGACACAGCACCCATATGCGCTTTCATCCGCAGCGCGAGCTCGGGGTGCGCATGCACCAACTCCTTGCGGCGCTTCATGTCAGCCGTGCGCCCCAGCTTGTCCGTTGCCGAAGTTTCGCGGACCGTGCCGCGAACCAGACGGGTCAAGCGCAACAAGGTGGGTTCCTTGCTGATGCGGAAGCGCTCACGCACTTCGTCGCTCAATTGCGGGGCACGTAGCCCCAGCAAGGCGTCTTCCTTGGACGGGAAGTAGTTGAAAAAGGTTCTGCGGGAGATGCCGGCGCGGTCCGCAATGGCGTCAATCGTGGCGGCGGCAAGGCCGTCGGCGAGCGCCAGGTCAAGAGCTGCTTCATGGATTTGGGTCCACGTCTCCACTTGGCGCCGTTCGCGCAGAGAGAGCTCGGTTTTACATTCGGTCACCGGAATACTTTATTGCACCAGTGCAATATTGCACAAGTGCAAAGTTGCACTGGTGCATGTATTTTGGTCACACCGCTCTATGACGTAGCGCTCTTTCACTAAAAGCGGGTGGCCCAAGACAGTGATTTAGTATCGAAATCATGAACGTGACTGCCACCACACCGTCGGGTGCAACGCCGCACCAACTTCCTTTGGAAACCACCATCGACCTCGGAGAGATCACGTGGGAACCCAGTGAAGAGTTCAAGCACAACACCACGCTCTGGGACTTCATGCAGTGGACTCTGGAGCACCGCGGGATTGAACTCAAGACCTACCGAGATGTCCTGAAGTGGTCCGTCGATGACACGAGCGGATTCTGGGATGCGGTACGTCGCTACTTCGATGTCCTCGGCGAAGGCTTCGGCGACAACGAACGAGCACTCACCCGCGAGATGATGCCGGGCGCGGAGTGGTACCCGAACGCCACGCTGAACTTCACTGAGAACGTCCTCAAGTACGCCAACTCACCTGAGCAACGAGACGAAGTGGCACTGCTCAACGTCACCGAAGACGGCACCCAGTCAGGGTTCACCTGGGCGCAGCTCGAGAACAACGTCGCCCAGCTCGCGCAGCTGCTCAAAGACAGCGGCGTGGAGCCCGGTGACCGCGTGGCAGCGTACTTGCCGAACATCCCGGAAGCGTTGATCGGACTACTCGCGGCTGCTTCGATCGGCGCGGTCTGGACCATCAACTCCCCTGACTTGTCAGTGCAAGCAACGCTGGACCGCCTTCAGCAGCTCGAACCAAAGGTTCTCTTCGGCGTCAAGAGCTACCAGTTCAACGGCAAGATCATTGACCGCTCGGCCCAACTCGTAGAGATCGCGAATCAGCTCCCGTCCGTCACGACGCGCATTCTGGTCCCCACCGGCATCGACGCTGACTCCTCAGGCGACTCGAGCGACGCAGCCGCCGCGGGCAACCCAAACGACGCAGTCGTTCCAAGTAGGCCGAGCGTCCTGAGCTACCGCGCATTGCCGAGCGGCGGCGTCGTACTGGAAGAACCGCTACCCGCAACGGAGCCGAGCTATCACCGCGTCCCGTTCGCGCACACGCTGTGGGTGCTGTTTTCGTCCGGCACCACGGGCAAGCCGAAGGGCATTGTCCACGGGCACGGCGGCATGCTGCTTGAAGCGCTCAAAGGCCCCGGCCTCAACCACGACATGCGCCGCGGCGACCTCTACTACGTGGCCGCGAACACCTCCTGGATGGTGTGGAACACGCTCGTGAACAACCTCGCGACCGGCTCATCAGTAGTCACGTACGCGGGTTCGCCCATGGCCGGCCGCGTGGATCAGCAGTTCAAACTCATTGCCGAAACCGGCGCCACGATGTTCGCCACGGGCGCGGCGTATCTTTCTCTCGTGGAGAAGTCCGGCCTGGTTCCGGGCGCCGAACATGACCTGACCAAGCTTCGGTCCATCATGTCCACGGGCTCGCCACTCCCGGATTCCACATGGTCGTGGGTGCACACGCACGTGAAGCCGGACGTGCACTTGGGTTCGGACTCGGGCGGCACGGACATTTGCGGCGGATTCTTGGGGTCCAACCCACTTGAGCCGGTGCGCTTGGGCGAACTTCAGAGCCCGCAGCTCGCTGTGGCCGTGGAGGCGTGGGATGACAGCGGACGCCGCGTCTTCAACGATGTGGGCGACATGATCATCACGCGGCCCATGCCGTCGATGCCCGTGTTTTTCTGGGGCGATGCCGATGGTCAAAAGTACCGCGACGCGTACTTCGAGAAGTTCCCGGGCGTGTGGACGCACGGCGACTGGATCACCGAGCTGCCGAGCGGCGGGTTTGTGGTGCACGGACGCTCCGATGCCACGCTAAACCGTCAGGGCGTGCGCTTGGGATCGGCGGATATTTACAACGCCATGCAGCACATTCCTGAGGTCACGGATTCGCTCGTGATCGGCGTGGAGGAAGCCGACGGCGGGTACTACATGCCGCTGTTCGTGGTGCTTCGCGATGGCCAGACCACCGAGAACGGCCAAGTCAGCGCCGAACTCGCGGAGCGAATCAAGACCACCATCCGTTCACGCACCTCAGCGCGTCACGTCCCAGACGAGATCATCGCAGTGCCCGGCGTGCCCACGACCCACGCTGGAAAACGCACCGAAGTGCCCGTGAAAAAGCTCTTCGCAGGTCACGATCCCGAACGCGCCGTCAACCGCGGATCACTGCAGAACCCGGAGACTATCGACTGGTTTGTGGCGCGCGCGAACGCGTACCGCGACAAGAAGATCTCCTCCGCGAAACCTTCCGACGCGTAAGGAAACTTACGGAACCGAGACGCCGCGCGCGGCCGTCCACAAGCGGTACCAGTCCTCGCGACTCATCTGCTCAGCGACGGTCGCCGCGTCGGCGCTCGCGGCGATGCGCGCGGGGTTCGTGCTGCCGATGACCGGGCGCACGCCCCAAGGGAGTTTGAGCAGGAACGCAAGAACTACGGCTTCGCTTGAGCACGAGTAGCGATCCATGAGTTCTTGGACCACGCAGCGGCTTGCGGCGAGAGCGTTGGCTCCTGACCCGGCTGGGTCCGCAGCGGAGGCGTCGTCGTGCTGGCGAGAGGGATCAAAGAGCCCGCCCGCGAGCGGCGACCACGCCTGAATTTCCACCTTCTTCGCGCCGCAGTACTCCACGAAACCGGATTCCACGGGCTCGCTCGTGGCGTTGAAAAGGATGCTGGATTCCAGCAAGTTGCGGTGCTGCAGGCTGAGCTGCACTTGCGCCACCGCGGGCGGTTCCCCGAAGGCTCGCTCGAACGCGGCGAGCTGCGCGGCGGACATGTTCGAGACGCCGAACCGCTTGACCAGCCCCTCCTCACGCAGCGCGCTCAGGGTTTCGGCGAGCTCGTTCCACGAGGTCAGCGGGTCCGGGCGGTGGATGAGGAGGGCGTCCAGTTGGGAGATTCCCAGGCGTTCCAGAATTCGTACGACGCCGCCGCTTACGTGAGCGCGCGAGGAATCGTAGCGCTGGGGGTCGCCCAGGATGATGCCGACTTTGGATTGGATGCTGATCCTGTCCCGCAGGTCGGGGCGTTCGGCGAGCACGCGGCCGAAGACCTCTTCCGCGCGGCCGTGCTTATAGATGTCCGCGTGATCGAACGTGGTGATGCCGGCCGCGAGCGCCGCGTCAATGGCGGCGTGCGCTTGGTCGACGAGGGCCGTGGCGTCCGGCTGCGCGCTGAGCGGCCCCGGTTCCCACGGCCCTCCCAGACCCATACATCCGTAAATAAGTGGCGTGTTTGGTGAAGTCACGCCCCCAGCCTAGAGCTAGATGGACTCCGTCTGCTGCTCAAAGCTCAAACGCAGTGCTCGTGGGCGGTACGCGTTCTCGCCGGCGCGGCCGAAGTTGACCACCATGAACGCGCTCTTACCGGTGCCTTCAAAGAACTCCTTGTTGACGCCGTCAACGCTGAAACCTGCCATGGGGCCGGTCGCGAAGCCGAGAGCGCGCAACGCAAGAATGAAGTAGCCGCCCTCCAAGTGAGAGCTCATTTCGCCCATACCGCGGCGGGCCTTCGCATCCGCAGCGAGCTTCTCCGTCATGCCCACAGCGTGTGGGGCAACAAGGCCCATGTGCTCGGAATAGTTGTCATCATAGGAGAGGATCGCGGTCATAGGGGCGGTGAGCGTGCGCTCCTTGTTGTTGGAGGACATGTGCTCCGCCAAACGCTCCCGGGCCTCGCGGGACTTCACCCAGGTAATCCGCATGGGCTGGCTGTTCATCGCCGTCGGCGCTAGGACCACGAGCTCCTGAATCTTGACCAAGTCATCATCAGAAACCTGGTAATCGGAATCGAAGCGGTAAGCGGTGTGTGCCTGAACAAAGATCTGATTGAGGGCGTCTTGTTCGATCGGCGGGTTCTCTGCGAAATTTTCTACGGTCATGCTCCCAGTATTCCGCAAATGGGCGCGCGGAATTGAGCTGCGTCGTCGTCCTAAGTCACGCAGAGAGCCCTTGGACCACGTCTAGCTATCCGCACCGGATTCGGGTTCCGCCGCAATGTCTGGCCCGCCGCCGGAAATATTGAACATCCAGGCGATTCCGAACTGGTCTTGCAACATTCCGAAGTAGTCGCCCCACGGCGCTTTCACGAGGGGCTCGAGGATCTGGCCGCTCTCGGCGAGCGCCGCGAACTTGTCCTTGACGCTCTCATAGTCATCGCCGAAGAGCGCCACGGAGAAGCCGCCGTGCTTGGGCTTTTCCATGTAGGCGGGCGTGTCCGAGGCCATGATGACGGCACCGGAATCGGTCTCCAGCTGGGCGTGCATGATGAGGCTATTTTCGTCCTCGCTCTGGGCCATGCCGTATTCACCGAACGTGCTCATGGTGAGTTTGCCGCCCAGGACGGACTGGTAGAACTCCACAGCCTGTCGAGCAGATGTTTCGAAGTTGATGTAGGTGGCGAGTTTGTACGTCATCTCAATGCCTTTCACTGTGTGACAGGGAGAGCCGACACCCTCCGCCACACAATATGCCACCCCACCATGACACTTAGATAGAGCCCTTCCAAAGATTTTTCACGCTCAGCATTGAGAAACCCATGCGTCAGAAATCCCGGCCCTCGTGTCATGATCGTGGGGTGTCACCCACCCATGAACATCCTGAAGCTGACCCGGCGGGACTCGAAGTTGACTCCGCGAACTCTGCCGCGCCGTCCTCCCGCACGAGCGGTTCTCAAACGCTGACCCGCGGGATCGAGGCGCTTAAGTTTGTGGCAGCGTCCAATGGCGTGACGGTGGCTGAGGTGGGCGAGTTTCTCAAGGTGCACCGTACGGTGGCGTACCGGTTGCTCAATGCGCTGGCTGATGCCGCGTTGGTCTATCGCGGTGCGGACGGGAAGATTCGGGGTTCGTTTGGGTTGAGCGAGCTCGCTGTTGCTGCGTACTCCAGCGTGCGGTCCGCCGCAACGAAACATTTGCAGGAAGCGTCCAACGATCTTGGCGCCGCGATCGCGCTGATTATTTTGGAAGAAAGCACCGCCCGGGCCGTGCTGGTGGTCTCCCCTCGTAGCGGTTCGTACCACGTGGCATTTTCCGAAGGGAGCACGCACCCGCTCGATCGCGGGGCTGCCGGACACGCGATCTCGTCACTTCTCCCGCACGATTCCTCCGCGCACCCTGAGGTGCTCGCAGCGACCAGCCGCGGTTACACGAAGACGTACGGCGAAGTGGAACCGCTCATGTACGGTTTTGCGGTTCCACTTCAGTTGCCGCACGGCGGGCCGGCTGCCTGCCTGAACGTGATTGCTACCCGTTCAGATATTGAGGACGACGCCGTAGCTCGCCTCCAGCGGGCTGCTCAGGACATTCTGGCGGAGCTGGGATAAGAGCGGCTTAGTACTTGTACGACTGACCACCATCAATGGGGATGACCGCTGCGTTGATGAATCCGGCGTCGCCTGAGAGCAAGAAGGCCACGAGCTGGCCGACTTCCTCTGGCTTACCGAAACGCTTCATGGGGTTTGGCTGGACGAACTGCTTGCCGACCTCTTCCCAGTTCTCTGGATCAATCTGCTTGAGCGAACCTTCGACCATGGGGGTCATGATGGCGCCAGGTGCAACGGCGTTGATCTGAATGTCGTACTGACCGTACTCAATGGCCGAGTTACGAGTCAGGCCCACCACGCCGTGCTTGGCAGCCGCATAACCGGACTGGTTACCCACGCCTCGGATGCCGCCGACGGAAGCGGTGTTTACCACGGCGCCAGATCCTTGCTCACGCATGACCTTCAGTACGTGCTTGAGGCCGTAGAAAACGCCGGAGAGGTTCACATTGATGACCTTGCCGAACTCGTCCGATCCGAAATCTTCGGTGGGATTCTGCTTGCCTTCGATTCCAGCGTTGTTGAAGAAACCGTCAATGCGACCAAACTTCTTTACAGCTTCAGAAACGTAGTTTTCAACGTCGCTTTCTTGAGCAACGTTGGCGGTCACCAAGAGCAATTCAGCATTCGGAGCTACTTCACGAATCGCCTCCTCGGTTTCCTTGAGGCCTGCTTCATTGAGGTCCACCAACGTCAACTTGCCTTGTTCTTTGGCAACCTGAACCGCTGCAGCGCGGCCCAGTCCCGATCCTGCTCCGGTGATGACTACTGACTTACCTTCAAAGCGTTGCATGACACCTTTCCTTTGGTCTCAGTGATGTTTCGTCTGATGCCACTGTCAACACAACAACTCGCGAATCTATTCCACATAAGCCGCACTGACACGCGTTCCGTCAGGTGGCACGCTTCACTTGACCTGCATCACACATGGGTTTTGAATTGACTTAGATTTGCAAATAACGCCTAAAGACGTGCGTTATTTGCACACATTTATCAAGCAAGGCGGAATAATGGCTTACTCGGACACTGCAGTCCAGGAAACGGAAGTTCTGATTGTTGGCGCGGGACCGGTTGGTCTCATGCTCGCCAACATTCTAGGAATGTACGGTCGCAAGGTGGTGGTCCTCGAGGCGATGGACCAGCTCATCGACTACCCGCGCGGCGTGGGACTCGACGACGAATCCTTCCGCACTATCCAGACCGTGGGTCTCGTGGACACCGTTCGCCCGCACACCTCCCCTCAGCACATCATGCGTCTGGTCAACGGTGCCGGAAAAGTCATCCTCACCAACAACCCGCAGACGGACGAGTTCGGCTGGGACCGCAAGCACAGCTTCATCCAGCCCGAGGTAGATAAGGCGCTTTACGAGGGTCTTGCTCGCTTCGACAACGTCGAGGTGCTCTTTGGCCACCGCGTAGAAAACGTGGACGAAGATGCCGACGGCGTCACCGCTATTGCACTGGTTTCCAAGGACGAAGACACCGTTGAAGAGCGTCGCTTCCGCGCACAGTACCTGGTGGGCTGCGAAGGTGGAAAGTCCCCTACGCGTAAGCGCATGGGCGTCTCCTTCGAGGGTGAATCCCCATCCACCCGCTGGTTGGTGGTGGACGTCAACAACGACCCGCTCGGCACCCCTAATGTGTTCCTCGGCGCCGACCCCAAGCGCCCTTACGTTTCCATCGGCTTGCCGCACGCCGTGCGCCGCTGGGAGTTCATGCTTCTTGATCACGAAACCGAAGAGCAGGTCACGGACCCTGACTTCGTCAACGAGATGCTCAAGGACCACGTGCCGGACCCGGCAAGCTTGGACTACATCCGCCGTCGTGTGTTCACCCACCACGGCCGCATCGCGGGCACGTTCCGCAAGGGCCGCCAGCTCATCGCCGGCGACGCCGCGCACCTCATGCCGGTCTGGATGGGTCAGGGCTGGAACTCGGGCATGCGCGATGCCACCAACCTCGGCTGGAAGCTCGCGTCCGTGATCTCCGGCCAGGCATCTGATTCGCTCTTGGACACCTACACGGATGAGCGTTCCGAGCATGCGAAGTCCATGATCGACCTGTCCATGACGTTCGGCTCGGTCATCAAGCTAACCAATCCGGCCGCTGTGGTCGCCCGCGACACCGCCTCTTCCGTCTTGAACCTGTTCCCACAGGTCAAGAGCTACTTCTCCGACATGCGATTCAAGCCGATGCCGCGCTACACCAAGGGTGTTCTGGTGGATCCGTCCACGCGCACAGCCGGTACGGCGAAGGGACGCATCATCTCCAAGATGATCCCTGTCCTGACCGCTAACAACACGGTCTCCCCTGTGGGCGTGCAGTTCCCGCAGTACCGCTTCAACTCTGAAGCTGGCAAGAATCTCTTGCTGGACGACGTGGTGGGCAACTGGTGGACCGTGATCGTGTGGGGCAACAACCCTAAGGATGTTTTGCCAGAAGCTTCCCTCGAGAAGCTACGCGGTCTGGGTGCGAAGCTCGTGGCTATCGTTCCCGAGACTCAGCGCGAATGGGCTGAGAAGTACACGGATGAGGACATCACCGTTCTTGGCGATCACACGGGTCGCATGAAGAAGTGGTTCGATGACCGCCCGACGCCCATGATCTTCTTGCGCCCTGACCGCTTTGTGGCCGGCGCATGTTTGAACCAGCACGGTCCTGCAACGTTGGACGCCATCTTGTCCGCGTTGAAGTTCAAGGACGGCACCGGCGCTCCAGCCGATCAAGTTCCGGCCGGAGTGCGCGGTTCCTCATACTAGCTCTCGCTACGAATTATCGCTTTAGGGCAAGAACGCAAACCACGCCGGGTTCTCCCCGGTTTTGATGCGGCACACCAAATGCAGCGGCGACGTCTTCTGGGCGTTCGCCGCTGTGGCGTTTCCGCCTTGGATAGCCGCTACCTGATGAGCCACGCGGTACACGGACACATGCTCAGACGTCTCGCCGCCCACAAAGTAGAACGCCCCGTCCGGTGACAACGCGCTGGCACGGGGGCGCGCTTCGGTAGACACGTAGTCCACCACCTCAAGCCCTGGCCCGGTTCCCTTGCTTCGCTCTAACACCGTCACGGTGCTGGTGGTGCGCTCGGTCGCGAACACGAGCTCGCCTGCAACTTGAATATCGGCCGCCCAGATGGGGCGCTCGGGAACCTCGGGGCCGCCAGAATAGCGGGCCACCCCCTGAATCAGGCCGGCACTCGGAGGCACGATCGACGCACGAGAAACCTCCGTCAGCTCCCCCGACTCAAGATCGCGCTGGAACTCGATCACTTCGCCGCTCATCTCCGTGAGCGCAAACAGCGTGCTGTCACCCGCAAATGCCAAGTGGCGTGGTCCGGAACCGAGCGGAGGCACGGAGGCGACGCTGCGTCGTCGTAATTGAGAATCCTCCACTGAATACGCGGCAATCTTGTCCGCGCGCAAAGAAGTGGCGTAGGTGTGGCGGCCATCCGGGGCCGTGACGATGCAGTGCGAGTTCTCGCCGAAGCTGTCCACTTGCGCAGGCCCGGCAGGCAGCCCGTCCGGGGTCAACGGCACGAACGCGATGTTCCCGCCGTGATAGCTCGCGCTCCACAAGCCGTCGTCAGCCACGGAAATATAGGCCGTCTGGTGCGGAAGATCGAAAGAACCGGCCACCTCAATGTCGCCGCCCGGGAACACATTGAACACGCTGACCCGAGAAACTTCACCAGTCTGGGACGCGTACAAACGCTGCCCAGAAGCGTCATACGCGAGGCAATTCACGCCGTCGAAACCGTGCATCACCTCGAGACGTTCAAGGATTCCGTTCGAAAAACGGTGTAGCTCAAGGGTGCCCTCAGCGCGGCACGCAATCACGATGTGGCAGTTCATGACAGACCTTTCGTTCCATTTGATGAAACGGTATCTGAAATTTCGCGGCAAACGTGATGAAGTGGATTTATGAGACTTGCTACCCTTCGCCGAGACGGAAATCCTGCGGACACTTTTGCCGCAGTTATTGAGAACGACGCCGCCACTGAGCTTTCCGGGTTCGCTGACGTTGGGGCGTTCCTTGCGAGCGGGCAGTCCGTGGATACGGCAGAGCGCGGGGCTTCAGTTTCGCTGCCTGAGGCTTCCTTCGCGACGCTGGTGACTTCGCCTTCCAAGGTATTTTGCATCGGCTTGAACTACCGTAACCACATCGCCGAAACCGGCAACGAAGTTCCCAAGTTCCCCACGATCTTCACAAAGTTCGCCGATTCCTTGTGCGGCGCTGAGGATTCCATTGAGATTCCCGCTGAGGACCACCGCATTGACTGGGAAGGCGAGCTTGCGATTGTGATTGGCGCGGGCGGGCGTCGGCTTTCAGAATCCGACGCACTCGGCGCGATCGCCGGTTATGCCGTGTCCAACGACGTCTCGATGCGCGGCTATCAGGGCCGCACGCCCGAGTGGACGCAGGGCAAGTGCTGGGATGCCGCTACGCCTGTAGGCCCGTTCTTGGTTTCGCCGGATGAGTTTGAGATCGGCGCCCGCATTGTCACGCGTGTGAACGGCGAAGTGGTCCAGGAGGACTCCACCAGCGACTTGGTGTTCTCGCCTGCCGCATTGGTTGCTTACTGCTCTACCTTGGTGCGACTTCGCCCGGGCGATTTGATCTTGACTGGCACGCCAGCTGGCGTTGCTCTGGGCCGCCGCAACTCCGAGGGTCGCCACCCGTGGCTCAAGGCCGGGGATGTTCTGGAAACTGAGATCGAGGGGCTTGGCGTGCAGAGGAATACTTTCAAGTCGTAGGACATCTTGCGTTCCTTGTTCATTGGCGAACGATGGCAATCAATGCCGTTTTCCACTATAGAAATAGACTTAAATATATCCCAATTATTTTTTATAGACTCAAATTTCCGATTGTCGTAATAGTCGGGGACCAATAGAAGGACTACCCGTGAACTTAGGAGATACACCGGTTGAGCCGCATGATGCAGGACGCAGCAAAGATTCGTTCCAAGAGAATCACGAATCAGCTCCGGACTCTTGGCTTGAAGATTTGCGCATTATCGATGTGGACTCGTGGCCTCACCGAAAGAAAGTTGAACTGACAAGGCATGTATTTACGACGAGAATTCCAATTCCATTGCCGGACGGCTTCCAGTTTGCTGGGCCTGCGGATGCGCCGGGCACGGGGAAGTCAGAAGACAGATCCAATTGGGTCCAGTTTCAAGTTCATCATGTCGAATCTGGCGCCTCTACGGACTTGCGTGCCGCCGAAGCGGTATTTAAAGTAGCCGAAAAGAGCGCTCGAAGACTTACTCAAGGCGAGAACGCAGATTCCGTCCAGCGTGAATATTGGACTGTCGTCGATTCCGTGACTCCCACTGAGACGAGATCCGGGCAAGCGTCAGATGATCGAGTTCTTACGCGGAATTGGGAGGAAGACTCGCTGCTAAGGATCGTTCACGTTTTACGCGAAGTCGTGAGAGCTGAACGAGCGCACTCGAGAAGCCGCCAAGGCATTCCTAGCTACGAACAAATCCTCAGTCCCGTACTGGGGTATCAAGAAATCGGTGAATACCTCCTCAACAGCGACAGCCCAGAAGCGTCGCACTTCTTTACGATATTCCCCCGTTGGAGCAACCCATCTCTTGTTCTACTCGACCATCAGAACGTCGGCCTCGATCAAGTTTCGGCTCGCGCCGATGTTGCTCAGAGCGATCCAGCTCTAAGCAGTTGGTTGGTCGACTTGGAGCTTGGTCTGCCATCAATTCTGTGGCGAGAGCGACTCGCTGACGCGGATTATCAATTTCATACTGAGGGTAGATATGACTTAGCTACTATCCTGTCCACCACTGCCACTGAGATTCTTATCGACGGGCTTCTCAAGCTCCTTTGGTGGGAAAAGAGCCTGTCGGATTCAGAAACTTCCGCAGCGTTTGTTGCGGAAGCATTTAATTCGTCTAGAGATTCCGTGACCCGCATGAACAAGTACCTCGCACCCATGCTGGGAGGAACCTGGAGTGATCCCACTGGACCTGTGCAACAGTGGTTGAAGAACACTTGGAAACTACGCCATAGATCGGTTCATGCTGGATATTTTCCGCGCTACCAAGAGGCCGACTTAGCTCTAAAATCGTCATACGAAATAGCAACCTTCTTCTTTGATCGTCTTTCCGAGAAAAGGAACGAGTTCAGCCGCGTTTGTCTAAGCACGGTCGCCCAAAGTGGTTTGGAAAAGCGAAACCTCTGGAATGGAAAAATCAGGAGATTTGCGGAGACTGTCGCCGAGAGAGAGCCCGACTGGCGCCTGAGCATGAAGATGTTCCTTGACGAAGTCGAAAAAATAAGGGAATCGTAACCCCCACGACCTCCATTGAATAGAAAACCTTTGCACGTTACGCAGATGCCCTAAGAGTCCATTCCTAAAGGTTTGGCTTCTCAATTGGGATTTGGTCTGCAAATGCACCACTTTCGGCAACGATCATTGCATGCCCCGTGCCACCCTTTGGAACGCTCACTAGAGCGCTCCAGCGGTACTGCCTAGGCTGGAAGAAATAGTCAGAAAGTATCAAGGAGTCTCATGAGCACTGTTGCCATCCCGGATTACACCACAGACGAATTCTTCGGCCTCGAGGATAAGTGGCTGGAAACCGCTCCCGGCGAGCTGACGCACTACCACGAGGTGGGCGAAGGCGCCCCGATCCTCTTCCTCCACGGCTCCGGCACCGGTGTCACTGCGGCTGCGAACTGGTGGCTAAACCTTCCTGAGTTGTCTCAAGTGGGCCGCTGCATTGCGATCGACTCGATCGGTTACGGCCAGTCCGTGGTTGCTGAAGGCACGCAGTACGGCATCAAGGAATGGGTCCGCCACGCGGTGCGTGTTCTGGATGCTTTGGGCATTGAGAAGACCTGGATTGTGGGCAACTCCTTGGGCGGCTGGCTCGCATTCCAGTTCGCGATCGATTTCCCGGAGCGCCTCCTCGGCATCATCTCCATGGGCACCGGCGGAGCCAAGCTCACCGGCGCACTCAAGGGCCACTCCAACCCAACCTTGAGCGAAGAGGGCATCCGCAACACCCTTGAACTCTTCGTGGTGGACAAGTCCCTCGTCACGGATGAGCTCGTGAAGCTGCGCTACGCGTCGGCTTTGAATGACACCGCCTCGGATCGTCTCAAGGACGTTGTTGAGGCCCGCGACCGCGACCGCATTGAACTTCCGTTGGACTTCGACGTGCTCTCCAAGCTCGAGGTTCCCGTGCTTTTGATCCACGGCGTCCAGGACGTTGTCATCCCGGTCTCCCGCACGTGGGAAATCCTCAACGTCATCCCGAACGCCGACGCTCACATCTTCAGCCAGTGCGGCCACTGGTCCCAGGTGGAGCGCGCGGACGAGTTCAACAAAGTCATCACGGCTTGGCTTCGCGCTCGCGGGGTCTAATCTCGCTGGGTCTAGTTCCGAAGCATTTTTCTAGTACGACGGCGCAGCTCACCACGTGTGGGCGGCGCCGTTTTGCGTCTATCCACTTTTTGTCTACCCACCGGTGCGTTACGCGGGTAGCGTGAGCCTATGACAAGCACTTGGTACGAAGGCAACGACGCCGCCACCCCGTGGGAGCCACCACTGAACGGCACTGAAGCCGAGCATCTCTTGGGCGCATTGGATCGCCTCCGTGCGACGTTCCGGTGGAAGGCTGGCGGCCTGAACGCCGAGCAGTTGGCCACGCGGCTGGGGCCGTCCACGCTCACGATCGGCGGGCTGCTCAAGCACCTCACCAACGTGGAGGCCGTGAAGTTCACGTGGGATCTCGCCGGCAGCAACCCGGGTGAGCCCTGGGCGTCGCTCGAAGATACCGAATGGCCGTTCACGTCGGCAGCAACGGACTCCCCCGAAGAGCTCTACAACAATTACGACGCCGCGGTGTTGCGTTCGCGCGAAATCCTTGCGGCCGCACTCGCTGGAGGAGGTTCCAAAGAGAATGGCGGCCTAGGGCAGGCTATCTACATGAGCGAAGCGTGGGGCCAGACGGTCTCGCTGCGACGGCTCGTCTACGATTTGGTCGAAGAATACGGCCGACACACCGGACACGCGGACCTCATCCGCGAATCCATCGACGGACTCGTCGGTGAAGACCCACCCGCTCACTGGCGACCAGAAGGTTCCGCGAACTAACGCGAGACGACCCCACCCGCGACCGAATGGTTTGAGCGCAAGCCGAGCTGCGTCGTCGTACTGAATAAAACCGGAGTTACGCGTTCCAGAGGCCGTAGGAATCCGCGAGGCCCGCGATCTTCTGCGCGCGCGCAAGACGCGGGAGGTAAGAACCGTCGCCCACCTCGGCGCCCGCAGCGTGAGCCTGAAGCATCTGTGCCGCCCACGTGAGCTCGTCCTCGCTCGGCGAAAGTCCCTTGTTGACCGCATCAGCGTGCTCAAGCGCGAGCGCGAGCTTGCCCGTCATGCCCATCTGAGCCGTGGTCTGGCACTCAGCCGTAACCTCGCTGGGATCAGCCGTGACTGAGGACGGGCCGTCAATCGCGCCGGGAAGACGGCCAACGCGGGACGCGACCACCAGCTTGCCGCGAGCGTACGCGAGAGCCATAGGATCGTCGCCCACACCCGTGTCCTTACGGAAATCATTCGTGCCAAACGCCAAACGGAACGTGCCCGGGGCGCTCGCAATGGCGGTGGCGTTCTCGATACCCAACGCCGATTCGATCAGTGCAAGCACCGGAATGCCAGCGCGCAAACGCATCGCGGTATACGCAACCTGCTCCGGCTTCTCCGTCTGCGCGAGCATCACGCCACGCAAACCCTTCGCGCTGCTGAGCTGGGCGAGATCCGTGGCCCAGTCGTCGGTATCCGGAATATTGACGCGCACCCACGCCGTCATACCCGTGTTCAGCGCCTCGATTACCGCAGCGCGAGCCTGCTCCTTCTTCGCCTCCGGCACACTCGCCTCGAGGTCAAAAATCACGGAGTCTGCTTCCGACGCGAGCGCTGGCGCGAAAAGTTCCGGCTTCGAGGCGTTGACCAAAAGCCAAGAGCGAGAAAGTTTTGCGGGAAGAGCTGCTGCGCGTCGGTTACGAAATGCCATGTGTTCCAGCCTATCCACCTGAATGGGTGCCTGGCGCTTTTGTTCATAGTGGTTGTGGCGAATCAGGCATTTTGAGGGTCCCTTTTTGAATGAATTGGTGATGGAAAGAACGCACAGGTTGGCGTGATGGGGCTAAATGGGCTTGCTTATCCACAATTTGGGCTTTGCCGGGGGTTGCTATGTGGGCGGGTGCCTAGCGTGGAGGGCATGGACATTGATGAAGGAGCCCGGGTGACACCGGAAGCGAAGGAACCGGCAGGAGTGCTTGCTGTTTCTGTTGGGACTAGTGCCGAAATTGCGGCGCTTACCGCGGTTCTTGCGAGCGCCGCGTTAGGACCTGCGCCTTCCGTGACCGTCGTGTTGGGGAGCGATCTTTCCGGCCTCGATTCGGGAAGCGCCGGGCAGCTCGCGTGTGAAACCGAATGCGTGGACATGCTGCGAGCGCTAACCGCACTTCGGGCCGCCGCGGATGCTTTCGAAATGCGCACCATCCATAGTCTGTATGCGGTTCGCGCGTCTCGGCTCTCGAGCGTGCCGCCCCTACCGAATTCCGAAGGGCAGTCTAGTGACCCGTTCGCCGCCCCTCCCCTCGCCAATGAAACTGCAGACGCAGCCACCCCGCCGAGGTTAGGCGAATCCGCTACGAAGGGCCTCGAGGCCGAGATCGCGTTGGCACAGAAGGAACCGAGATACCGAGGCGCTCGTGCTTTAGAGGTGGCATTGGCGGTGGTCGATGACATGCCCCGAACTTTCAAGGCCTTGGCCAGTGGAGTCTTGAACCGCGAGCGCTGCGAAGCGGTTTACCTGACCACAGCTCCACTGTCTTCGGACGCGCGAGCCGAGGTTGATGAGTTGGTGTGCGGTGACCTCCAGAAGATCGCACACTTGGGTTCCCGCGATCTGCGCGCTCTAGTCGCCGATCACGCTCAGGGGGTTGACCGACTAGCCGCAGCCAAGCGTCGTCGTACTGCAGAGAAGAACCGCCACGTCACCTTGCGGCCCCTCGACGACGGAATGGCGCAACTGACAGCGATTGTGCCAGCCAAAGACGGCGCCGCGATCTTCAACGCGTTGTCCAAGTCGGCAAGCAAGGTCCTGACCGGTCCCAACAATGGAAACCGGGCGCTCGGGGCAATCATGGCAGATCTTCTGCGGGACCTTGTGGTGGGCGGCCCGCACACCGGCGAGGGCGTGCTGACTCCACCTCACCCTGTAGAAGTTCAGCTTGTGATGACGGAACGGACGCTGTTCTCAGGGGATTCGGAACCCGCACACCTGACCGGTTACGGCACGCTGCCAGCCGATGTGGCCCGCGAAATTGTGGAGCGAGCCTCCACCGAATCGCGGCTCATGATCCGCCGCGTGTTCACCGCGCCATCCACCGGTGATTTGGTGGGATTGGAATCCCGCGCACGCATCTTCCCGTCAGGGCTCAAGCGATTCATTGAGTTGCGGGACGCGAGCTGTGCGACGCCGTGGTGTGATGCGTCCATCCGGCACACGGACCACGTGGTGGGCTGGGCGGAGGGCGGCCAAACCACCGCGGAGAACGGGCAGGGATTGTGCGAGGCCTGCAACTACGTCAAGCAACAAGCCGGGTGGTCCAGCAGCGTGGTTCCCGGCGATCGGCACAGCGTTGCTACCACCACGCCCACCGGGCATCGTTACTTATCCATTGCGCCGGAACCGCCGGGAATGTTCGGGGACGAAGCCCGGGACGTCTCTTAGTCTCTCTTGTGTGGTCCGCGTGTTGACGCCCGCGTGACCTTCATTGGCGATTCCTGCAGAATGAGCCTGTGAACATTGCGGATGCAGCGGACTTTGCCGCCGAGATTCCACCAAACTTCCTGGTAGGAACGGCCACCAGCGCTTTTCAAATTGAGGGCGCCGTTGAGCAGGACGGCAGAACACCCTCAACGTGGGATGCCTGGCTTGGCGACCCCTCGAAAGCGGTGGACGGATCCGACGCTCGCAACGCGGTGGACCATTACAACCGCATGCCCCAGGACGTTGCTCTCATGCGCGAGGCGGGCCTGGACGCCTATCGTTTTTCGGTGTCTTGGTCCCGGATCTTCCCCGAGCCCGGAGGCGCACCCAATCCGGCCGGCGTGGATTTTTACCGGCGCCTGTTGCAGGAGCTCTCCGACGCCGGAATCACGTCCGTCCTGACTCTGTTCCACTGGGACACCCCGGCGTATCTCGAAACCGGCGACGGTTGGCTGTCGCGAAATACCGCGACCGCTTTTGCTGACTACGCGGCGTTCATGGGTCAAGAGTTCGGCGGTCTTGTGGACTACTGGTGCACCATCAACGAGCCAGCCACAGTGGTGGGAAACGGGTACGCGTCCGAGCTTCACGCGCCTGCGCGCAACGTCGGTTTGAAAGCTTTGCCAGCGGCGCATCATCTCCTCTTAGCGCACGGCATGGCCGTTCAGGCGCTTCGCGATGCTGGTGTGCGCGGGAAGATCGGGATGTCCAATGTGCACTCCCCGGTGGTGCCCGCCTCCGAGAAAGACCCATTGGCCACGGCCGGTGCCGCGATTGTGGACGTGGCTTACAACTGGCTCTTCGCCGATCCCGTGCTCAAGGGCGAGTACCCCTGGGGTGTGGAAAAGCTGACCGAACTCATGGGTGCGACCATCCACGATGGAGACTTGGAGATCATTAGCACTCCCCTGGATTTCTATGGGCTGAACTACTACATGCCTACCAAGATTGCGTCCGGCCCCGGCCCGGACGGACCAGTTCCTGCGAGCATGCTCATCCCCAACGGACAAGATCCCTCGCCGCTACCGTTGCCGACCCCTGTACATCAAGCCGAGTGGCCAGACCGGGACATGACCGCTTACGGCTGGCCCATTGCCCCCGAATATCTTGGGGTGATGCTGAGCCGCATGCGCGACCGCTACCCCAATCTGCCGCCGCTGCTCATCACGGAAGGCGGCGTGAGTTTTGAAGAATCCCCGGATCCAGACCGTGGGCGGGTAGAAGATCACAACAGAATCGAATACTTGCAAGATCACCTTCGCACGCTTTTCGCTACCACCTCAGCTGGTGGCGTCGCCGAGGGTGTGAGCGTCGGCGGATACTTCATCTGGTCCTTGGTAGACAACTGGGAATGGGCGGCCGGGTACCGTCAAAAATTTGGACTGGTGCATGTGGATCGCATCTCGTTGGAAAGAACACCCAAGGCAAGCTACTCGTGGGTGCGCGATGTTCAACGTGCCCGACTATCCCAGCAGCCCAGCGCCTAGACTCGTAGACATCATGAGCGAAAAATCCCATGCCAATCAGCCCACAACCTTCGCGCCTCTGAACGCCGCTGCCGCCGATCGGCTGGCCAAGGCGCTGACCGACTCTGACGACGTCACGGTCTTTGTGGATGGCACCGCCGTAAAGCTGCCGACCGAGGCCGTAGTCGCCATTCAGGACGTGCTTAGGCGCCTCTCCCGAGGCGATTCCATCACCGTGAGCACCAACGAAGAATTCCTCAACACCTCAGAAGCGGCAAAACTGGCTGGGATCTCGCATACTTATATGCGCCAGCTCACAGACAAGGGAGAAATCCCCGTCGAATATCGGGGCACCCATCGGCGCATCAAACCGGCGGATGTCATGGCATGGCTTGCCAGCAGGTCACACCTCAGCGACAAAGGAAAGTAATGAACGAAGCAACACCAGAGCTCGATTACCTTTACTCAGCGCGTGCCGCGAATATCAAGCAATCCGCGGTCCGTGATGTCTTTGATATCTCGATGCGTGAAGGTCTCGTCTCGCTCGCTGGCGGAAATCCGTACCTCCAGTCGCTGCCTCTTGAAAAGCTCGGAACTCTTGCGCACGACATCCTGGCGCAAGAGGGCATGACCGCCCTTCAGTACGGCAATGGCCAGGGCACCTCAGAACTTCGCGAAGCTATCTGCCACGTTATGGCTGAGGAATTTATCCTCGATGCTTCTCCCGAGAACGTTGTGGTGACCGCCGGCAGCCAGTCCGCGCTGGACATCACTTGCAAAGTCTTCTGCGATCCGCACGATGTGGTGCTGTGCGAGGACCCCACCTATGTGGGTGCGTTGAACACCTTTGAAGCCAACCAAGTAGCGGTCCACCCTGTTCGCGTTGACGAGCACGGTCTGGTTCCAGAAGCACTGCAAGAAGCCATCGTCGCGTTGCGCGCTGAAGGCAAGACGGTCAAACTGCTCTATACGATCCCTAGCTTCAACAACCCCTCGGGCATTACGTTGTCCGCCGAGCGGCGTCAGCAGATTGTGAACATCTGTAAGCAAGAGGGCCTCTTGGTGATTGAGGACAATCCCTACGGCATGCTCAAGTTCGAGGGCGAATTCAACCGCCCCATGCGAGCCGACAATCCTGAAGACGTGCTCTACCTCGGTAGTTTCTCCAAGATCTTCGCTCCAGGACTTCGCGTGGGCTGGGCCCTTGTTCCAGAGCGATTCCAGCGACGCTTCTACCTCGCAAACGAAGCCGTGATCTTGTGCCCGCCCACCCTGAACCAAATGCTGGTGACTTCCTATCTGGAAAATCACGACTGGAAGGGGCAGGTTGCCACGTACCGCGAGCTTTACGCGAAGCGTTGTGCAGCCATGATCGCCGCTCTTGAAGAATTCATGCCTGAGAGCATTTCGTGGACTGTTCCCGAAGGCGGCTTCTTTGTGTGGCTGACGCTTCCCGAAGGCGTGGATACGTACCCGCTGCTGCACACTGGCATCGAGGCTGGCGTTGTTTTCATTCCCGGAGCCGCGTTCTCGCCAACTCAGGAAAACCCCAACAAGCTACGTCTCGCCTTTAGCGCCGTGGACGAAGAAAGCATTCGTGAAGGAGTCAAGCGACTTGCTCCTGTGCTGATCCAGGCCATTGCGGCCGCCGAAGGGGCCGCCGCGTCATGACGGAGCGGGATGAGATACCTGTTGAGTCTTTGACGAGTCGAGAAGTGTACAAACTTCTGACGTCTCTGGTCATCCCGCGTCCCATCGCTTGGGTCTCCACTATCGACTCCGCAGGGGTTCCAAACCTTGCCCCACATTCCTTCTTCTCCGTTGTTTCGTCCGAACCGGGCATTGTTCAGTTCACATCTACGGCGCGGAAGGATTCGTTGCGGAACATCGAGGAGACCGGGGAGTTCGTTCTCAACGTCGCGACCACCGAGCTCAGGGATCAAGTGAATCTGAGCGCAACACCGTTTGAACACGGCATCAGCGAGTTCGAGAAGGTGGGCATCGCCATGGAACCGTCAAAGACGGTCAAACCACCTCGCGTTGCTCAGTCACCGGCGGTCATTGAGTGCGTGCTGGAACAAGTTCTCCAGATGGGTAACGGATATATGACCTTTGGAAGAGTGCGTCATTTTGCCGTCAACAGCGACCTCTTCAACGAACGACGTCACCCGATTCCCGGGCTTCTCGATCCCGTGTCCCGTCTGGGTGCCAACGAATGGGCAGGTCTCGGCGAGATCTTTGCGTTCGACCGGCTCACTGTGGACGAGTGGAATCAAACCAATAATTAAAGATTCAAGTTAGTGGAATAAGGGCTACGACCCACCGGTTATGCCCTGTAGATGTCCAGTAGCTGAATCGCTTCAAAGATTTAGCGAAACGTTGCAAAGCCCTCTCGAAAGGAATCACCCATGAAGATCGCTGTGTATGGCGGAAACGGCATGGTTGGCAGCCAGATTGTCAACGAAGCAGTAACCCGTGGCCACGAAGTGACGGTTCTGAGCCGTTCGGGTCAGTTGGCAGATGAAGCGCTTGCCGGAAAGGTCAGCAGCCAGCAGGCTGACGTGACCGACGTGAGCAAGATTCAGGAACTCGCGCAGGACAACGACGTCATCGTCATCTCCGTGCCCCCAGCACGCGACGGTGGAGATCACGCTCCCATTTTGAACACTCACGAGGAATTGGCTGAGACGCTCTTGCCAACCCGTTTGTTCGTTATCGGTGGCGCTGGTGCCCTTCAGGTCGGCGACGCTCAGCTCAAGGATCAGCCTGGCTTCCCCGACGCCTACAAGGCTGAGGCAGAGACGATGTCCAAGGCCCTTGATGCTTACCGCGACTCCTCGGGCGTCAACTGGACCATGCTTGCCCCAGCTCCGATGATCGCTCCGGGTGAGCGCACTGGTCAATACAAGTTGGGTGCCGAGTCCCCTGTGGGAGATTCCATCTCCACTCAGGACTTCGCTGTTGCCGTTCTCGACGAAATCGAGAACCCACAGCACCGCGAGCGCCGCTTCACGGTAGCAAACTAGGTTCTCAACTAGAGGAGCCGGTCACCTTTCGGTGACCGGCTCCTCTAGTGTTTTCGACTTGGACGCGAGCACTTGGGGCTCGATGCTTGCTAGTTTCGAAGCGCCTCGCGTGCTCTCCTAGTCGAGCAAGAGTGCTGGCTCTTCCATGATTGCCGCGACGTCCGCCATGAAACGTGCCGAGAGGTCGCCGTCCACCACGCGGTGATCGAACGATCCACCTAGGGTAGTGATCCAGCGTGGGATGACCTCACCCGAAACCACCCACGGCTTCTGGCGGATAGTACCGAACGCTACGATCGCGACCTCACCGGGGTTGATGATGGGCGTTCCGGTGTCGATTCCAAGCGCACCGATATTGGTCACCGTTAGCGTGCCGTTCTGCATCTCAGAAGGCTTCGTCTTACCCGCACGTGCGTTACTCGCAAGATCGTTCAAGGCGATGGCCAGCTCTTTGAGCGAAAGGTTCTGCGCATCCTTGATGTTGGGGACCATCAGGCCGCGCGGAGTTGCAGCCGCGATGCCCAGATTCATAAAGTGCTTGACCTTAATTTCAGCACCGTTCTCCGTCTCAACCCAACTGGCGTTAACTGACGGGTTGCGGGCAGCCGCCCAAATGACCGCCTTGGCCAGAATCAGAAGAGGCGACACTTTGATGCCTTCAAAGTCCCTGCTCTTCTTCAGCCGCTGCACGAACTCCATGGTCCGAGAGGCGTCGACGTCCACAAAGATGGAAACGTGCGGTGCGGTAAAGGCGGACTGCACCATGGCTTTGGCGGTCGCCTTTCGCACGCCACGAACCACTTGCCGTTCTACCCGATGCGATTCAACGGTGTTCGAAGCCTTCCAGAACGTTGGGGCGGCATCTTGTTCGCGGTCGCGCTGTGCTTGGTAGCTTTCCAAGTCTCCCCGAGTGACTTCACCGTAAGCACCGGTGGGAGTCACTCTTTCCAGCTCAATGCCGAGATCTCGCGCAATTTTGCGGACCGGCGGCTTCGCTAAGACACGGTTCACGAAGTGAGTCAGTGGAAGTCGCGCTTTCGCCGCGGAGGAAGGCCCCGCCGAGGTTGTGCTTGAAGGAACGGGCACGGCGTCAGACGGTGCACTCGCGGGCATCTGTAGTGCGGCCGACGATCCGGAGGTGCTGCCGGCACTAACGCCGGCACGAACGCGAGGGCGGCGGTGTGGCGCATCGGCCTTGGGGCCGGAGCCGACAAGAGGACCACTTGCTGCACCATCGGACATTGAGGCCGGTGGTTCTTCCAGATCAACCTTGGATCCAGCTGTCAGCCCTGACGGGGTCACCAACTCACCCGGCACAGAGTCAACCTTGATAGTGCGGATGGGACTGGTTTTCGGATTGGGATCTTCGGCAAGCGTGTCAACGGTGAATAACGCGGCGCCGACTTCGAGAGTGTCTCCCTCTTGAGCGTGGAGCTCACGCACCACACCTTCGAAGGGACTCGGGAGCTCGACGAGACTCTTGGCGGTCTCGATCTCCACAAAGATGTCATTGACCTTGACGGTGTCGCCTGGCTTTACTTTCCAGGCAACAATTTCCGCTTCTGTAAGGCCTTCCCCGACGTCCGGCAGATTAAACGTGCTCATGATTCTCCTGGTACCTCGTGGGAAAACTAGTATGCGAAAGATCGATCAAGTGCATCGAGCAGCTTGTCGATATCTGGGAGGTAGCGGTCTTCGACCTTAGAGATCGGATACGGCATGTGGTAGCCACCCACGCGAATCACCGGTGCTTCGAGTGCATGGAAGCACCGTTCAGAGATGCGGGAGGCGATTTCGCCACCAATGCCACCGAAGGTAGGCGCCTCGTGGGTGACAATCACGCGGCCAGTTTTCTCAACTGATTCCGCAATCGCGTCAAAGTCAATCGGGCTAATGGAGCGCAGATCGATGACCTCGACGCTTCGCCCATCTTCGAGGCTTGCTTCGGCTGCGGCGAGTGCCACCGGGACGAGTGGTCCGTACGTCACGATGGTCGCGTCAGCTCCCTCGCGGACAACCTGTGCCCGAAATGCATCAGGGGCCGGGGTTTCGAGATCGACTTCGCCCTTGAGCCAGTAACGACGCTTTGGCTCGAAGAAGATCACAGGGTCTTGGCACTTGGCCGCCTGCTGAATCATCCAGTACGCATCGTTGGCGTTCGACGGGCTGATGATGCGCAGACCTGCAGTGTGAGCGAAGAGCGCCTCGGGTGATTCGGAGTGGTGCTCCACGGACCCGATACCACCGCCGTAAGGGATACGGATAACAACGGGCGCACTGAAGCGTCCCTCGGAACGTGAGCGCATCTTGGCAAGCTGCGTGGTGATCTGATTGAACGCGGGGAAGACGAATCCATCGAATTGGATCTCAGCGATCGGCGAGTATCCTCGCAGCGCCATACCAATGCAGGATCCAACAATTCCGGACTCAGCAAGCGGTGAATCGATCACGCGGTCAGCGCCGAATCGGGCCTGCAAACCTTCAGTCACGCGGTACACGCCACCGAGCTTTCCAATGTCCTCGCCGATCAGCAATGACTTGGGATTGTTCTCAAGAGCTTTAGCCAAGCCGCTGGTAATGGCTTTCGCAATAGTCATGGTGGTCATGCGTGCTTACCTCCAGCAGTTGTATCGGCTTGGTCCAAGAATCCGGCTTCGTATTCAAGATGCTCCCGGAGCTCTGCCTGAATGAGCGGGTGAGCTTCGGCGTAGACGTTCTCAAAAAGGTTCTCGAGTTGCGGAACCGGGAAGCTCATGGCTTCCTGACGCACGCGCGCCGCCATTTCGTCGGCACCTCGGGATACGTCCTCGAAGAAGGCGTCGTCTCCGATTCCGGTGGCTCGGAGGTGGTTCTCGAGACGAGTAAGTGGATCGCGCTCCACCCATGCCGCTTCTTCGGAATCTAGGCGATACTTCGTTGGATCATCAGCGGTGGTGTGTGCACTCATGCGGTAGGTGTAGGCCTCGATGAAAGTGGGTCCTTGGCCGGTGCGCGCGCGTTCGAGTGCCCAGCGGGTGACTGCTAGAACGGCGAGCACGTCATTGCCATCGACGCGGATGCCTGGGAACCCATACCCTTGCGCGCGGTAGGACAGAGGCACTTTGGTCTGTACCTCGACAGGAACCGAAATGGCCCACTGATTGTTCTGGCAGAAGAACACCAGCGGTGCGTTGAAACTTGCGGCAAACACCATGGACTCATGGACGTCGCCCTCGGAGCTGGCGCCGTCGCCGAAGAAAGCCATAACGGCAGTTCCGTCTTCAGCACGCTGTTCAGGAGTCATCGCCGCATCGTCCATCTTGGCGGCCATGGCGTACCCGGTGGCATGTGGCACTTGGGCGGCCAAAACCATCGTGTACATGTGGAAGTTGTTTTCGCGGGGGTCCCAACCACCGTTGGAGATTCCGCGGAAGAGTCGCAGCATTTGTGGAAAGTCCACGTTGCGGGTCAACGCGACGCCGTGCTCGCGGTAAGTGGGAAACAGGTAATCCTGCGGTTTTGTGGCTCGACCGGCACCGATCTGGGCGGCTTCCTGGCCGCGCAGCGGAACCCAGAGAGCGAGTTGCCCTTGGCGTTGAAGCGCGGTTGCTTCTTTGTCGAAGCGACGCGTATAGAACATGTCGCGGTAGAACTGCCGCAGCATGTCGTCGTCAACATCGCTCAGGTACGCATCCCACTCGGGGTTGGCTTGTCGTTCCCCGTCGATATTCATCAACTGGATCATCTCGCCAGAATCGTGCATGAATTACCTCGTACTCTTTACCCCGGAGACAGCGCACTTACCCATCAGAAGCGACTTCGCTCCCTGCGCACTCTTTCCAGAGTACTTTTCTTGATGTAGCGCTGAACGCTTCGCCGAGAATGCGTACTATGCGAGCACAACGCACTGAAGACAACAAAAGCGCTGGGGAGGCATCCAGCGCTCAGCTAGTTGCCTCCCCAGCGGAAGTCACTTGCTGCCCCTTGAGGTCAGCAAAAACTCATGAGTGGCTAGTTCTAACCAGCGAACTCCTTGGCGATCTCGAGGAAGCGGGTATTCGCTTCAACCTCACCAATGCTGACGCGAACTCCCTCTGTCCCAAAGGCTCGAACGGAGAGTGCTTGACTATCCGCGGCGGCCGCGAATTCAGGGCTACGTTCGCCGAGCGGAAGCCAGACGAAGTTGCCTTGTGTCTCTGGGAAATCCCAACCCTGCTCCTTGAGAGCCGCCACCACGCGGTTTCGTTCTTGAACGAGTTCCTCCACGCGCGCAAGAACTTTGTCGATGTTCTCCAAAGACACTACGGCCGCGTCTTGAGCGAGCGTCGACACTGCGAAAGGTGTTGCGACCAAACGCAAGCTCTCGGTGATGTGTGGTTGTGAAACCGAGTAGCCCACGCGGAGGTTGGCGAGGCCGTGTGCTTTAGACAAAGTCCGAAGCACCACCACGTTCGGGTAGTTACGGTACAGATCAATACCGTTGACGGTCTCAGGATCACGCACGAATTCGGTGTAGGCCTCATCCAAGACAAGGAGGATGTGCGATGGCACCCGAGCCAAGAATCCTTCTACCTCAGCCCGGGTTAGCGCCGGTCCAGTCGGATTGTTCGGGGTGCACAAGATAATCACTTTGGTCTGATCAGTGATGGCCGCGATCATAGCGTCAAGATCATGCCGGCCGTCTCCAAGCACAGGGACGGGGACTGGAGCGGCTCCCGTTGTTTGCACGCAGATGGGGTATGCCTCGAACGAGCGCCAAGCATAGATAACCTCATCCGGGCGGCCATCGTCATTCTGTCCCGCAAACGCAGACAGGATCTGTACTAGAGCGCCCAGCGAACCGGCACCAGTGACTACATCGTCTGCTGGAACGCCCAGGTACTCACCCAATTTCTCACGCAATGGAGTCGCGAGGGAGTCTGGATAACGGTTGATCGCCGCCTGTTCTGCGATCGCCGCGAGTACCTCGGGAAGTGGAGGCAAGGGATTCTCGTTTGAAGCAAGCTTGAACGCATCAAGTCCGTCTACGGCCGAAGCGGGCTTTCCTGCAGCGTAGCGTGGCAATCGATCCACCACAGGCCGCGGACGTAGGGATGGAACTGGTTTTTCCTCAGAAGACATACCGAAAGAATATCGCCACCGCGCCATCCGCCTTCCCGAGAGAAGTCACAGTTCACACACTGTGATCCGTGACATGATGGGTACATGATCCGATTTCTGGTCCGAGTCGTCGTCAACGCCCTCGCCCTTTTTGTAGCGGCCTGGTTGCTCCCCGGAATCACTGTGGGTGCCGAAGCGGCAACAGCAGCCACCGGCAACAACACCGCCGGAGATATCCTGTCTTACCTTGCAGTCGGCGCCATTTTCGGCCTCGTCAACGCAGTGGTTCGGCCCATCATTTCACTTCTGTCATTGCCCATCACGTGCCTGACTCTGGGGATCTTCGCCATCATCATCAACGCGGCCATGCTCATGCTGACGTCGTGGATTATGTCCTTCACGCCGATCGGCTTCCACGTTTCCTCATTCTTCTGGGATGCCGTGCTTGGTTCGATCATCATCAGCATTGTCTCCGCGTTGATTGGCTGGGTAATACCGGACACGATCGACCGCGGGGCGTAGGCCCTCGCAAGTTGTCTAACGCTACTAATTCCTCGCGGTAGCTTTCTCTTGCTTTTTCACTTCCAGCATCACTTTGCCCGTGAGTTCCATAGCGCCAATCAGCGGCATGACCCACTTCGATCCACGCGCTCTTTTCCAGCTCACCCGGTGCACAGTGGCAGCTGTTGCCACCCCCGCAGCACCCGCATATGCGGCATTTGCGGTAGTGATTGCCTCCGAGTCTTCGAAGGTCAGTTGCTTTGATTGGTAGTGGTAATTATCAACGCTATGAGCGCTCAACGGGTCGATTGAAAGTGCCTCATCAGGATTCACATATCCACTCAAGTACGCGGTGACTCGACTCGGTGACACAGGGTTACGCACGCCGTCTGCGGACGGAATCGGGTCCTCGGCATGCTCAATGTGTATTGCTTTGACATCTTCCGGAATTTCAATCTTCCCGACTGGGGATCCCACCGTGACCACTTGTTCAACGTTGTATTGAGCGCGAAACTCTGCGTTTCCGGCAAGATTTGCCGCGTGCACACCGCCTTGGCTATAGCCGTTGAGAATGACACGGGACCCTTCCTCAGCTCCGATAGCGTGAAGTGATTCGAGAGTCGCCTTCGCAACTTGCGGGCTTCCATGATTTAGTCCCTCCGCAACGCCCGTCATGGCGAAAGGGTTTTCTTCGGAGATCCAAGTATTCGTTCCAGGAAACGTCACCACATATGTCTTTGACCCGTCAGGGGCCGCCATCTCGGCGATCGTGATTTCTCCTTGCGTATCCGGAGATAATGGCGAATTGGTCAGTTCTCGTGACATCTCCACTAGATCAGTCACCTCGCCGCTGACTCCGCGGTATCCGAGTTCCTCCGTCCGCTCAACATTGATGGGTTGGTGATTGACGAGCCCAAACTGAAAAGCGAGAACCTCACCAAGGATGAGAGTTAAGTCGGCGCCGTCGGGTACTTCTATGCCAGATGCTTCAAGTGTGGAAATCGCCTTACCGACGGGGTCGTCGATCCCTACAGCTCCGACGCCTTCAGAAACCACCCAGGCGCCGCCTTCGAGCAATTTGAGACCGATACCGGCTGGACGGAACAAAAGAAGTGCCGCCGCTAATGCGGTGCTCGGCAGGTTCTGCACCCCAACTTCATATGTCTCTGTAGTGAACTTCGGCGACTCGTCTGTTGCGTCTAAGAATGCCGCGAGCACCGGCTGTTCAGAACGCACGTAGTCGACGGCTTCATCTACCTGCCGTTCCGAGTCCTCGTACGTTTGGATTGCCAGATCTAGACGCAACACATTCTTGAGAGTGTCAAAGTTGAGCTTGACCAAGTGCCCAAAAACGCCTCCGATCGCCACCTGCGCCTGAAGGATCGAAAAGCTAAAGAATGCAAACGGAATGATCTTGTCTTGAGCTCTGCGGTACCAGTACATGGCGTCGCCAGTTCGCAAGTGGGCATCGTTAAGGAGCTCTCGAGCCTTTTCTAGCTCTTCCAGGCGAAATTCTGTGGTGGATTCCGTACCACCATCAATCCAAACGGTCATTTTCTTCTCCTTTGCGGATGTCTGCGGGGTGATGATTTCCCGACGAAGTTCGTTGATTACTAACGCACGGACAAGTAGTTGAAACCGCCATAGAAAGGCGTACTCATGCCCGTATTGGCCATTGTCTGGACGAGCTGGGCAAGTCGAGTGCCGCTCTCGACATAGGCCTGAGAAGCTTCCGATTGAAGATCCTGAAGTCGTTGATCCCATGAGGACATTTCGGCGATGACACCGGAGATTTCCGCAGAAGCGTCTCTCGAACTACTAAGCGCCTCCCACGCCCGCACATGCATCGCTTCAACTCGGCGCTTGAAGTTCACGCCCGCTGGCGAGTCCCACTTCACTGCATGGATGTGCCGCAATTTTGCTTCGAGATCCTGCACCAGCTCCTGACCTTGCTGGATCTCCCTTGAAGCGTCGCTGAACCAATCCGCCAACATCTTGTGCTCCCTCATGAACTGGGCCGCGGCCTCCTACCCCGGCTCTCCTGTCCACACGCTATGCAAGGCATCTCCACCACCAGCTCAAAAAGCAAAAGGTTGGGGAAAACTCAGAGCCGCCCCACGAGTCGCTCCCCAAAGTGCGTGATTGAAAGCAAGAAATCCACAAGGCAACGCCACCAACGCCGAGGAACCCAAAAGAAGATGAAAGAATAGGGGTCATGGTTGATATCGCGCGTACTTCTTTGGCCCAGTCCCCTTCGGCAAGCTCTAGTTCTGATGACTTCATTGCATTGGGCCCTCTAGACGGCCGGTACCGCGCAGCAACTGCTCCGCTCGTTGATTACTTGAGCGAAGCCGCCCTCAACCGTGATCGTGTCCATGTTGAAGTTGAGTGGCTCATTCACTTGACGGACAACAACGTTCTTCCAGGCGCCGGCCCGCTCACCGATGAGCAGAAGGCTGGTCTGCGCAAGATCGTCACGGATTTCAACCATGATTCCGTGAAGGAACTTGCCGAGACGGAGAAGGTCACGGTTCACGACGTCAAGGCCGTCGAGTACTTCATTGGCGCACGCCTCGCACCGCTTGGCTTGGAGCACCTCAAGCCCATGGTTCACTTCGCTTGCACTAGCGAAGACATCAACAACCTCTCGTACGCGCTCGGCATCAAGGACGCTGTCACGAACGTCTGGCTTCCTGCAGCGGATGCTCTCACGCAGCAGATCTCTGACATGGCGGACGCCAACAAGGACGTCCCCATGCTTTCTCGCACGCACGGACAGCCGGCAACGCCGTCCACGCTCGGCAAGGAGCTTGCGGTCTCCGCTTGGCGTCTGAACCGCCAGCTCAAGCGCGTCAAGAACACTGAATTCCTTGGCAAGATCAACGGCGCCACGGGCACGTTCTCCGCTCACGTTTCGGCGGTTCCTGGCGCTAACTGGCCAGAGATTTCCCGCACGTTCGTTGAGGGCTTGGGCCTGACTTGGAACCCGCTGACCACCCAGATCGAATCTCACGACTGGCAAGCTGAGCTGTACTCGGACGTGGCCCGCTTCAACCGCATTCTGCACAACATCTGCACGGATATCTGGAGCTACATCAGCATCGGTTTCTTCGCGCAGATCCCAGTGGAGGGCGCTACCGGCTCTTCCACGATGCCGCACAAGGTGAACCCGATTCGCTTCGAGAACGCCGAAGCTAACCTCGAGATCAGCAACTCTCTACTCGATACCCTGGCGGCAACTCTGGTCACGAGCCGTTGGCAGCGCGACCTCACTGACTCGTCCAGCCAGCGCAACATCGGTGTGGCTTTTGGCCACTCGATCCTCGCAATCAGCAACGTTGCGAAGGGCCTCGAGCGCCTCGACGTAGCCGCCGACGTCATGGCCCAGGATCTCAACGAGAACTGGGAAGTTCTGGGCGAAGCTATCCAGACCGTCATGCGCGCCGAGGCCATCGCGGGCGTGCCTGGCATGGAGAACCCGTACGAGCGCCTCAAGGAGCTCACTCGCGGTCACCGTGTTGACGAGGCTCGCTTGCGTGAGTTTGTTGCTGGTTTGGGATTGACGGACGACGCCGCAGCTCGCCTCTCTAACCTCACCCCCGGTACGTACACCGGAATTGCCGCTGATTTGGTGCAGTTCTTGAAGGACGCTCGCTAAAGCGTAGAACACTTACACGAGACCGCGGCTGGCGCTATTGCCTAGATCCAGCCGCGGTCTCGTGCTGTGCGGGCCGCTTCGATGCGGTTCGTGGTGCACGTCTTCGCGATGGCGTTGGATAGATAGTTCCGCACCGTTCCCGCACTCAAGTACAGGGCTGCCGCAATTTTGGCGACAGGTTCTCCATCGGCGGCCCGAAGAAGGATCTCCACTTCGCGTTCGGTAAGCGGGTTATCCCCTTCAAAGAGGGATTCTTGTGCCAAGTGCGGATCGACCACTCGCAGTCCCGAGTGGATACGTCGCACTACTTCGGCCAGCTGATCCGCGGGCGTATCTTTGACCACGAACCCGGAGGCACCGGCCGCGAGCGCTCGTTTGAGGTATCCGGGCCGGTCGAAGGTGGTCACCATAAGCACCCGGACGTGTGGCTGTTCGGTGCGAATCCGCTCAGCGGTCTCAATGCCGTCCATTCCCGGCATTTGAACGTCCAGTAAGCAAACGTCCACTTGCTGCTCTCGAAGGGCCGCGAGCGCTGCGGTACCGTCGCCTACTTCGGCGATCACGTCGATGTCTGGTTCCAGGTTCAGCAACGCTGCCATCGCACCGCGCACCAGCGCTTGGTCGTCTGCGATGAGCACTCTGATCTGCGCACGGCCTTCCGCAACAACTCCATCTCCAGTCACCATGCCACCTCCACTAAAGCGCCGCCAAAGCGCGATTCGCTCAACACCAAACGTGCATCCACGGCAGCCAAACGTTCGCGAATTCCCCGAAGGCCATTACCCTCCACGGCATCAGGACCGGAGACGTCCTTGCGGATGCTGCCCCAGCCGTCGCCATCATCCTCGATGGTCAAGGAATCGACGTCCCATGAGATGAGAACTTCGGTGGCGTGAGCGTGGCGCAGAATATTCGTGGTCACTTCGCGGATAACCCACCCGAGTTGAACACTCACGGCAGGTGGCACGTCATCCGGGTCCCCAGAGACGGTCACCGCGTGGCCGGCGGCTTCAAGCGTTGCTTGGGAATTCAGCAGCTCTTGGCTCAGGCTCGCTCCGCGCAATCCGGTAACGGTAGCTCGGACCCCCGCTAGAGCTTCCGCCGTGATCTCACCGATCTCGTGAAGTTCTTTTTTGGCGCGCGCCGGTTCGGCGTCTAAGAGCTTCTCGGCGAGCTCGGATTTGAGCTTGACCACCGTGAGCGAGTGCCCCAAGAGATCGTGCACATCCCGCGACAATTTCACCCGTTCTTCGGCTCGTGCAAGCTCAACGCGCATGTGTTCCGCGCTCTGGCCGGCCCGCATCATCTGGGTCACCATCAAGTTCACGACGAACACCAACGCCATCGCAATTCCCAAGGACAGCACTGCGTCGACGCTGCCCAACCACCATCCTGCAAGGACCAGGCCAGCAAAGGACAACGCCGCAGTCACGAGCAGAGCTCGAAGCCCCAGGAGATAAGCGGCAAAGCTGATCAAGAAAGGCGTGAAGGACAGGTAATTGGCTGCGTCTACGAGCATGGTTGGCAGGGGCAAGATGCACAGGATGCCGAAAATCGTCCACGCTCTCTTGGGCGCGTGTCCGCCGAGGCAGTCCGGCAAGGTGATGAACCCGTAGAGGTACACGCCGGCGAAAGCAGCAATGGAGGCCAGCCCCAAGCCGCGGATGGCTGGAGAACCTGAAAACTCCCACACTGTCATCAAGGGAAAGATCAGGAAGAACAGCCAAATGGCGGCAATGATCCACGCGTGCCTCGCCCAAAAGCTCGGGCGTGTGGATGCCGTCTCGCTCATGGTCTTCAGCCTATCGGCGAGCGCGGGAGCGGCGAACGCCCCACAGTGCGAGCGCCAAGAAAATCACCGTCCAGGCCACCACGTTGGCGATGTACCACCAGAGCTCTTCCCGTGTTCCGTCCGCCATGAAGCCTTCCAGCACCGGCCATCGAACCAGCCCAATCATCCCGTACATCGGCGTGAAGCGGGCGATATCCAGCATGGTTCCGGACAGTGGGATGAACACGTTGCCGAAAAACGCAAAGAACGTCACGGAACCGGAGGCCACGCCAGCCGCGGAGTCGCTCTTGAACAAGAGCCCGGCCGCGAGTCCGTAAAGCGCAAAAACCGCCGAGCAGCCCAGAGAGATTGCGGCTGTCGCCCACCAGATCCAGGTGGCGTCCGCTTTAGCTCCAGTGAAGATGCCGACGGCATACACAATGACCATGGCCACGGCCGCGAAGGCCAGCGCCACTACCGTTTTGGTGAGCACGAACTGCCAGGGCCGCATAGGTGTCAGCCCGATCTGCCGGCCCCACCCTTGAGTCTGCTCGGTGGCCGCCGTCGCCGAGATCGCGGTCACCGCACTAACGGCACCGTACGCCGCCATGGAAGCCATGACGTAGTACTTCAGGTTCGCGTGCCCTGCCATCTGCTCGCCGCCTGCCGTGGAAGCGCCGAACAGCAAGTACATTGCGGCTGGCAGCAACAGCACAAACATCACGTTCGATACGTCCCGCGCTTGGCGCTTGAACTCTATGGCCATGTAGGTGGGGTTCACGATGCAGTCCTTACGGTTTCTTCAGCACTGTGGGCTGACGCATTGGCCTCGGTCAAAGAAATGAAGGCGTTCTCAAGGGATGCCCCGGAGATCTCGAGATCACGAGGCGAAAGGTCCGCGAGCGCTGGAGAGGTCAAAAGCGCCCGCGCCACAGTGTCGGAGTCCTTAGCCAAGATTTCAACCCGATCCCCGTTGCGTGAAAGCTGTTGCACCCCAGGAATGGAGCGAAGAATCTCAACCCCAGCTGAGGCGTCGTCTTCTGAAACTGAAGACAAGGACAGCGTTGCGGAAACCGTGCGGCCGGACGCGAGCGAACGGAATTCCGCGGTAGGCGCGTCCGCAATGAGGGAGCCGTGCGCCATCAAAATGACTCGTTGGGCGAACTCTTGCGCCTCTTCCAAGTAATGAGTCGCGAAAACCACGGTGCGCCCGGTCAGCGCTTCGGCCTGAATCGTGTGCCAGAAGTGTCGCCGCGCGTTGACGTCCATGCCCGCGGTGGGCTCGTCCAAGAAGAGCACGTCCGGGTTTGGCAAGAGCGCCAGCGCGAACTTCAAGCGCTGTTGCTCGCCGCCCGAGCATTTGACGACTTTGCGAGACGCTAGAGCCGTGATCTCAGCTCGTGCCATGACTTCATCCACGCGTGAGCGACCGTGGTGCAGGGCGGCGATTGCCGTCACGGTTTCGCGGACGGTCAGGTCTCGCAAGAGCCCGCCGGTCTGCATGACGGCGGAGACTCGTCCGGCGTCCATGGCAACTCGGGGCGCGGCGCCCAAGATTTCCACAGTGCCGTCGGTGGGTTCGGTGAGGCCCAGCATCATGTCGATGGTGGTGGTTTTTCCCGCGCCGTTCGGGCCCAGAAAGGCCACGATTTCGCCGGGGTGGATAGTGAGGTTGACGTTCTTGACGGCCTCTACGAGTCCGTCCCGCGTTCTAAAAGATTTGGAGACGTTCCGCAAATGAACCGCGGGCGCGGTAGATTTCAGCCCTGATGACCTTGATGACCCTGATGAATTTGCCGGTGATGAGACCATGCCTCAAGAGTCCCACCCCTGAGAACCTAAGAGAAGCGCCAGCCGTCACAGGATCCGCATGACACTTGTCATGGACTGATCCCTGAGGACACTTTGGCCCTGAGACTACCGGGCATGCCGCGCCTGGAACTCGAGGATTCGATCCACTGCGACGGCGACGGCGTCGTAGCCTGCTGCGAAGCTCAACCGCACGAACCGGTCCCCGTCCTCCGCATCAAAATCCGGTCCCGGGGTCAGGGCCACGTACGCTTCCTCGAGTAGTGCTGCGCAGTACGCGGTGGACGTTTCCCAGACGGACAGCCACGGCCCCAAGTCCGCGTAGAAGTAGAACGCGCCGTCGGCTGGCGCTACTTCGCCCCAGCCCAAGCGCGGCAACGCTTCCAACAAGAACGCACGAGTCCGGGCGAACTCGGCCACCGCGGCGTCCCCTTCCGCGTAGGCGGCTTCAGAAAAGGCTTCGACGGCCGCGTATTGCGCGGGGGCTGGCGCACACAAAGCAACGTTTCCTGCGAGAGCATCGACGCCAGGGATCAGATCATTCGGCAGCACCGCCCAGCCCAGGCGCCAGCCGGGCATGCCCCAGAACTTGGAGAAGGAGGAAATGACCACGGCGGTGGGGTCCACCTCCACCGCCGAGACGCCGCGCGCGTCCGGCTCCGATGGGGGCGCGTAGGTGATGCCGTGGTAGATCTCGTCGCTGATCAGGCGCGCCCCGCGGGCGTCGCACCAGGCTACGAGCGCTTCGAGTTCGGCGCGGTCCACCATGGTTCCGGTGGGGTTTGCGGGCGAGGCGAGGATCAGCCCGTCGAGGTGCCCGTGTTCGGCTTGGGCTTCATCGAGCAGTTCGGGCGTGGGTTGGTACCGGGTGGAGGCGTCGCACGGGATTTCCACGACGTTGATGCCGAGGGCGCTGAGGATGTTGCGGTACGCGGGGTAACCGGGGCGGGCCATGGCGACGCGGTCGCCTGCGTTGAACGCGGCGAGGAACACCAGCATGAACGCGCCGGACGCGCCCGTGGTGATGGCGATATTTTCGGTGTTCACCGTGGTTCCGTACCAGCGCTGATAGTGCGCTGCGATCCGTTCGCGCAGCGGCGCAATCCCGAACGCGGAGGTGTAGTTGAGCGATACGCCGGAAGCGTGCAGCCCGGCGGCGGCTTGGTTCACTCCCGCTGGCGCTCCGCCCGAGGGCTCGCCCGCGCACAAGGACACCACGTCGTGGCCGGCCGCCCGCAACTGAGCCACGCGATCCAGGATGTTCATGACGTGGAAGCTGGGGACGAGGGCTCGGGAGGCTACGCGCTTTTCAACCATGCCTCGATTCAACCATGCCCTGATCGTTGGCAGGTTTCAGCCCAAACGGCTCAAGTAATAGCGCATCGGCGCGTGCCGCACGGCGAGCGGAATTTTCGGTAGTACGACGCCGCAGCTCGCCATGAGTGCCCGATACTCCAGATCCTGCCGGGTTCCGTAGGCGCCGCCAAATACTTCAGGACCGTAGGCTTCGCGGAGTTTAGCGGGCAGCATTCCGGCCGTCAGGGTGCGGGCGATCGGCATGGCCGCTTTCAGGTAGCGAGGCACGTTCCGGGGGCGCATCAGCTGTGCCGCGACCTCACGAACGGGAGGATCGACGCGGAGCCGAGCTGCGGCGTCGTACCAATAATCCCTAAATTCTGCCCGCGAACCGGGCCACCGCTCCTCCGGCATCCCCAGCGCGGTGCCCAACAGGGCGTATTCGCGGTAAATATTCTCAGCGTCCGCGCGGTTCAGGGGTCCGAACATGTTCTCGTAGACGAGGATCGCCGAGTCGTAGAGCGTTGCCGCAACCCACAGCTGGAGCTCGGGGTCGTGGGCGTCGTAGGCAGGATGGTCATCGCCGCCAGCTGAACGAACTGGCTGGTGCGCTTTACTCACCCACTCCACCACGTTCGCCGCTTGCCGCGGCGTGCCGTTCGTGAGGGCGTAAATGTAAGTGAGCGTGCCGTGGAGACGCTTGAGCGGGTCCTTCGCGAAGTTCGAATGCTGCACCACGCCGTATCCGACGCCCGGGTGAGCGATCTGTAACAGAATCGCCCGCCCGCCGCCGGCGATCATGATGCCCTCGGGTGCCATGTCTTTCAGTGTGAGTGTCATGAAGGCGTGGCGTCGGCGAATCCTGCGAGCGCCGCTGCGAGCTCGGGGACGTGCTGCTGGTGGTAGAAATGCCCGCCGGGGAACTCGCGGTGGCGGCCGTTGACGCCCAGAAGCTCGTGCCAACCGCGCATTTTCTCGGTGCTCGCGCGATCGTCCTCACTGCCGCTCAGCGTCAGGAAGTTCTTGGTGCTGAACGTTGCCGGCGGTGTGAAGCGGTAAGCGTCCTCGAGCTCAAAATCCCGGCGGATCTGCGGCAAGAAGGACAACGCAACCTCGGGCTGATCCGCGAGTTCGCGCGGAATGCCGCCCATCTTCACGAGGAACTCGAGAGCGTCCCGGTCATTCAACTCCCGCAGCTCCCCTGCCGACTCACGAACGTAGATCGGGGCCCGAGCGAACCGCTTGCGCTTCACGGGCGCCGCGCTCGCAGACAGAACTGTTCCCAGCACGGACTGCCCGGCTTCGCTGAGCGCACGCACCGTTTCCACCGCGAGGAGCGCACCCATGCTGTGTCCGAGAATGATCAGGGGCCGGGTCTCGCTCGAGTCTTTCGAAGGACGTTGGGCGAGTATTTCCTGAGCTAGACGGTCGCCGTACCGGTGGAGGCTGTGCAGTTCGGTAGCGCGCCGCGGCGCCGATTCGCCCGAACTTACGTGCCCCGGAAGGACCGCCGTGGACAATCGGATGGAGGTCTCGCCGAAAGCCTCCCGCAACGGACCGACCCACGGGATATAGGTGGAAGGAAGCGCGCCAGCATGCGGGAGAAGCAAGACGTCCAGCGATGCCGGTGTCGATTTTTGACCGGGTAGCGGATTCAAGAGTGCCAAAGATGTACCTCCGGGTTGCGGTGGGATCCTTCTTTACACCCTACTCAGTTCTCCTCAAAGGAAACCGGCACCGCGGCCGCCGTGTAAACGCTGCCATCCTTGGCGCTGTATTCGAGGAACACCAACGCGCCGGTCGCTGCGCCGGTATCGGTGAATGTGACGGAGCCGGTGAATGGTTCTAGCGGTGCAGCGGAGCCGCCCATCACCACAGCTTCGCCGATGCGCGCTGAGGTTCCGTGGGCGTAGAGATGAACGTTGACCACGGCCTCGAACGCGCGCGATTTTCCGGTCACGGTGACGGGGCTGGAAATAGCGGCACCTGCTGCGGGCATCGCTGGCTCAATTTCACTCGAGACGGCACCCAGGATGTAGAAGAATCCGTCGGACATTTGCCGGAACATCACCGTCGTGACCGCCCCGGAGGTCGCGTCGTTTCGAATCTCCACTTCGCCGGACCGCGCATCGCCTTGTTGCACTTCCCCGTAGACCGGATCCGAGAAGCCCACGAGCTCTTCGGCGAACCCCTGGACGGCTTCTTCGGCGGTGCTGTAGCGCAGGCTTCCCGCCGGATTCGGCCAGACCACATTCTTTGCTTCGGCGGCCGGCAGTGCGGTTGCGCTCGTATTCATAGAGGACGACGACGCAGCTGACGTAGGTGCCGACGTTGACGCAGTTGCGGCTGAAGTAGAGGACGCCACTGTTGGCGAAGAAGACGAGCTCAGAGTGCTGGGGACTCCGTCCGGACTCGAAACGCCCGGCGATGAGCTAGCCGCAGGTGGAGTTCCGCCGCCCCTGCCAAACATCATGAAGAGAGCCACCGCCAAGGCGATGACCGCCACCACTAACGCCACAATGGCAGTATTTCGACGCGAAGTTCTCCCCGAGCCGGTCCCCGAACTCCGGGGATGCGCGTCATCGGGATCTTGCTGAGAAAACTCTCTCTCGCTCATGCCAGAACGCTATGCCTGTCTTGAGCGAGAAGCGAGCAAGAGATCGCATCGATTGGGCGTCAATTGCGTAACGGTAAGTAGGCAATTGACATGTGATCTGCAAGTTAAAAGATTTCAGGTGATTTAGCGTGGTCGTCGAAAGATTTCGGAAAGCACTTCCTAAGTGTCATCAACTGGAGATACATTCAAAGTTACAACTACTTCGAAGGGGAACCGAGCGAATTTTCAGAGCGTCTAAATGCTCTTGCGGCAAAAATTCGTCAGCAAAAATCGATCATTGACACGGAAGAAGCGACTAAAAACGCGTTCGTCATGCCGTTCATTTCGACCATCCTCGGAGACGACGTTTTCCATCCACTTGAAGTAGTTCCCGAGTACACCGCCGACGTAGGGGTGAAGAAGGGCGAAAAGATTGACTACGCGATTGTGCGCGACGGTGAAATTCAAATGCTGATTGAGTGCAAGAAGTCTGCTGGCGATCTCCGAATTGAACATGCCTCACAGCTCTACCGCTACTTTGCCGTGACAAACGCATGTGTCGCCGTTCTGACGAATGGTGAGGTCTATCAGTTTTACACTGACTTGGACGCGGCGAACCGGATGGATTCAAAACCATTTTTGATTCTCGATATGTCGGACATCGACGAAACTCTTATTCCAGAACAACAGAAATTGTCGAAAGACAAATTCGATATCGAGTCAGTTGTAAGCGCAGCTGAGGAACTCAAGTACATAGGCCAGCTTAAGCGGAATATCGCTTCGCTGTTCTCGGAACCAACAGAGGAGTGGGTTAAGTTCCTTGCAGCAAAAGTTTACGAGGGTCCCATCACTCAATGAGTACAAGAGCAATTCAGGGACTGCCCACGTTTTGGTTGACTCGTGGGGTTGATAGTTTTTAGGCGGCTAGCGCCATGCTGTTGATTGTCTCAAACTCGATCGGGGTTAGTTTACCGAGTGCTTTCTGCCGTCGCCGGCGATGGTAGGTTCGCTCGATCCAGGTAGTGATGGCCAGGCGTAGTTCTTGGCGGGTGTCCCATCGTTTCCGGTTCAGCACGTTCTTCTGCAACAGGGCGAAGAACGATTCCATGGCCGCGTTATCGCCGCACGCGCCGACCCTGCCCATCGAGCCATTCAAGCCGTTGGCGTTCAGTGCGGAGACGAATTTGCGGGATCGGAATTGGGTGAATTCAATCGGTGGTAGCAACACTCGGTTGTTGTACTGATTCTAGATAATCTTCGAACGCTTCAGCTGGGGTTCTCCATCCCAGGGTCTTTCGCGGCCTGGTGTTGAGGGTGTGAGCGATGGCTGCGACTTCTTCAGCGCCCCATCGTGAGAGATCGGTGCCTTTGGGGAAGTATTGCCGTAGCAGCCCATTGGTGTTCTCGTTCGTGCCGCGTTGCCAGGGGCTACGTGGGTCTGCGAAATAGACTGGTACTCCAGATTCGACGGTGAACTGAGAATGAGCTGAGAGCTCTTTGCCTCGATCCCAGGTGAGTGACTTTCGCAGATGCTCGGGCAGTTCCGCAACAGTCTTCGACAACGCGTTTTTCATGCTCACTGCCCCGTACCCGGCTAAAGGAGGACCGTTCTTCTTCCGCGGGAGGGTGCCGTAGCCTTGTTCGCGAGGCAGATGGACAAGCATGGTGAACCGTGTGGTGCGCTCGACCAGCGTGCCGACTGCCGAGCGATTGAGTCCAATGATCAGGTCACCTTCCCAATGGCCTGGCACGGCTCGGTCTTCGACCTCGGCGGGCCGTTGGCTGATAATGACCTTCTCATCGACATGGGCCCATGATTTCGCCTGCGCTCGGGCACGCGGGACCCGAAGGGCGCGGCCGGTGCGCAAGCAGGTCACCAATTCACGCTTCAGAGCACCACGGCCCTGAATGTAGAGAGCCTGGTAGATAGCTTCGTGCGAGATCCGCATGGACTCATCCTCAGGGAAGTCAACCTTCAGCCGATGGGAGATCTGCTCAGGACTCCAGCCTTTCACCCATCGGCGATCCCCGCGATGAGGCTTATTTCTGCCCTTCCACACAGCCTCATCAGGCCCATCAATCACCTGTCCGTCAGCAGCGGTGACTTTTCCCGCCAGTCGGTCCTGAACGTAGTCCCGCAACCTGGGATTACTCACCAGCTTTGCAGTCTTGGGCCGCTGAGCGAAGACCTCCGACTTCCATTGAGCAACTGAGGCTCGATAGTCCAACTTCCCGCCTCGGGTGGCCGCGTTACGCCGTAACTCTCGTGAAATCGTAGAAGGACTCCGTCCTAGACGACGAGCTATTTCGCGAACACCGATTTCTTGGGCTCGCAGCAGAGCGATCTCCTCACGCTCTTGGAAGGAAAGGTACCGGGAAGAGACCTTCGAGGACATAAACAGCGGCATACCACCACGATTGCGGAACCATCGAGCACCAACGGCTTGAGACACACCAGTGGCCTCTGCTGCCTTCTCAGAGGTGATCCCGGTGGCGATGTGCTTCCAGAACTCTCGTTCGACCTCCTGACGATGAGACGGAGCCCCCGGCGACTTCATCGCTGAACGGCCTGTGAACTGCCGCACCCATGCTGATGGTCTTCCCATTGCATACCTCCACGATCAAGGTGTTGCTACGACCAGTTGAATCCGGGTTGGCTACCACGGTCGGAGTGCACCACGGCCACTGACGGGCTCCTGAGCGCCACGGCGTGGGCCAGTGCGGCCACCGCCAGGGACGCTTTCATACGGCCGTCCATGGAGTAGCCCACGATCCGGTTCGAATACAGATCCTTGATCGCGCACAGGTAGAGCTTGCCCTCTGCGGTGGGGTGCTCGGTGATGTCCGTGACCCACTTCGTGTCCGGCGCCGCTGCGCTGAAGTCCCGCTTGAGCAGGTCATCGTGGACCGGTGGACCAGCCTTACGCCCTCCGACCCGTTTGCGGTGGATGACAGAAAGGATCCCATTGGCCGAGCAGAGCCGCCAGATCCGGCGTTCGCTGGCCACCGTTTTGTCGCCGGCGTTGAGCTCGTCGGCGATGAACCGGTAGCCGAATGCCGGGTCGTCGGCGTGGACGTCGATCGCAGCGTTGATGAGGTGTGCTTCCTCCCAATCCCGAACCGAGACGGGGTTGGATTTCCACTTGTAGAAGGCCTGTTTGGAGAAGTTCAGTACCCGGCAGGTCACCGCGACAGGAACACCGTCGGCGGCAAGGTCAAGGACCAGCGGGAACATCATTTTGGGTTGATGTCCCTGGAAAGATACGCGACTGCCCGGCGCATGACTTCGGCTTCCTGTTCCAAAAGCTTGATGCGCTTCTTCGCTTCCCGCAGCTCGGCGGATTCTTCCTTCGCAGCCCTGGTTTTGGGGTCGTCTTCCTCGTCGGCTTTCTTCAGCCAACGGTGCAGTGCAGCCGGTGAAACGCCGAAGTCCTTGGCGATCGTGGCCAGCGGTGCTTCGCCCTTGCGGGCAACCGCGACCACGTCACGGCGGAACTCTTCGGGAAAGGCCTTGGGCATGATGAACATCCTTCCACCCGCGAGGTTAATCCTCACAGGTCAGGAGTCAACCAAACCTTCAGCAGTCCCTCACGCCACTCGTAACTAAGGCTCGCGGCCAATTTCTTAGCGAGCGAATCAACGATCGACTCAAGGCAGCGCTTGGTGAAACGGGAACGACTCACGTCTACGTTTCAAACAACGATGCAGATCTTGCGAGCACTGTCACTAGCGAAGAAGCTGTCGACAAAGATCTCGCAAACGAAGATGGTGTTATAACCACACTTGAGGAGCTCGATGGGTTCCGTGTAGTTCAGGCGATTGTGTGTGGCGAAGTCAAAGCCAGCACAGTTGCCCATCGAGATGCCAAGTCATACTTTGCGATTCTTCTCGATGACAACAACCGGCGCCCAATCGCTCGTCTCCACTTCAATCGACCTCAAAAGTACATTGGTCTTTTCGACGCGGACAAGACTGAAACTAGGCATCCGATCGAGTCGGTCGACGAGATCTACGCCTTTGCTGACTATGTCAACCTTTTTTGGCCCCAGCATGACGGTTATTCCTGGCCCCACTGAGGAAAATTTGGTGGCCCTGGTCCCGCGGGTGCCCTAGGGTCAGGGGTCCTTCATGAACCAAATGCATAGGCCCCGTTCCCACTGATCGCTGGGCTTGTACCGCTCGATGTCAGGGGTATGGACGAAGTCCACCACCACATCGAGCAACGTTGCGATGGACTCATTCGGTCGGCTCGCCGCGTGAAGAGTGATGGCTTCGAACACGGCTTACGGGCAGAGGAATGCAATATGTTTTCCTCAATGGAAAGACTTGAGTTTCCGCAATGGAAAGTCTACATTGGTGACATGACAGACGAAAGAAGCGCGCGGCCCAATCCTCAGCAGGCACAGCAGGCGCTGGACACCGTTGCCGAATCGCACCGTGCTCTGGCCCCCTTCGTCCGTTCCCCTGGATGGCTGTATCCGGCGCAGGGCGTGGGGATGAGCCTGTTCATCATTGGGTTGGTGCTCTTCACCTCGCATGGGTGGGCGACAGTAGCCCTGGGCACCTCAATCATCATTTTCTGCGTGTTACCGGTCCTGCAGACGGAGCGGTCCCGGGTGATCCTGGACGTTTACACGCACCCTGGAAGCCGGGTCCTGGGCTTGCTCTATCTGGCAGGTTTTGCGGTTCTCGTCACCGGCGCCCTCGTGGTCCATGCCCTAAGCGGAGGAGAGTGGGCTGCTTATGTTGCCGGCCTACTGGCACTTGCCCTCACGCTTGTATGCGGGCCCGCGATGGATAAGAAACTCGCTGCTTCAATTAGAGCCTCTCACTGATGGAGGCCGATTTTGACGAGATCATTCACGTTCCGACCCGACTACGTATCTGCGCGCTCCTGGCCGGTGCAGGAGAAGTGGAATTCAGCGTAATCCGTGACGGTCTTACTCTCAGCGATTCGGTACTGAGTAAGCATCTGAAAGTCCTTGAACAGGCCGGTTACGTCAACCTGCGCAAGGGCACGGTCAACACTCGAACCCGCACCCGGGTGCACATGACCAAGGCAGGTTCACGCGCCTTTAAAGGCCATATCCAAGAGCTGCGGCGGCTGGCAGCCAGTGCAGACCACCTGGCAACCTGACACTGGGCACTGCCAGGCCGTATCTCTGGGGCGTTCCCGCCCGGTGAAAGATCCTGCCGCGGGACGGTCGGCTTGGGGATGAGCTCGCGTTCAGTCCGTGCAAGGAAGCCGTCATCACGGAATGTGGGCGCCGATGCGGGTGACGAGCCCCTGGGGGTCAGCGCACGAGACGAACACCGCGGTGTTGCCGCATTGGATCCGCACGGATGGGCCGCCAACGAGGTAGCCGGTGCCTCCACCGGGGAGAATGCGCAGACCCATGCCTTGGACAAAACCGGTGTTTCGTCCCGCGGAGACTGCTGATATCTCCCGATACGGGATCGTGGTCGCGAAGACACCGGCGACGCGGATCGACAGGCATTCTTCGTCCAGTCGAATCCGGACGGACATCGTCATAACAGCAACGAAAACCGCCGCCACAAGCACCGCCAGCCCGGGCCAAGGAGTGGCAGCCAACAGAATGGACACAGCTGCAATTCCGACAGCAGCCAGCACGGCACGGTACCGCAGAGGTGTAAATGTCCGGAATTCCACAGGTTTCGAGTCTTCCCCCAGCATCATCTCTGCAGTCTTCTAGACGAGTCGCGTGTCAGCAACTCGGTTCATCCACGGACCTGAGCGATTGCCCGGAACTGGGGTGGTTCGGCGTGGTCCGCGGGTGCAGGCGACGCCAGACGTTCCGTGCAGGCGAGTTCTGCAATCACATTCAGCTCCGAAACGTCCCGCCAGCCGATCCCTCAGGGGGCACTTGTACTCAAGGCTGGCCACCCAGAGAGCGGAGGCACCGGCAACCGGGCAGCCGGCATGGGTCCAGCGATTTAGCTCGCTGTTTGTTGGTTGAGGGTGTGGGCGAGGCGGTAGGAGTCGGTGCCGGTTTCGATGATGGTTCCGTTGAAGGTCAGCCGGTCCACGATGGCGGCGCAGAGACGTGGGTCGCTGAAGGTTTTGGTCCAGCCGGAGAAGGATTCGTTGGAGGCGATGGCGATGGAGTTTTTCTCTTCCCGTTCGGTGAGGACCTGGAAGAGGAGCTCGGCGCCTCGGCGGTCCAGTTCCATGTAGCCCAGTTCATCAATACACAGCAGGTCCACGCGGCCGTAGCGGGCGATGGTCTTTGCCAGGACTTTCTCATCGGCAGCCTCTACGAGTTCGTTCACGAGCCGGGTGGCGAGGGTGTACTTGACCCTGTAGCCCTTCTCGGCGGCGGCAGTGCCGAGTCCGATGAGCAGGTGGGATTTGCCGGTTCCGGAGTCACCGATGAGGCAGAGGGGTTGTCCTTTGCGGATCCATTCCCCGGTGGCCAGGGTGTGGATGGTGGCGGGGTTGATGTTCGGGTTTGCATCGAAATCAAAGTCCCCGAGCCATTTGTCCCGGGGAAAGTTCGCGGCCTTCACCCGGCGAATCGAAGAGCGTCGGTCCCGGTCGTCGCACTCGGCCAGCAGCAGCTCGGCCAGGAAGCCCTGGTAGGAGAGTTGTTCCTTCCCGGCGACGGTCAGGGCCTCGTCCAGGACCGCGCGGATGGTGGGCAGGCGAAGCCGGCGGCAGGCCTGGTCCACGGCGGCGACCGCGGCCTGCTCGGTCAGGCCGCGCCTCCGTCGCAGGGTCGGGGTGATGGTGGTGGCCGGTGCGGTAGGGCTCATGAGATGTTCTCCTTCGACGCGGGTCCTGCAGGGTGTTCGGTGCGTTTGGCCAGCAGCTCGTCATAGGCATTGACCGAGGGCAGGGGCCGGATGTCAGGCGGGAGCCCGGCAATGACGGCGGCGGGGTCCATGAGGCGGCGTTGGGTGAGACTGACAACCCGTTGCACTCTCTCTTCAGCATGAGCACCGGGATGACGGTCGGAACTGGCCCCACCCCGGGAAGAGGTCGTGGCGTGTCTGCGGGCTTCGACCGCGACGACGTCTGCGCTGACCGCGCCCACTACCAGCGCAGCGGTGATCCCTGCATGGATGTCTCCGGCTTCCATGGACCGGTGAAGGAGCAGGACGTCGATAAGTTCGCGGGTCCCGTCGGCGTCGCCGTTGACCCGGCGGGAGGCGGCCCAGAAGGCTTCGTGGGCGGACGTGAACGCCCCGGACTCCCGTGCCCTGGCCAGAGCGGTGGAGCCGGGGAGGGCTCCGGGTTTGGTTTTGAGGACTTCGAGATAGTGATCCAGCTGGACCGATTGACCGGACCGGGCGGAGACCCGCTGATGCCTGGCGGCCACGGTTCGGCCGTCAAACACCACGACCTCGGACGCCCGCAGCGAGACCCGGACCCTCCGGCCGATGAACCGGGCCGGGACGGAGTACTTGACCATCCGGACCATGATCATCGAGGACCTATCAACTCTGGGGGTCAGCACCAGACCCGGATCAAACTCCTCCGCCGGCAAAGGGGCCAGGAACGGCCGTTCAATCTCGAAGTCCTGACCGATGGTGCGGACCCTGTCATTGATGCGCCGCCCGTCGTCCTGGGCTTCCCAAGCCCGTATCCGGTCGTTGAGCTCGTCCAGGGAGTCAGCGACAGGCATGGGCGAGAGTCTGTTGCGGCGGAACCGGCCCACCTCTCCTTCAACCCCGCCCTTTTCATGGGCCCCTGCGGTGCCGGACTGGCAATAGAAGGGATCGAAGCCGTAGAACGAACGGAACAACACCCACCGGTCATTCTCCCGACGTTGCCGGCCCTGCCCGAACACCACCGCGGTGACCGCGCTGGTGAGGTTGTCATAGCGGATGTGTTTGGTCGGGATGCCGCCAAGAACGTTGAAGGCCTCGACGTGGCCCTCGAGAAAGGCTTCCTGGGCCTGGGTCGGGTAGATCCGGTGGATGGCTCTGCCAGAATGCGATAACCGGAAGATAAACATGTGGCACTTCGTCTTCACGCCGTTCAGCACGACATAGACCTCGCCGAAGTCCACCTCGGCCTCGGCGCCCGGCGCGTGTTCCTGCGGGACGAACACCTCAACGCGGCGTCCGGCCTCCACATCAATCTGGGCCCGGCGGACCCTGACGTAGTCCCGCACTGTGGAGTACGACAACTCCTGCGCACCGTGCTCTTCGATGAGCCGGGCCAGGATCCTGCGGGCGGTATGGCGCTGCTTCCGCGGCGCCGTCGTATCCTCGATCAGCATCGCATCGATCGCGTCCTTGAACGGCTCCAGCCGCCAGGCCACACCCTGTCTCTGTTTGCGCTCCGGAGGGGCAGCTGAATCCAGTGCCTGCCTCACGGTTCGTCTGTGAACTCCGTGCCGGACCGCCAACGCACGAACCGACAGGCCTTCAACCCGGGCGTCCCTTCGGATCCGCGCGAACAATTCCACTCTCGACTCCATCCAGACCAGCCTTCCGCCGCATCCATCCACTGATGAATCCAACGTTGAAGGTGGGGCCACAAATAACCGTCACAAGTGCCCGGCGAGTCATGAAGTGGGGCCAGATATAACCGTCCTACCGGGGCCATCCAAACCTGTCACAGCCACCTTTGCCGAACAACTACGCGAAACTACACGTCGGTACGCTGCCGAACAGTAATTCGGGTGTTGCATTAGTCTGCCGCCGCGGGTTGTCCGCAAGCGCCGCCGTTTTCCCTCCCCGCGTGTATCTCGCGCAGCGTGATAGGAATTTCGCCGTCTTCCATAGCCCGAAGGACTGCCCGCGGCACGGATGGCAACGCCGTCCTTCCGATAGAACCCAGACTGACTTCACCAGCATTCCAGCGAAGTTCGGCTGGAAGTTCACGGCGGGCATCGCGTTCTCGGTTGTGAACCAAGCTTGGATGAGACCCGGCAAATGGACCGCTTTGGGCGTCGCATAGGTAAAACCGAGTGCTCCGACGATGACTAGAAATACCAGGGATGCTCCGGTGAAGACACCACTGACCGCGGCCATCATCATCTAAGGGAGAAGTTTCATTCTTGCGTCCTTTTGCATGTCCGCCGGATTCACTTCACAGGGTCCGCGTCGGTTCAGCTGTGGACCAGTGAGAACTCATCAGTTCGTCGATAGTGCAGACGCCAACTACGTTACTGCCCAACTCTTGGGCGCAACATAGCCAAAAGTATCGACCTTTCAAAACTTTTGGCTATCGTGCTCGGCGGGTTCTCCGCGACCTAGCTTTGATAGCCCCGGCCGCCCGCACCACTGGAAGCCGAGGCACTAACGCAAGCCCCGGCGTCGTCATCAAAAAATAACTACTCGGCAGCCGCGAGCTGTCCGCAAGCGCCATCGATTTCCTTGCCGCGCGTATCGCGCAGCGTGGCAGGAATTCCGGCATCCTCAAGAGTCTGAATGAACACTCGCGTTACGGACGGCTCGGACGACGTCCAGATGGATCCGGGGGTTGGGTTCAACGGGATCGGGTTCACGTGCACCCAACCGCGTCCGCGCGAGTTGAGCTTCTTCGCGAGCAGCGCGGCACGCCACGCGTGGTCGTTCATATCCTTGATGAGTGCGTACTCGATGGAGACGCGGCGGCCGGTCTTCTTGTAGTAGCCGTACGCGGCGTCGATAGCTTCGTCCACTTTCCAGCGCGAGTTCACGGGAATGAGGTCGTCGCGCAGCTCGTCATCTGGAGCATGCAAGGACAACGCAAAAGTGACCGGAATGTTCTCGTCGGCCAGCTTGTTGATCGCCGGGACAAGGCCCACGGTGGAGACCGTGATGTTGCGCGCGCTCATCCCCAGGCCTTCGGGGGCGGGAGCCACCATGCGATGCACAGCGTTCATGACGCGCTTGTAGTTGGCGAGCGGTTCACCCATGCCCATGAACACGATGTTGGTGACGCGTTCGGCGTCGTGCCCTCCATCGCGGCGCAGCCCGCCCAAGCCGCCTTCGGCGATCACTCGGTTGGCTTGCACAATCTGGTCAAGGATTTCAGCGGCGGACATGTTGCGGGTCAGGCCGGCTTGGCCGGTGGCGCAGAATGGGCAGTTCATGCCGCAACCGCACTGGCTGGACACGCACAGGGTGATGCGGCCGGGGTAGCGCATGAGGACGGATTCCACGAGGGAGCCGTCGAAGAGGCGCCACAAGAATTTGATAGTGTCACCGTTGTCCGTGACGAGGCGCTTGACCTCGGTGAGCAGCTTCGGGAACATCGCCGAAACGAGCTCTTCGCGACCGGTCGCCGGAAGGTCCGTCATACGCTCGGAGTCTGTGGTGTAGTGCTGGAAATAGTGAACGGAAAGCTGCTTCGCGCGGAAGGCTGGGAGGCCCAGTTCCTTGAGCTTCGCCTGACGCTCCTCGAGAGTCAGGTCCGCCAAGTGTGCTGGTGGCTGCGAAACGCGTGGCGACTTGAATTGGAGCAGCGGGCGCCCCTCGGAAGTCGTCTGCTGTTCCCAGCCCTCGGTTGCGGGCCGCACTTGATTGCGGTTATTTTCCCGTACGACGCCGCCACTCAATTGAGCGGGCCGCGTCCCTTCCGCTCCCCTCACCCCGCGCAATGGGCCGGCGCTCGGTGCATCCGGGCGGCGCGCATGCGCTTTGGAGGTTCCGGAACGGTGGTGTTCTGGCTCTGGGGAGGAATTTTTGGGAGTCATCCGCTCCATTGTCCCACGCTTGTGCAAGGCGCATCGAGCCTCTCAACTCTGCACAACGTACCCACCGTTAATACTTTCGTCTATAAATCGTCACCCTAAAGTAGATAGTTTCCCAAACTAAGTTCCAATCTCGAATAGCATCACTTAGCGTACAAGCATGGACATTTGGCAATGGCGGGAAGAGTTTGCCCGAGCCGCTCTGCGTTACGCGGTATTGGCAGCACTGTCTTTTCGGGATGCGCATGGTTATCAGCTTCTGACTTACCTGAAGGAAAAGGGATTCGGAAATATCAAAGGTGGCACGCTGTACCCAGTGCTGGCGCGGATGGAAGACGAAGGCCTACTACGTCATTCGTGGGATACCTCAAACACGGGTCCGGCGCGCAAAATCCTCATGCTCACGGATGAAGGACGCAGTCAAGTTGAGATCGCTGAGCACGCTTGGAAAGACATCTCATTAAGTCTGAAGATGCTGACTTCCACGGCGGCTTAGGCCTTCACTTCTTAGTATTCGCTACTCGACTTTTAGGGATCCACTCATGATCAGCTACCAGACCAGCTTAAAAGCCGCCCTTCGCGCTCGCGGAGCAAGTGAGGACTTAGTGGCATCTGCCATGGAGAGCATTGGGTGGCCGGCAGAGAATCAAAGTCTTGAAGAATATGAGGCACTGGTGAGGGAATTTGGCGAACCTGGTACCTACGCAGCGCAACTCATGCCGGAGAATCGAGGTAAGCCACGTCTTCCGTTCATGCTCGCTGCCATGGTGCTGGCGGTGATTGCGCTCTTCGCGATGCCAATCGAACAATTTGGCTGGTGGAAACCTCTCATTGTCTTGGGACTTTTGGTTGCGGGCATCCTCATCGAATTCGTCCGCTACACCCAAACAGGAAAGCGCTAGTTCGCTGGTGACTCGCGCATGCACTGTGAACCTCAAACTGCATTCACTGAGCCTCATGTTTTCGCTCGTTGTTTATAGGAACTCGTTGCCAAGCAGAGAGGCTGGGGCGTCGCTCGTCATGAGCAACGCCCCAGCCTCTTCCAAATATCGTCTGCTGACTTAGAAGCCGATGATCCACCGGATAACTTCGAACACCACCGCTCCTGAAACGCCATCAAGAATGGCGATCCCGCGAGCCTTGAGCCATGGCTTCAGGGTGTTGTTGAAGTAGTTCACGAAGTGAGTCTTGCCAACCTTTACGGCTCCGATGACGCGCGTGTAAGTGGCATATGAAATTCGCTTGATTGCCTCAAGTGCTGCGCGGACCGCAACTCGAATAGCCAACGCTGGTAGAGCTTGGATGGAAGCCTGACCGGACTTATCCGCCGGTGGAAGCGTCACCAAATTGCCGCTGGACGAGCTTGCGCCACCAAGAGCAAGCGTGGACGCTGCGGAGAGCGAGCTAGTTGCCGCGATAGGAGTCGAAGTGCTCGCCTGGATTGAGACGGTTGCAGTAGCTGGGACGCCGACGGACGCCTGTGCGCTACTGGCTCCAGTGAAGGCCAGAGCACCAACAAGAGACGCGGAAACCGCGGCTTTTACAAATGTCTTTTTCATTTTTCCCCTCAACAAAGTGTCTGTTTTGATCAACAATTGCTGATCACGGCCAGCCTATTTACACTCTTGCGATGAGTAAATGAATCCATGCGAAATTCGATTCAATTGTATTCGAACGTCTAAATCAGTGGACCCGAACGTATTAAAGAAGGACCGCTAGATCCCGACGAAAGTCTGTTGACGGAAGTACCTTTGAATGCACCTATGAGACATCCTCAATGTAGCGCTTGGGGCTGATCATCGTGGCTCCGACGAGCATGACCACCACGCACACACCGAGGGTCGCGAAGGAAGCACCCCAGCCGCCGGTGGCGTCGCGGATGATGCCGAACAGGAAGGGCGCCGCACAGGCTCCCGCGTAACCGAGTCCCTGACTAAAGCCACCCAGAACACTCGCGCCTCGGGTTGTCCGCGAGCGCAAATTGATCATGAGAAGCGCAGTAGCAAAGGTCGCCTGGCCCAAACCGGAGAACGTGATCCACAACCACGTGCCATTCTCAGGCGAGAAGTACATTCCGGCGTGCCCCACAATCCAGAGAACCGTGAAGAGCACGATGGCGTAGAAGGGCTTTTTGAGTTTCGGCAACCACAATGGCACCAGCAAGCTAACCGGCAGTGCGAGGATCGCGAAGTACGCGAGCGCAGTGCCAGCCTCCCCCGGCGTGAAGCCGTGCTCCACGAGATACAACGGGATCCACGTGAAGTACACGTACGTTTGGGCCGAGTTTCCGGCCAAAAAGATGGCCAGGCCCCAAGCAACGGGCGAGCGGAACGGATTGATCTTTGCGGGGGTGGCTGAGGTTGCGAAGGGATCGTCCGGTCGCTTTTTGCCGGTGAGTCTTTCAACGCGACGATCCTGAGCCAACTGAATGGCCCACGGTACGGCAACCACCAGACTCAGGAGTGCCCAAATAGCCATGGAGAACTGCCAGTTGGTGGCTTGGGCAATGGGTACCGCAAACAAAGGGCTGACGGCCGTACCAATAGATATGAGCGTTACGTAGATCGCCGTGACCAGCGCCAATCGGTCCGGGTAGTACTTCTTGATGAGAGGCGGAAGCACCACGTTGCCGATTCCGTATCCTGCGAGCGCCACAATGGACAGCGCCAAGAAGGACCACACGTTTGGCATGAAGACGCGCAGCACCTGACCCACTACAGCCAGCGTGATGGAGACAGCCAGAGCGCGTTCCAGCCCCAACCGTTTAATGAGCGCCGGAGCGAAGAACCCAAACACCGCGAAGGTTCCGGGCGCGAGCATCGCCAAGAGACCCGTGGATGCCGAATTGAAACCGAGAGCAGGTCCGGCTTCGGGAAGCAGTGGCGCCACCACCAGAGCGGCGGCTCGAAGCGCCAGCGCAAGCATGAAGATGCCAACAAGCGCAGCGATGCGCCCGGCGAGAGGTTGTTTCACGAAGAGATTGGTCACCTTTGCACCATGTCACAACTTAGGTTGCAACTCACATCCTGGTCACTCACCGCCCTCGCGGGCTACGGATTGTGACATCTCAATCCCACGAAAGCCCTACGCCGCGCGTTCGGTTTCCGGCTGGCTCATCACGGCGTCAATGTTGCGGATCAGGACCACCAACCAACCAAACAACACGCCTGCCGCCACCAGTTCAAGGGCCGTGAGGTTGTAGTACCCCAGCCCAAACCACAGATATGAAGCGCCCACCAAGACCAGCACCGCACCAAAACTCATGATGTAGAACGCTCCCGGGAAATACGGCATCCACACCGGCACCCCGAGCATCATGAAAACAATCAAGAACGCGGCCACCCAGACAAACGCCGTGTGCAGGTCAGTCATGGTGTGCACGGGAGCCAGTCCGATCCCCACCAAGCACACGCCGATTCCAATGAGGCATCCGCGCACAATCGAGACGCGCGGCCGCACAAACCGCGTCTCCACTCGCCTCAAGAACCGCACGGGCAGAGCCGGCGAAAAATCAATCAGCTCTCGCTTGGCCAGCCATTTCACTTCGCTCCAGTCCTTGAGTTCACGCGTGATGAAGTCGGCGAGCAGTGCGAGCAGAATTCCTGAAGTCACCAGCGTGGTGTTGAACGTCCAATAGCTGGTGGGGCCTGCCTGCCCCGTGCCCAGTTCACTGAACATCGAGTGCCACCAGAAGGGATTTTCGGCGTACAGCATGCTCACCACAACGCCCGCGGCGACATAAGAAGCCAACAGCACTGACAGGCTTGCCGTGCTGATCTTGGCGCCCGAAGAGTAGGACAAGTACGCAGCCATCGCCGCAGCGCCAGCCACCATGGCCGATCCCGCGATCGCATCAACAGTCAGGCCCACGAAAGACGCTTGGAACATCCGAAACAGTGCTAAGGATCCCATCATCGCGATGGATCCGTGCATGGCCATGAGCGCCAGAGCGTCGAGAATCCGGCGCGGCAATGGTCGTTCCGAGAGCCACTTCAGCGCTTGCTGCGTTGCGAAGAGAAACCCCATGAAGAACGCGAGCGCCGAGGCAATCGCAGACAGAATTGCCGCATACACGGCCACCGAATTGTCTCCAGACAGCGGCGGTCGGTACCCCTGGAACGCGAGAAAAGCGAAGCCGCCCGCCAGCACCGCGGCCACAATTCCGGACCAGGTGGCGCGGGATTCCACGCGCACCAAGTACTTGTGGTTCAGGGTATTGAGCTTTTGGGCTTGCGTTTGGCGCGCTACGTTTCCGTCATTTTCAGAAAGGAGTACCACGCCGCCGCTCGGCTTGGGTGCCTTCTCTTCAGATCTAGGGGGCATACTTCCCAAAGTACTGGAACCCCTGCGATGGCCTAAAAAATCACTCTGAACTAGTTACAAATCACAGCGGCGTCATTATGCTTGTTAACCTAAAGTTCACTTTCTGTTCAACTGAGGTTCAGATAGGGACTCGACTCAAAAGGAGTGGCCATGGAAACACGACGCATGCTGCCACGCATCGCTGAACACCTGACCGAGAAGTACGGAAAGCTCTTCAGCCCCGAGAAAATTGCCGATGTCGTCAACTACTCGTTCGCGACGCTCGACGCCCAAAGTAAAGTCAAGACTCACCTTTTCACCACCACGGAGCACTTCGCGGATCAGCGCCTCCACGCACTGGCTATTTCGCATGGACTCATCGAGGGCGACAAGCCGCGTGTATTGTTCGTGTGCCCGTCCAACACCGGACGCTCGCAAATTGGAGCTGCCCTCATGGGACGCCGGACAGAAGGCGCTGTCGGGACGCGCTCCGGCGGCGTCAACCCGGGCGGCCACTTGCATCACCGTGCCGTGGAAGTCCTTCAGGAGCGCGGCATCGACTTGAGCGGCATGTTCCCCAAGCCCATCGACACTGACGTCCATGACGCCGCCGAATACGTAGTCGCCATGGGTTGCTTGGACCAGATCGAGCAGCGGCCAGATAGCACCTACATCGAGTGGGACATCCCGCTCCTTGCAGAAAAGTCTGTCGAGGAAGTTCGGGAGATCGTCGATCTGATCGAACGCCACGTCGACGAGTTCACCAAGGAGCTCTCCACGAGCGCCCGCCACGCGGCGGCCTAGCGACTAAAGCACCAATTCCTGAAATCCGCCGGGCTAGTTCTGCTGGCCCGGCGTCAGGAGTCCTGACTCATAAGCCAGGACCACCAACTGAGCGCGATCATGCGCCTGCACCTTATCCATGATGCGATTGACGTGCGTCTTCGAGGTGTACGGCGAGATCTGCAGATGCTCTGCAATGTCCGTGTTGGAGAATCCCCTCGCCACGAGCACCAACACTTCTTGTTCACGAACCGTCAGTTGCTCTAGCTCGGGAAAATGCGGCGTCCCCGCGGAGGAGTTTCGCGGAACTTCAGCGACATAACGGGTGATCAACGCCCGGGTGGCGACGGGCGACAGCAGAGCTTCGCCGTCGTACACCGCTAAAACTGCCTTCACAATGTCCTCAGGCTCAGCGCCCTTGCCGATAAATCCGCTGGCTCCCGCGCGAATGGCGGAAACCACGTTTTCGTCTTCCTCGAACGTGGTCAGAATGAGGTCGCGTGCGTCAGCGTTGTTGGGGTCCTCGAATATCCGGCGGGTCGCCTCGATACCGTCAACGAGCGGCATGCGAATGTCCATGAGGACCACGCTCGGGCGAAGACTCTGGACGCACGCCACGGCCTGGGCGTCGTCAACAGCCTCCCCCACCACCTCAATATCCGGGTGGGATCCAAGAACGTCCGTCACCCTTGGCGGGTGAGCGACTGATCATCCACCACCAAAACTCTGGTCAAGGCGTCACCGCCGCAGATGGCGTCATGGCTAACTGCGCATACAGCCAGAAATAGCCGGGCGTGGTGTCTGTCCAGACGGTTCCGCCGATCGCCGCCGCGCGCCCGCGTAGCCCCACGAGCCCAAAGCCGCCGCCGGTTTCAGCATCGCGTTCCGGAGCCGTTAAAGACACCGGGTTAGCCACGGAAAGCGACATGATCGGTGGCACCCACCACGTCAGAAAGTTGGCCGCGAATGGTCACGTGAGCATCGAGGCCCGCTAGGCGCATGCGCTCCAATGAGCCATTCAGTTCGCCGAGATCAGGCTGCAGCAGCGGAGGCGTTCCACTGCCATACGACGACGTGCCTCGGCTTCGCGGGTCTGGTCAGCACGCTGTGCTCGCTCCGTGAGGGATACCAAATACTCTTGGCGCGACCGTGAACTACCCCAGTGCGCAGGCCACCGCAAAGGCCGCGAGTCCCGAACCTTTAGTCCGCATGGGTGGGCCCGGAAAAGTCACCGCACTGGAAAGCGCCGTCCCAGACAGCACGATCAGCACGCAGTCGGAGTTGGCGTCGCAGGTTTCCAGCGCGCTCGCGAGCGCATCCTCGTTGATTTCCAACCTCGGCACGTGGTTCTCGATCGCGGTCCTCGCTGTGGCACTCTTGATCGCCATGCTGCTCACGAGCTCCGGCGTAGCGCGCCGCACCCGTGAGTTCGGAACGCTGAAGGCACTCGGCTGGTCTAACAACCGAGTGGTAGCTCAGGTGGCAGGCGAATCCATGATTCAGTCCATCATTGGCGGCATCGCCGGACTCGCGCTGGGCCTCGGTGCCGTGGCGATCATCTACGCGATTGGTCCCACGATCAGCGATGGAGGGACTACGACGACGCCGGCTGGCGGACAGGGTGCTCCACGCTCCGGTGTCCTTGTGGATCGTCTTGCTCGCAAGTGGCCTAGCCATCCTCAGTGGCTTGGCCACTAGTGCCTTCGGCGGTTGGCGCGCGGCGAGAACCTGGTGGTCCTCAAGAACCTCAACCTCGAGGTGGCACCGGGCGAGTTCGCTACGATTCAGGGACCCACGGGCGGCGGAAAGTCGACGCTGTTTCAGTTCCTTGGCGCTCTCGATACGCCGGACGAAGGAACCATCCAGCTTGGCACTCACCAACTGACCAAGTCATCGAGCGGTCAGCTGACCAGGGTGCGCCGGGATTACATCGGGTTTGTCTTCCAAGACTTCAACTTGATCCCCACGCTCAACGCCTACGAGAACGTCAACACCGCACTGGAAGGCCGCGCGATTTCCAACGCCGGAGGCCTCACGATCATCGCGGTCACGCATGATTCAGGGGTTGCAGCTCGTGCCGAGCGTTGCCTGCACTTGTAGGGCGGGCAGATCTTCGACGAGTCGGATCCCGCGCTGCGCCGCCACTAAACGCAAGGGCCACTAGCCGCAAGAGGTATCGCAGGACGCAAGCCGCGTCGTCGTATTCAAGAGGAAAAGCTGAAACCGGGCTGCTTGGAGATGTGTTGTAAGAATCTCCAATCAACCCGGCTTCTGCCGTTAACAAATGGGAAACGCTAGTGACGCAGCGCGTCCTTCGAGGTCTCCTTCGCGAGGGCGACCGCAATCAGCGAGATCGCCGCGGCACCCACGAGGTACCAGGCCGGAGCGAGGTTGTTACCGGTGACCTGAATCAGCAACGTGGCTACGAACGGCGCGGTGCCGCCGAAGATCGCGTTCGCCAAGTTGAAGCTCACCGCGAAGCCGGAGTAGCGGACGCGCGTGGGGAACATTTCCGCGAGGAAGGATGGGAGCGTTCCATCGTTGAGCGTGAGCATGGCGCCGAGAGCAATCTGGATCAGCAAGATCACTGCGAAGGAATCGGAATCCAACAGTGCGAACGCTGGGACGGTGAAGAGAATGAACAGCACGGATGCGGCCATGAGGACCTTCTTGCGACCAAAGCGGTCGGACAGCATGCCGGTCAGCAGGATGAAGCCGATGTACGTCAACAGGGCCACAGTGGTGGCGATGAAGGACAGCGTCTGATTCAGCCCCATGACCTCTGACAAGTAGGTAGGCATGTAGGACAGAATCACGTAGAAGCCCACGGCGTTCAGCAATACCGCACCCACCGCGAGCAGCAGCGGACGCCAGTAGTTCTTGAACAGATCCATCGCGGGAGCCTTCACGGCCTCGTCCTCGAGGGTCAGCTCGCGGAAGGCCGGGGTGTCCTCAAGCTTGGTCCTGATGTAGCGGCCGATGAGCCCCATCGGCGCAGCCAAGAGGAACGGAATACGCCAACCCCAGTCCTGGAGCGCTTGCGCGTCCAATAGTCCGGTCAACGCAGCGGCAAACAAGGAGCCCAAAAGCAGGCCGGCAGCTGTAGAAGCCGGTACGACGGCGGCATACAGTCCACGCTTGTTAGCCGGCGCGTATTCCACGAGGAACGCCGACGCTCCCGCGTACTCGCCGGAAGCGGAGAAGCCCTGCACCAATCGTAGGAGCAACAACAACAGCGGGGCGCCGAAGCCCAACACCGCATAGCCGGGGAGTAGTCCCACGCAGAAGGTCGCGAAAGACATGATGAGAATGGACCAGCTCAGCGCGTTGCGGCGTCCAATGCGGTCGCCCAAGTGGCCCCAAATGAAGCCACCCAATGGGCGGACCAAGAACGAGATCGCGAATAATGCAAAGGTAGAGAGAAGTGCCAACTGCCGGTCTTGTTCTGGGAAGAAGACCACAGCGATGGTGGTGGCGAGGTAGCCGTAGGCGGCGTAATCGAACCATTCCACGAAGTTTCCAATGAAGGATGCTGTTACCACCCGGCGGCGGGCGTCTTTGCCGATGCCTTCAGGGCGTGGTCGCGCTTGACCGCTCAGCGTAGGTCCGAGGTCCTGAGCGTGATTCGCAGGTGAATTAGAAGACATGTGCCTGTCCTTGACGTCAGAGTATGGCGACCGTTATCCGGTTGCCTGTGTCTTAACGAAATTGCCCTCGTGCTGCAGCAGTGGGGGATCCAGAAGGAACAATTTTGTTGCGTAAATCACAACACGGTTGCGTCTGAACGTCAATAGATCGGCAAATATTAATCTGCGGCAGCCCCCGATTACGCCTCTCCCGGGGCACCCATTCGCGCGGAAATCCGAGCCGCGCAGTCGCGTGTGGCCCGCCCCAAATCTGCCACGCGCTCCTCCGGCACGCGGTATCGCGGAGCCAACATGATGATGGCACCCACCACTTCCCCGCGATGGTCAAAGACCGGCGCGGAGACACCCACCTCGTCCGGTGAAGTGCGTCCGTAGTTAGCGAGATAGCCCTGCTCGGCCAGCTCTTTGAGCGTGGCCTTGGAGCGCGCCTTGGTTGGATTCGCATGCGATTCCAACACTTGCACTGACGCACTTTCATACGTGGAATAGCGCGTACCGAGTGCTGCCATGTGCTTGATCTGCTGCGGCGAAGGAACCTGCTCTACGGTCACAGACTCCGAGCCAGACCACACCTGGAGCGCCACGGACTCCTGAGTTTCCTCCGCGAGTTCGCGCATAAACGGCAACGCCAATCGGCGAATATCAAGGCCCGCGAGCAACGGTCCTGCGACACTAATGAGTCCCAGTCCCAGCCGGAACTTCCGGCTTTCCTCGTCCCGCTCCACGATTTCCAAGAGCTCGAGCGTGGACAAAATGCGGGACACGCTGGACTTGTGCAGTCCCACCCGCGCGGCGATTTCCGTGACGCCCAACAACGGCTCGTCCACCGTGAAGCACTTGAGCACTTCAAAAACATTCGCGATCACGGAAGACCCTTCGCGCGTCGCCTTTCCCGCCGCTGCGGCTTCTTCACTCACAAGGGCTCCTCACATCTACGGAACGTTGGTGCGGATTTCACAACAACTCACTGACAAGATAGTCACATGATTGCCAGAAGATATTGGTTAGGCGCCGCGCTGTCGCTGTTGATGGTGGGCTGGGGCGCCAACCAATTCGCGTCCCTCTTGGCGCTATACCGCCAAGAACATGGCATCAGCGAGCTGGCCGTCACCGCCATGCTCGGCATTTACGTTTTAGGTTTGATCCCCGCGCTCTTGCGCGGCGGATCGCTGTCGGATCAGCGCGGCCGAGCCGGACTCACTCGCCTCGCCCTCGTGTTGGCGGTGGTCGCAAGCGTCCTCATGATCGGCGGCTCGGCTTGGTTGTGGCTGCTCTTTGTAGGCCGTTTCGTAGCGGGAGTCGCCACGGGTCTCGCGATGGCCGTCACCACCAGTTGGGTGAAGGAACTTTCGCAAGCACCGTACGACGACGCCGCCTTCAGCACCGGGGCACAGCGCGGTTCGCTATATTCAGCGAGCGGATTCATGCTGGGGGCCATCGTGGCGGGGCTACTTGCGTCCTTCGCCCCCTTGCCGCAGGTCCTTCCATACGCGGTTCACATTGCACTCAGCCTTGTCATGCTTGCGGTCATCCGGGCGCTCCCGGAAACTTTGCACCCGCATCGACAGGCCGCTCACGCCGCGCTTCCCACCGAGGACGTGGCGCTCTCAAAGCGTCGATTCGCGCGCGTAGTGGGACCGGCGGCCCCATGGGTTTTCGGCTCCGTGACCACCGGTTTCGCAGTGGTTCCCGCCTTCATGGCCAACTACGGCGTGAACCGCTTGCTCTACGCCACCGCCTGTGTAGGACTCGTCCAAGGCTTCGGCGTCCTCATCCAGCCTCTCGCCCGCAAGCTCGACACCCCCACCAGTGCTCGCGCACTCTTGGTGGGAATGAGTACGTCAGCCGCCGGTTTAGGGATTCTTGCGCTCGCAATGTGGCTTGAAAGTCCGGCGTTGGGGCTGCTCGCATCCACGGTGCTGGGCTGTGCATACGGAACTCTCATGGTGTCCGGCCTCTTGGAAACCCAGCGACTAGCTCCCGTGGGTCAGCTGGGCAGGTACAACGGCAAGTACTACACCCTTGCTTACATTGGCTTCTTGGGCCCCGCCATTCTGGCGTTTGTAGGTATTTGGCTTTCACCATGGTGGCAACTCGGCCTTCTGGCCGTACTGCTTTCAGGCTCCATCGTTGCCGTCGCGCTCAACTCGCGCAAGGCACTCCCCCGCACAGCCGACTAAACCCAACCGCTGACACAACAGCACCTCCGCGCACCGGAAACTGGTGCACGGGGGTGAGCTGCGTCGTCGTACTTATAGGGCCCTATCAGGCGTTCATGAGCGTACTGCGAATCAAGAATCGCTTGCCTTCCGGCGCCTCAACCGAGAAACCGGCGCCGCGACCATTGACCACATCCACGGTGAGGTGAGTGTGTTTCCAGTACTCGAATTGCTCGCGGGACATCCAAAACCCAATGTTCCCCAAGACAGAATCGCCTTCCGGCGACGGAAGCTCGAACGTACCCAAAAGCACGTCCGAATCCCCCGTCTTGAAGTCCCCTTCCGGAAAACACATGGGCGCGGAGCCGTCGCAGCAACCGCCCGATTGGTGAAACATGAGTGGGCCGTGGATGCCCCACAGTTTTTGCAGAAGCTCCACGGCTGCGGGCGTGAGCGCCACGCGCGAGACTTCCTCGCCCGCAATCTCCGGCCGAGCCTCAACACGTGTTGTCATCATGCCCTCCCTCTATTTTTCGGTTTAGAAGAAACCGAGCTTGTTCTCAGAGTAGGAGACCAAAAGGTTCTTAGTCTGCTGGTAGTGGTTGAGCATCATGAGGTGGTTCTCACGGCCGATGCCCGAGGACTTGTAGCCGCCGAACGCCGAGTGCGCAGGGTACGCGTGGTACTGGTTGACCCACACACGGCCAGCCTGAATGTCACGGCCAGCACGGTACGCAACGTTGCCATTGCGGCTCCAGACGCCAGCGCCCAAGCCATAGAGGGTGTCGTTGGCAATGGAGATTGCGTCCGCGTAGTCCTTGAACGTCGTCACGGAGACCACGGGGCCGAAGATCTCTTCCTGGAAGACGCGCATCTTGTTCTGGCCGCGGAAGATGGTGGGCTGCACGTAGTAGCCACCTTCGAGGTCGCCACCGAGTTCGGCGCGGCCGCCACCGGTCAGCACCTGAGCACCTTCTTGGCGTCCAATATCCATGTAGGAAAGGATCTTTTCGAGCTGATCATTGGACGCCTGAGCGCCCATCATGGTGTCCGTGTCCAGCGGGTTACCCTGCTTGATGGCATGTGTGCGAGCCACCACGGCCTCCAGGAACTTGTCCGCGATGGACTCCTGAATCAGCGCGCGGGACGGGCACGTGCAGACTTCGCCCTGGTTCAGTGCGAACAGCGTGAAGCCTTCTTGAGCCTTGTCATAGAAAGCGTCATCCGCTGCCATGATGTCCTCGAAGAAGAGGTTAGGGCTCTTGCCACCCAATTCGAGCGTGACGGGGATGAGGTTTTCAGAGGCGTACTGCATGATGAGTCGGCCCGTGGTGGTCTCACCCGTGAACGCGATCTTGCGGATGCGCTTGTTGGACGCGAGTGGCTTGCCGGCCTCGAGACCGAAGCCATTAACGATGTTCACTACGCCGGGCGGAAGGAGATCTCCGATGATCTCAAAGAGGACCAAGATGCTGGCGGGGGTCTGTTCGGCCGGCTTCAAAACGACGGCGTTGCCTGCAGCGAGTGCCGGAGCCAGCTTCCAGACCGCCATGAGGATCGGGAAGTTCCACGGGATGATCTGGCCCACGACACCGAGAGGCTCATGGTAATGGTAGGCCGTGGTGTTGTCGTCGAGCTGTGAGAGCGAACCTTCTTGAGCTCGGATGGCGCCGGCGAAGTAGCGGAAGTGATCGATGGCCAACGGAATGTCAGCGTTCAAGGTTTCGCGAACAGCTTTGCCGTTATCCCATGACTCAGCAACTGCGATGAGCTCAAGGTTCGCTTCCATACGGTCCGCGATCTTGTTGAGGATTACCGCGCGCTCGGCGGGGCTGGTCTTGCCCCAGGCCGGTGCCGCTGCGTGCGCAGCATCAAGTGCCGCCTCAATGTCCTCAGGGGTGCCGCGGCCAACTTCGCAAAACACTTTGCCGTTGACTGGGGAAACGTTCTCGAAGTACTGACCCTTGATGGGTGCTTTCCATTCGCCGCCAATGTAGTGCTCATAACGGCTCTTGAAAGTAACGACCGAACCCTCAGTTCCAGGGTTTGCGTAAACGGTCACGTTTGCTCCTTTGCGTCGTCGCAGCCGGCGCTCCGTTTGCTGGCACCACCGCGTAAATGTGAGCCTAGTCATATTTAGTCTCACACAACAGGAAATCCTCAAACTCTCAACTGAAACTCAGAAAGTTCACCGCTTGGCGCACCCTCACTACCGTTCGTCGATAAAGACTCGGGAAGTGCCCCAAATATGACGACTTCCGAAGGGATTTCCCAAAACCAAAGAGCCCCCGCTTCGCGGATCTCCCGAAAGAGATGCGTGAAGCGGGGGCCCAGCGGAGCCTCTTAATTAGGCATCGATGATGTTGTGCTCCGGGCCGAAGCCGAACTTCGTGATGTTCTCTGCGCCGTCTTCACCGACAACGAGGATGTCGTGCTCGCGGTAGCCGCCGGCGCCTGGCTCGCCGTCCATGACGGTGATCATAGGTTCCATGGAGACAACCATGCCCGGCTCCAACACGGTGTCGATATCTTCGCGCAATTCGAGGCCAGCTTCGCGGCCGTAGTAGTGCGAGAGAACACCGAAGGAGTGGCCGTAACCGAAAGTGCGGTTCGGGAGGAGGCCGTAGCCAATGTAGATCTCGTTGAGTTCAGCCGCGATGTCCTTGCAGACTGCCCCCGGCTTGATGAGCTCTAGGCCCGCGCGGTGTACCTCAACGTTGATGTTCCACAATTCAAGGGAACGCTCGTCCGGCTGGCCCAAGAACATGGTGCGCTCAAGAGCGGTGTAGTAGCCGGACGTCATCGGGAAGCAGTTGAGGGAGAGGATGTCGCCCTTCTGCAACTTTCGAGTGGTGGCCCAGTTGTGAGCGCCGTCGGTGTTGATGCCGGACTGGAACCATACCCAGGTATCGCGGATTTCGGAGTCAGGGAACGTCCGAGCAATCTCGTGCGTCATGGCCTCGGCGCCAATCAAAGCGACTTCGTATTCCGTGATTCCTTCACGGATGGCCGCCTTGATAGCTTCGCCACCCAAGTCACCGATGCGCGCACCGTGCTTGATGACCTCGATCTCCTCGGCGGACTTGATCATGCGCTGGCGCATGGCTTCCTTGGAGATGTCCACGAGCTCTACTCCGGGGAACTGTGCTTGCAGCTTTGCATGCTGATCCAGTGAGAGGAAGTCGAACTCGACACCAAGACGCTTCGGGGTAATGGCTCGCTGCGCGAGTACTTCGGCAATGGCGAACTGGTAGTTGTCGCGCTTCCAGTCCGTGTAAACGAGATTGTCGCCGTAGGAGCGACGCCATGGCATGCCGGCGTCGATGTTGGCGGTCACGGAGACGGAATCCTGTGGGGTAACCACGAGTGCGTAGGCGCGGCCGAAGCTGGTGAAGAGGAAGTCCGAGTAGTACTTGATGCCGTGGTATGAGGTGAGCACGGTGGCTTCGAGGCCCTTATCCTCCATGATCTTGCGCAGACCGTTGAGGCGGCGCTCCATTTCAGCGTCGGAGAAGGTCAAGGAAACCTTTTCACCGTTGTGAAGAACCTTGGTGCGCTCGAGCTCGGCGATGGACGATGCTGGGATGGTGGTCATTTCACTCTCCTATGAGTTGAGTAGGTGTTGCAATTTTTACTACGGTGTTGCGATTATCACAACATGATTGGAGGTATTGGTCAAGAGGTTTCGGTGATATTTCTTCGACACCCTCGTTCCGCACAGCGGAGTCGGCTTCTCTACGACTGCGTGCGGACCAAGAGGAGCGTCAGACCGCCACTGCTTTGTGGAGCTCGAAGGCGAGGTCGGAGGAAATAGCTGACACGACGTCGTCGTACAACAATTTCCCCTTCTCAGTGCTGGCCCCATCCGGAGCCGAGAGGCAACCGGACCGCGGGGTGCGCGCTGCAACCGCAGGCAGGCGATCGAATTTGGGTAGGACAGCTGCGGGGCCCACGGGGGCTCGGGACATGTCCACCGAGTTGGGTGACAAGTGCAGCATGAGCGCCGTTTCCAGAACCCCACCGTGCTCAATGTCCCAGCCGGGGAAGCCCTGCGGATATACCTGCGCCAAGGTTTCTTCGCCGACGTAGTCCCAGTAAGACAACAGGAGGCCAAAGCGGTCGCCCTGCTGTTCTCTATTAAGAGACTCCATCGCGAGGTCAATGCCCTCATCTAAGAACTGGTAGTTCTCGTAGTGACCATTCAGGAAGATGATGTGCTCAAACCCTCGCTTCAGGTAAGAGGTCACAAGGTCCTTGGTCTGAGCAATGACCGTGGCTGCAGACAAGCAGCGCCAAGCACCCGGACCTCGGGCACATCATGGAACTCATTGCCCAAACCCTTGACGCGCAAGCCGTCCTCTACGATCACTCAGGCGAAGTCCTGGCTAAATCCGCGTCGAAGTTGGCCACCAAAGAGACCGCCGACGTGGATAAGGTTCCGCATCAAGCGGACGCCGTCGTCGTCATAGCTGGAAATATCACCGCAACCCTAGAAATCAGCGCAACCACGCAACCGGTAGAGCTCCTCCAATCCGCAACGTCCCGCACGGCGGAAGTCCTCTCCATTGCGCTCGCGCATCTCTTGCGCCCTTCTTCGTCCCACATTGTGGAGCAACGTCTCATCCGAGCGATCATGGAGGACGCCCTCTACGCCACGCTGGCGAACTTGTGGGACCGCGCCAATGTGCCTCTGGGGCCGTTCGCGATTTTTGTGGTGCGGCCGTTCAACAGCGGCACACTGAATACCAGTGTCTATGCGGCGGTCCGGAGAATCCTGGGACATGGGGCGATGGACAGCGTGGGAACGGATTTAATTGGAGTCATCCCGCTCCCGGACGCGGGAACGCGAGCCGCCCGCGAGAAATTCGCGGCGAGCCTGAATTCCATCGCCACTAAGTTCCCGTCCCGCGCAGTGGTTAGCACACTGAGCTGGAACCAAACGTTCGCGTATTTGTCCTATACGGATGCGGTGGCCGTCCTCAACGATGAGCACTTCAGCAACGCCGGCGTTATCGACTCCATGCGCCACTATCCCACACGCGCTTTAAGGAATTTAGAAAATCAATACTTTTCGCGAAGTTATATCCATGCGCAAGTGGAACCTTTGCGGCTCTGGGATGAAAAACACAGCACACAACTCGTGGACACTCTCACCACGTGGCTGGACCGTGCATGCAACACCACGGAGACCGCGGCGGTGCTGCACGTGGAGCGGCAGACCCTGCACAAACGACTCACCAAGATCTTCGAAATTCTCGAGGGCGATCCCCGGCATGACGCGGATTTACTGGGGTTGCACCTGGCTTTGCGGATGTCTCAATTGCGGACTGAGATCTAAGCTTGGGATCGCGCTAAATACGCAATGGCCCTGGAGGCTTCCGTGCACTCCGGAGCAACTTTCGTCATAAAGGAATAGCGGCGCTCAACCCCCAGCCAGACCCTTGTGCACTGTCCAGGCCTAGCATAGGATCGCCATAGAACATCAAAGTTTTTGATTTTCTAAACGCCGAGAATTCTCGGCCGTCAGCAATTTCGAAGATGGGGGAACATCATGAAGTTCGCGGGAAAAGCAATTGGCGGAGCGTTCGCCGCATCCTTAGTAATCGCAGGGGCCTCACCCGCATTGGGAGTCGCGTGCCTTTCAGGAGACACAAACTAAATTCACATGAACCAAACTTTGAAAAAGGTTTTCCTGGCCCCTCTGGTGCTTCTTGCGGCTGTTGGCATGTTGAGCGGGTGCGGCTCAAACTCGGCTACGCCACCTAACGAGAAATCGTTGAGGGCAGTCTCGACACTCACTGAATTTCCAATGGAAATTTCTATGGCAAATGAAATCTTGATTCAGGAATGCATTAGAAGGGAAACCGGCCTCAACCCTCCGTTGAATATATCCGAGGTCAACCGACGCCCCCTCACGCATCCAATGTCCAATGTGTTCACTTCCGAAGCCGAAGCGAAACAATTGGGCTACATCACTACGTTCAAAGATGAACCTGACGCACTTGAACTCTGGATAAAGAGCTTGTCCGTCCAGGATCAACAGAGATATTGGACCGCTTTCACAGGGCCCCCGGACGGACCGGAGGTTGAAGTCGCGGGCTCAAACGGTCAGATTGTGAGCACGGCAAAAGCGGGTTGCAATTCCAGTGCCATTGCTCAAGTGTATGGCTCCATCGAAAGTAATCTTTCGCTTACCTTAATGATCAACGAGTACCTCGTCGCCGCTTATAGTTCTGCTGGCAACCGAGATGCCGAACTCACCCGCTTGGTTCCGAAGTTTGAGCAGTGCATGAAAGATCACGGATACAGCGTCACGGGCTTTGGTGTTCAAAATCTTGCAGCCACCATGTTGGGAAAGTATAGAAAACTGGGCGAAAAACCCAATGCGGAAGAGCAGAAACTCGCCGCCGCAGACTTCGCTTGTCAAAACGAAATTGATCTCCTTGGAGTAATCAACAAAAACTTCGCACAAGGGGCGGATGCTTGGCTACAGGCAAACGAAGGCAAGCTACTGGCTATGCAGGAAGAACTTAATAAAGCGAAGGATCGAGCCATAAAGATCATCAATGGGTAGCGGCAATAAACAGAATACCCGAACCTCATTTGTAGCACTGCTCGGCGGCTTGATCACTGCCGTCATCATTGCAGTGGCGAGTTTAGCGTTACTTGCTGCAGTGGGAATCAACAACTTTCAAGCGACGCAACAGCCAGCAGCAACCACCCCGGCCATTACAGTCACTGCAGAAAAAGGTGCCGTGGAGGAGACCGTCGACGTCAAAGTCCACTCGCTACGAAATGCCTCCATGACACTTACTGGCGCTTATTTGGGCGCAGGGGTGGTAACAGGTCCCCCGCTACCAGTTGGTTCCACAATTAAGGATGGCGACTCGATACTTTCTATCAACGAGAAGCCCGTCTTGATTATTCAGGGTGAGATTCCCGCCTATAGACCTCTTGGTCCAGGGTTGAAAGGTGACGATGTCACCCAACTCCAAGAGTTCCTTGTACGAGAGAATTTCAAGCACTGGGACAAGAAGGGAGTTTTTGGTGCCTCCACCGCGTTGGCGCTGGCAAAGTTCTACAAAGAGCGCAACCTTCCCGTGGTGAATGAAAACGGTGAACTAACAACCTCTTTGCGGCAAGCCGGCCTACCCCTCTCACGATACTTTTTCGCGAAAAGCATGCCTCTTGAAATTGCCGAGGACTGCGGACCTGCGGGCCAACAAGCCGCGGATTTCAAGTGTGTACTGCAATCCAGCGCTACCAGCACCGTGATTTCTTCAAGCGCAGACCGGGATCTGCAAGGCATGCAGGTCCTGTTGACAAGTGTGAGTGGTCAACCGGTTGTCGCTACTGTTGGCAAGCCCACGGTCAAACAACAGGCCACTGTCCGCAAAGAAGCGGATACTGCTCAAGAAGCGGCGCAACCGGCCACAGAGCGCTGGTTCAGCCTCACCGGCCTGCCTAAAGACAGCGCCGAGTTCGCCGAGAACGCTCGAGTGGTGGTGCAAACATCAGCCAAGGATGGGCTCAGAATCCCAGCAACAGCTATTCACGAAGACGCTAATGGTCAATCGTTCTTGCAATCTGCATCAGAAGCAGACTCGGGAGAAAAAGCGACCACCAACCATCCCGTCAATGTCCTTTTTTGCGCCAATAGCTATTGCGCTATTAAGGGCGAAAAATTAGCGGCGGGAATGGAATTCAGCGTCCTTGAATAACGACGAAAACAGACAACAACTTGTCCGCGCACACAACGTTCGGAAGGTCTTTGAGCCCGGTGAACAAGGCGTACGTAGCGGCTCGTTCAGCATCAACTCCGGGACTTCCACGGCTATCGTGGGGCCCAGCGGCTCTGGGAAAACCACCCTTATGACGCTACTGGGGCTCTTGGAAAAACCGGATAGTGGAGAGCTGACGCTGTTTGGCAGCGACTCCAAAAGCTTAACTCTGACCGAGGCAACCAAAATCCGCCGCCACGAGTTGGGATTCATTTTTCAAGCATTTCATTTGATCCAACATCTCAATGTCTCTGAAAACGTCATGCTGGGATTACACCCAGCGGAGACAGGGCAATCGGACCGAAAGCAAAGAGTCACGGACCAGCTGATGGCGCTTGGGCTGGAAACCCACGCAAATGCGTTCCCAAAAACGTTGTCCGGCGGCCAGCAACAGCGAGTCGCAATCGCTAGGGCGCTTGTCCGGCGCCCCAAACTTCTTTTATGCGATGAACCCACCGGAAATCTTGATAGCACCAACGGCGAGATTGTGATTCAGGCGCTTCTGAATTCAGTATCTAATGATTCGGCGGTGGTGATCGTGACACATGATGAAGACTTGGCTGCACGGTGCTCCCATCGCATTCGCGTCAAGGACGGAATCGCCACGGGTGACTCGCTGTGAAGAACTCGCTCATGCTTTCGCTCAAATCCGTGCTCAGACGATGGCGCCGAAACCTCATCTCGCTGATCGTGACGGCGGCTGGAGTAGCTGCGCTGGTGGTCCTGCCATCCATGTCCATTGGCTCATCGGAAGCGGTGTCTAACCGATTAGATGAAGCTACCAGGAGTCGCATCACTGTCCTCCTACCGTGGGAAACCTGGGAAAGAACCGAGCAATCGTTGATAACACCGCTGAAAAACTCGTCAGCCATTACTGACGCAGGCACATTGGTCAAACCTGAACGGATGTCCACTTCTGTGACAGTCAGCAATGACAAAGTCAGCGATCAATCCGTTCAATCGACGGCGGGAATTGCAACACCCAGCGGCCTACGCACGGCAAAAGTTGCAGTGCGCTCAGGAGGCATCGGTGCGGATTCTGTGATCTCCAACCTCCCCCAGGCTGTCTACGTTGGGTCGCGAATCGCTATGGAACTGAGCTACTCAAACGTGGCCTCAGGCGGCCTGGTCATCGATGGGGTCAAATATTCCGTTCTTGGAATAGTTTCGAGCGAAGAGGCTTGGATTTCAGCGAGCGTGCTTTTCACACCAGCCTCGGCGCAAACGGCGGGACTGACCCCCAACCAGCGAGAACTTACGGTCGCCACTTCAGGCGAAGTAACTGAGAAGCTTAAAAAATGGATTGCCACCGCCGTCTCCCCTGAGAACCCGGAAGCCGCCACCGTGCTGAGCGCCCCCAGCGCTCAAGAGCTCAGGGCTGAAATCTTGGAACGCGGAAATAGCCTCACCACACTGATCGCGATCATCGCAGGCGTCACCGGTTTCTTGACCTTGGCCGCAACGACTTTTGCATCGCTCACGGAACGCCGCCGCGAGATGGGACTTTATCTAGCCTTGGGCTATGGAACCCGCTTTGTGGCAAGCCAAATTGTTGTTGAAGGCATGATCGTAGGATTCCTCGGCGGACTGACGGGCTTCCTCGTGGGCACCGCCATCGCCGGCACCATTAGTGCTTTCAGCTTTCCGCTGTTCTTCTTACCGCCAATCCTTCTTGGCCTTCCTTTAGCGGGCGGCGTACTTGGCTTCTTGAGCGCACTCTTACCCGCGCTGGCTGCCACCAGAGTCGCTCCCAGCGAATTGTTGCGGGATTAGACATCAAAGCGCGCCGCGCATCGCCATTTCAAAGTTGTGCACGTGATCGCGCACTAGCCGCTCGGCTTCCTCGGCGTCACCCGAGGCGATAGTGCGTAGCAAGGTGGAGTGCTCGCGCACGTGCTCCCCCACGGAGGGCAGGCGGTCAAACACCATGACCCAAATGCGCGTCACCAGATTGTCCAGGCGCACTAACGGTTCCTCCAAATGCGGATTATCCACGGCGCTGTAGATCATCCGATGCACGGCAAGGTCATATTCTAAAAGCTCGCGGTTGGTCATCGATTCAATGTCCAGCGCTTCAATCTGTTCCGCTTTTTCCAACAGCCGCTTGCGCACAGCCGCCGGTGCATTCGCGGCCGCTTTGGCCGCAGCCAGTGGTTCCAACGCCCGGCGCACATCGGAAATAGACGCCAGGTCCTTGATATCCACCGCGGTCGCAAAGGTACCGCGCCGCGGATAGGACACCACCAAGTGGTCAACTTCCAGCTTTTTGAGCGATTCACGAATGGGTGTACGCCCAATTCCCAGTTCGGCGGCGAGCGCACCTTCGTTGATGGGCGAGCCTGGCGCGATCTCCAGCATCACGAGCCGGTCCCGCAAAATGTTGTAGGCGCGCTCAGCGAGCGAGACATATTCGCCCGTTTCGTCTGCAGTTTTCACGGGAAGCCCTTCCGCGGGTTGGTTGCTTGTTCCAGTGCACTCGTGGGTTACTTTTCCCTAAATTACGACGACGCTGGCTTGCGTTCCAGCCCACCCACAGCTTCGTGAGCGGTGTCATATTTCAGTTTAAAGATGCGGGGTATTGACCCCTTGTGACCACCACCATACTATGGTCTCACAGTTGATGTATCAGTTGACGACGAATCGTTGATTTTTAGATCACCTCCAGGAATTCACGAACATTCTCACGAACGCTCAAAGGAACCTCATGACGGAACAGTCCGCTACGCAGGGTGCTACCGCTACCCTTGCCAACGTCCTCAACGAGGATCTTTCCCAGCTTGATCCACAGATTTCTGGGTTGATTGATCTAGAACTACAGCGCCAGCAAAACACGCTGGAAATGATCGCCTCTGAAAACTTCGCGCCCTTCGCAGTGATGCAGGCACAAGGAAGTGTCCTCACCAACAAGTACGCCGAGGGCTACCCCGGAAAGCGCTACTACGGTGGTTGCGAATACGTGGACCAGATCGAAACCATTGCGATCGATCGCTTGAAGGAACTGTTTGGCGCAGAATTTGCGAACGTTCAGCCGCACTCCGGCGCTCAGGCAAACGCTGCCGTCATGCACGCGCTCATCAAGCCCGGCGACACCATCTTGGGCCTGAACTTGGCGCACGGCGGCCACTTGACGCACGGCATGAAGATCAACTTCTCCGGACGTTTGTACAACGTTGCGGCCTACGGCGTGAGCGAAGACACCCACACCATCGACATGGATGAAGTGGAGCGCATCGCCAAGGAGAGCGAGCCCAAGCTCATCATCGCCGGCTGGTCCGCGTACCCTCGTCAGCTGGACTTCGCTCGTTTCCGCGAAATCGCGGACTCGGTGGGCGCGTACCTCATGGTGGATATGTCCCACTTCGCCGGACTCGTAGCAGCAGGTTTGCACCCCAACCCGGTTCCTTTTGCACACGTCACCTCCTCTACTACACACAAGACCCTCGGCGGTCCTCGCGGCGGTGTGATCCTCACGAACGATCCGGACATCGCGAAGAAGATCAACTCTGCAGTGTTCCCAGGTCAGCAGGGCGGACCGCTCGAGCACGTCATTGCTGCTAAGGCTGTGGCCTTCGGTGTCGCGTTGGGCGAAGGCTTCAAGGAACGTCAGGAGCGCACGTTGCGCGGCTCCAAGATTCTGGCCGAACGCTTGAGCCAGCAGGACGTCCAGAACGCGGGCATCTCCGTGCTCACGGGCGGCACGGAAGTTCACTTGAACCTCGTGGACTTGCGTCACTCCGCTCTTGACGGCCAGCAGGGCGAAGACCTTTTGCACGAGGTCGGGATCACCATCAACCGCAACGCGGTTCCATTTGACCCACGCCCACCCATGATTTCCTCGGGCTTGCGCATCGGTACGCCGGCGCTCGCAACCCGCGGATTCGACGACGACGCTTTCCGCGAAGTCGCCGACATTATTGCCCTCGCCTTGGTGATCGGCGCTCAGCGCGCTGCTGCCACCGAAGGGGACAACACCGCCGCTAGCGACGCGACGAACGAACTCGATTCTCTTCGTACCCGCGTGCGCGAACTCGCTCAGCGTTTCCCTCTGTACCCACACCTCACGAAAGGCTAGAGATGGATCAGCGTCATCTTCCGGAACACCCGGACTTCTTGTGGAGCAACCCTGAGCCAAAGAAGAGCTACGACGTCATCATCATTGGTGGCGGCGGACACGGCATTGCAACTGCTTACTACCTAGCCAAGAACCACGGCATCACCAACGTGGCCGTCCTCGAAAAGGGCTGGCTCGCTGGCGGCAACATGGCCCGCAACACCACCATCATTCGCTCAAACTACTTGTGGGATGAATCGGCAGCGATCTACGAGCACTCTCTCAAGCTATGGGAAGGCCTCGAAGAAGAACTCGGCTACAACATGTTCTTCTCCCAGCGCGGCGTCATGAACCTCGCGCACACTCTTCAGGACGTTCGCGAATCGGTGCGTCGTGTGGAGGCCAACCGCCTCAACGGCATCGATGCAGAGTGGATTGACCCTAAGCAGGTCAAGGAACTGTGCCCCATCATCAACATCAACGATGACATCCGCTACCCCGTCATGGGCGGAACCTACCAGCCACGCGCTGGCATCGCGAAGCACGACTGGGTGGCCTGGGGCTACGCTCGCCGCGCGTCCGAACTCGGTGTAGACCTCATCCAGAACTGCGAAGTCACCGGCTTTGTCAAAGACGGCAACAAGATCACCGGCGTGAAGACCACCCGCGGCACCATCAACGCCGGCAAGGTGGCTCTTGCCGCAGCCGGCCACACCTCGGTGTTGGCTGACATGGCAGGCTTCCGCGTTCCAATCCAGTCCCACCCACTCCAGGCACTGGTCTCCGAACTGCACGAGATCATTCACCCCACCGTGGTGATGTCCAACCACGTGCACGTCTACGTCTCCCAAGCTCACAAGGGCGAACTCGTCATGGGTGCTGGCGTTGATACCTTCAACGGTTACGGCCAGCGCGGTTCCTTCCACGTGATCGAACACCAGATGTCCGCTGCTGTGGAGCTGTTCCCGGCCTTCGCTCGCGCTCACTTGTTGCGCACCTGGGGCGGAATCGTGGACGTCACCATGGACGCTTCGCCGATCATGGGCAAGACGCCGGTGGACAACATGTACATCAACTGCGGCTGGGGCACCGGCGGCTTCAAGGGTGTACCTGGCGCGGGTTGGGCGTACGCGCACACCATCGCGAACGATTCGGCTCACGAGACGAACTCCGCGTTTGGCCTCGAGCGTTTCGAGACCGGAGCCCTCATCGACGAACACGGCGCAGCCGCCGTCGCCCACTAGTGGTCACTACTAAGGATTAACAGGAGCAATCATGCTGATCATCGAGTGCCCATTCTGTGGGCCACGCAATGAAACGGAATTCCACTACGGCGGACAGGCACACGTTGCCTACCCCGAAGATCCCTACGCGCTGAGCGACAAAGAATGGGCCGAGTACCTGTTCTACCGCGAGAACCCCAAGGGCGAATACGCCGAACGCTGGAGCCACTCCGCTGGCTGCCGCAAGTGGTTCAACGCGATTCGCGACACTCGCACGTATGAGATCTCCGCGACGTACAAGGCCGGAGAATCTCGCCCCACTTCTACCTCTGCAGGAGCCTGACATGACCGCTCAGAACAACCGCTTGGCAAGCGGCGGCGTCGTCAACCGTGACGCTGCCCTCTCCTTCACCATTGACGGCCAGTCTTTCACCGGTTTCGCCGGAGATACGGCAGCGTCCGCGTTCCTCGCCTCCGGCAACATTCGCGTAGGCAACTCGATCTACTTGGGTCGCCCTCGCGGCGTCCTCTCAGCAGGCGTGGAAGAACCCAACGCCTTCGTCATGGTCAAGGGCAGCCACAACGAATCGATGATCCCAGCCACCAGCCTCGAGCTTGAAGACGGCATGGAGCTGTTGTTCCAGGACGGCATCGGCACTTTGGATCAGCGCAAAGACACCGCCGAGTATGACAAGAAGCATGTCTTCACCGACGTCCTCGTGATCGGTGCCGGACCTGCGGGCCTCGCCGCTGCGAGTGCCGCAGCGAAGACCGGCCAGCGCGTCATGATCCTCGAGCAGGACTTCGCCCTCGGTGGCGATCTCCTCTCGGCTAACGCTGATGAGACCGTCAACGGCCAGTCCGCCGCTGACTACCTTGCAACCGTTTCTGCCGAACTTGAAGCAGCCGCAAACGTCACGGTGCTGACCCGTACGTCGGCGTTCGGCTCCTATGACAACAACTATGTGATCGCCCTCGAAAAGCGCGTCGCCACCAACCCCAACGCATCCCGTCAGCGCTTGTGGCACATCACCGCCAAGCGCGTGGTGCTCGCGGTGGGCGCTATGGAACGCCAGATCGTGTTCGCAAACAATGACGTCCCCGGCGTCATGCTCGCCTCCGCGGTGCGCACCTACATCAACCGCTACGGCGTCCTTCCGGGCAAGAACGCGGTGGTCTTCACCACCAACGATTCCGCTCAGGCAACGGTTCGTGCGCTCGAAGCGGCCGGCGCTACCGTCACGGTAGTGGACGCCCGCAACGGCGAAGCCGTGGTGGACGTGACCTCCAACGGTGACCGCGTGACCTCCGTGACCATCGCCCCGATCAACGAGCTCGGCGACATCACGGGCGAAACCCGCGAAGTTTCAGCAGACCTCGTAGCCGTCTCCGGCGGTTGGAGCCCCACGGTCAACCTGCACAGCCAGCGCCAGGGCGTCATGCACTGGAACAACGAGCTCGCCGGCTTCATCCCAGAACCAACCGTCAAGAACCAGACCCTCGCTGGCTCCGTCAACGGCACCTACTCGCTCGAAGCGAGCATCGCCGAAGGTAAAGCAGCGGGCGAAACGGAAGCTGCGTCGTCGTCCTCCATTGAAGACCGCATCCGCATCGCCGGCACCACCCTCCAACTGTGGAGTGTGGCCGCGCCAAACGGCGAATGGGACCAACACTTCGTGGATCCGCAGCGCGACAACACCGCCAAGGACATCCTGCGCGCAACCGGCGCGGGCATGCGATCTATCGAGCACGTCAAGCGTTACACCTCGATTTCCACGGGCGTGGATCAGGGCAAGATCGGTGGCGTCAACACCATCGGCATCCTGACCCGTTTGCTCAAGGGCGAGGACGCTCGCGCTATCGCCGCAGGTCAGCCCGGACAGGACGCCTCCGGTGGCGCCGAATCCGGACTCATCAACGACGGCGGCGAAGCAACCGAAGCCAAGCCAAAGCCAGTGGCACCAGGCCTCTTCGGAACCACCACGTTCCGCGCACCGTTCACCCCAGTGGCATTCGCAGCCCTCGCGGGCCGCAGCATCGGCGAACTCTACGACCCCGCCCGCACCACCGCCGCCCACTCGTGGCACGTGGCCCACGGCGCCAAGTTCGAGGACGTAGGACAGTGGAAGCGCCCATGGTTCTACCCGCAGGGCAACGAAGACATGGACCAGGCCGTGGCGCGCGAATGCATCGCAGCCCGCGAATCCGTGGCCATGATGGACGCCTCCACCCTCGGCAAGATCGAGATCCGCGGCAAGGATGCGGCCGAATTCCTCAACCGCATGTATACCAACCCGTTCCTCAAGCTGCCCGTCGGCAAGGCCCGCTACGGCATCATGTGCTCCCCTGACGGCATGATCTTTGACGACGGCGTGACCCTGCGCCTGGCCGAAGACCGCTTCTTCATGACCACCACCACGGGCGGCGCCGCGAAGGTCCTGGACTGGCTCGAGGAGTGGTCCCAGACCGAATGGCCAGAACTGGACGTCTTCTTCAGCTCCGTCACCGAGCAGTGGGCAACTACCGCCGTGGTGGGACCGAAGTCCCGCGAGGTCATCGCCAAGCTCGCCCCAGGACTCGACGTCTCCAAGGAAGGCTTCGGCTTCATGGAGTTCCGTGAAACCGTCCTGGCGAGCGGCATCCCGGCCCGCATTTGCCGCATCACGTTCTCCGGCGAACTCGCCTACGAAGTCAACGTGCCCACCACGTACGGGCTCAAGGTGTGGGAGGACATCGTCGCTGCCGGCGAGGAATTCAACATCACCCCGTACGGCACCGAGACCATGCACGTGCTGCGCGCCGAAAAGGCATACCCGATTGTTGGGCAGGACACCGACGGCACCGTCACCCCGCAGGACTTGAACATGGAATGGATCATTGGCAAGAACAAGGAATTCGTTGGAAAACGATCCTTCGCTCGCCTCTCCCACACGGACCACGTGCGCAAGCAGTGGGTTTCCGTGCTCCCTGTGGACAAGACCTTGCGCTTGCCAGAAGGCACGCAGATTGTCCGCAAGGAAGATCTTGGCTCCTACGACGGCACCGGGCTTCCGTCCGCGCCGATCCCGATGGTGGGTCACGTGACCTCTTCCTACGATTCCCAAGCACTCGGCCGAACCTTCGGCTTGGCGCTGCTCAAGGACGGTCTCAACCTGATTGGTACTCAGTTGGTGGCATCGTTCGATGGCCGCTTCGCAGGCGTCGAAGTTGGCAATACCGTTCTCTTCGACCCTGAAGGAGCTCGCCGTGACGGCTAACACCCTTTCCCTCGCACCACACCAGGTCCAGCCATCCGCTGAGGTGCTCGCGTTCCGCGTGAGCCCAGCGGCTCACTTGGCGCAGCGGTTGTCAGAAGGTTCTTCTGAGGCAGTTTCCCTCAAGGAGGTGCCTTTTGCTCAGCTCGTAGGGCTCCGCGCGAAGGACGACGACGCACGCTCGGCTTTGGAGGCCGTCCTCGGTGCCGCTTTGCCCACCACTGTTGGCGCTCGCGTGGCTCTCCCAGCTGGAGGTTCCGTGGTGTGGCTTTCCCCTGACGAGTTCTTGGTCATTGCCCCCGATGCCGCTCCTGGCGAGGAACTGTTGTTCTCTCGTTTGGAAACCGCGTTGGGTTCCTTGTCCGGTCAGGTGCTTGACCTCTCGGCCAACCGCACCATCTTGGAGCTCTCGGGTGAATTCGCTCGCGACGTTCTCGAAAAGACCATCCAGCTGGACCTCCACCCGTCCGTCTTCCCAGTGGGCTACACCGTCCAGACGCTGTTGGAAAACACGGGCATCATCCTCTCCCGTACGGAAGAGAACACCTGGCAGGTCCTCCCCCGAGCATCTTTCACCGTGCACATCGCCGGTTGGTTGCTCGATGGAATGCGTGAGTACGCGAACTAGCGCTTCTCACTCCTGAAACCGGGGGACGCGTGTTGCTGTGGGGTGCGCGCGTCCCCTTTTCATGCCCTTTTCGCCTCGGCCACGTAAATCTGTCGCATGGAGCCTCGCCATTCGCCTGTGCCAGTCGCCTCTTCGTAGCAATCCTTGCGTCCACGTATTGAACGTTGCATGACCACCGGCCACACGGCCCGGCGCACCTGCCGCAAGGGCTGCGTCGTCGTACTGAATGTTGCGCCGAACAGCGCTTCCGGGCCCCTCGAAGGGGCCGCCCACAATCCACATGTAGCTGCAGTTGCATGATCGTCGTCTCCGCACCGACGATCACGCAACACGAGCTACGCCTAGCCGCTGGAACTCAGCTTCACGCCTCTTCCCACCGTCCCATCCGAGTGGAAGACTCGAGCGTGCACCCACCATCGATGAAGAAGTAAAGGTGACGACCATGGACCGCATGATTTTTGTGAACCTCCCACGCCGCGACGCAGCGGCGACGGATGCGTTCTACGCAGCGCTCGGCTTTGAGAAGAATGAGATGTTCTCTCACGAGAACGCCACCTCGTGGAAGCTTTCGGAGCAAATCTTGGTGATGTCCCTCAACGAGGACTTCTACAACTCGTTCCTTGTCAACGGGGACAAAGCGTCCTTCGGTGAGGGCACCAAGCAGATGCTCAACGCTATCTCGGCCGAGTCAGAGGCAGAGGTGGACCAGTTCGTCGCCAACGCAACGGCTAACGGCGGCGCTATTTATCGGCCGGCGAAGGCTGACGCGCCCGGCATGTACTCGGCCGCGATCGTGGATCCGGACGGGCACGTGTGGGAAATCGTCTACATGGACATGAGCGCCTGGGCCGAGGGTAACGAGGCACAGTAGCTGGCGACTAAGACAGCTAGAGATTGATCCAGACTAGACAGTAATAAGCCCCAATTGCTTGATTGCCGCGACTAATTCAGGCATTTCCCGGTCCACTGGAACTGTCTGAATGTCGGTTACCAACCGGCTGCGTTCACCGTCCTCGGGACGTTCGAATATCGCCCATAAAACTAAATCGTCACCGTGCCGCGAACGGAAATTAATACCGTCGCAAAAGTTAGACGTGCCTTTCTCAGACTTCTTCCACAGAAACTCGGAGACTGATTGAGTCAGAGACCGCTGTTCCGGGTTCTTCAACGCTGAGGCGTCAAAATCTTTCAACCCGTGAATTACCCGCGCTTGTTCTATGAAGTGTGAGTAAAGTTCAGCAACAGTTGCCGAGGCGGTGATATCAACAAATCTTCCGGCCAGCTGAGCTGACCCTGCAAGTCTCTTGCCACACCATTCGTCGATGTCTATATGACCGGGGGTTACAGTGGGCCATTCTTTGGCGTCCTCTTCATTTTCAAGAATCTCATCAAGTTCTTCCGCCAAGAATTCGTCGGGCCTCAGGGGTGCAAGGAGCTCTACGAAACACGCGTACAAGCTTTCGCCAGCGTAGACAGTTCGATAAAGCTTGGCAGTCAAAGAATCCCAGCGCCCGTTAAACCGACCTTCCGATCCAGCCCATCGCCATCCGGCCCAGGCCCAAGGTTCCGGCGGAAAGCCAACCCTCCATACCCACCCTTGGGCCATCACGATCTTCATCCGAGACGCGCAAACGCTCGGGCGGCGTCTAAGATGTCACGCTCTCTCTCGGCCGTAGCGCCTTCTCTGATGAGCCGTGCGGGTGCCTGATCTTGAAGATGCGGGTTCATTCCCTGAAACCAGTTCTGAGTAATGCGTTCACCGTTGCTTTCACGCACCAATTCGGCCACGTGGTATGTGAAACGCATTGAGGCTTGGGTGGCCTGCGACGGCACCCTTTTGCCTTCACACCACTCTCGTACCGCCCGAGTCTCGCGCACGTTCCCTATGTACGCGACGAGTTTCGCACCCAAGATCTTGGTGAGTTCTTGCATGAGCTCAGGGAATTCCAGGCGAATAGAATTTTGATACGCGTTGATTCCAGGTGAAGCGGTCTGTCCCATACGCCAATTATGGCCGCTCTAGCGATCAATCACCAGTAAAATAACCTGTGAATCACATACTAAATCACAGTTTATATCCCAACATAGCTGGTTTCCGTCCGTCCCAAAAACGCGTGAGATCAGAGTTTTTTGGACTTCTCCGCAGTGCGCTCCTCGACGGGCGTTTTCCAGCCGATGATGAACTGGCGGACACTCAACGCCAAAACGGCAACGATCACAACAGCCATAGCTATGACCACGTACTGCCAAACTTGCATGGAGATCACCTAGCTGCCGATGGGATATGAATTGGCCCTACTCTTTTGAGACTACGCGTCGACTCGACAAAAGGTGAGACTTTTGACCAGCTTTCGTTTCATCCCGAAAAGTTCGTCATTTCTGGCGCAGATTCGCTAAGTGAGCAATCGACTCCGAGAGCAGGTTCGCAGCGCGTTCGAGGTCTTCGGAGGTGATGGTTGAGGGCAAAGTGAAGCGGACGACCGTTCGGGCATCGTCTTCGCTGATTCCCAGGGCGATCAGCACGTGACTTGGGTCTGTGGATCCGGCCGCGCAGGCTGAGCCGGACGAGCAGATAACTCCTCGGCGTTCGAGTTCCAGCAACACGGATTCGCCATTGAAGCCAGAGAAGATGAAGGACACATTGTTCGGCAGACGGTTACCCTCAGCTGGTTCGAGTCCAGTAAGAACCACCGAGGGCACCAGCTCGCGGACGCGCGAAATGAAGCGATCACGCATGGCGATCATGTCCGAAACGCGTGAAAGTCGCTCGGATTCGGCGAGTTCCAGCGCAGTAGCCATTGCCACGGCGTTGGCCACGCTCACGGTTCCAGAACGCAGTCCTCGTTCTTGGCCGCCACCGCTCATGACCGGCTCAATCTGCGCGGAGCGGGAAACATACAAAACACCGCAACCCTTGGGCGCCCCGAGCTTGTGCCCCGAAATGCTCAACGCATCAACCCCAAGCTCCGAAACCTTCAACGGCAACCAGCCGGCCGCCTGAACGGCATCGGTATGAAAGAGTGCGCCGTGCTGGTGTGCAATCGCGGACAAGGCCGCGATGTCCTGCACGGTTCCTACCTCGTTGTTGGCATACATGATGCTGACAAGGCCTTTTCCGCCCCATGACACCAAGCGGGACTCGAGCGCATCAGCGCTCACAACCCCCGAAGAATCCACGGGCAGCACAGAAACATCAACGCCGTGCCAACGCTCCAGATATCGCGCCGATTCCAAGACGGCTGAGTGCTCAATCGCGGACACCGCAACGTGAACCTGACCCGCTCCTGCGTCCACAGCTCCGGACCCACCAGCGTTCAGCGCCTGACCCACCATCGGCAACACGAGTCCCTTGATGGCCAGATTGTCCGATTCCGTTCCACCAGAGGTGAACACCACTTCGGACGGACTGCACCCCAAAACCGAAGCCACGCGAGCGCGGGCATCGTCGAGCCCGTCCAAAGCACGAGCCCCGAGTTCGTGGTGCGAGGCCGGGTTCCCAAATTCCCCGGTCAGGTATGGCCACATCGCCTCGAGCACTTCGCGCCGCACCGGGGTGGTGGCCGCGGCGTCCAGGTAGATCACGAAATCACCACGTCAAGCCCAATATCCAGATTGGACACCGAGTGCGTGAGCGCGCCGACGGAGATGACATCAACGCCGGTCGCCGCAATATCAGCCACGGTGGAAAGGTTCACGCCGCCGCTGGCCTCCACCAGCGCACGCCCGCCAATCAGCGCCACGCCTTCGCGCAGCTCTTCCACGGTGAAGTTATCCAACATGATGGTGTCCACACCGGCATCCAGCACGAACGGGATCTGTTCCAAAGAATCCACTTCCACCTCAAAGTGCGTGGTGTGCCCCAGGCGTTCGCGCGCCGAACGCAGCACCGACGTCAGCTTCGAAGCGTCGCCCCCGGTCAGCACGGCGAGGTGATTGTCCTTGGCCATCACGGCATCGGACAGGCTGAAGCGGTGGTTCCGCCCACCGCCGCATCGCACGGCGTAGCGTTCGAGTTCGCGCAGCCCTGGCGTGGTCTTGCGCGTATCCACAATCCGTGCGGCGGTTCCCGCGGTCAACGCCACATATTGTGAGGTCAGCTGGGCAATCGCGCTCATGCGTTGCACCAAGTTCAGGACCACGCGCTCCGCGGTCAGCAAGGAACGCGCGTTTCCGCTCACTCGCGCGAGCACCGCTCCGGCGTCGAAAGCGGCGCCTTCTGGCACCAAGAGCGAGACCTCAGCGGCGTCGTCGTGCATCAAGAATCCCGCGTTAATGACGGGGCCGCCGGACATCACCCCGGCCTCGCGGGCGCGCAGCTCGGCGGTCGCGCGGGCGTCGGCGGGGATGAGCAAGAGCGAGGTCAGGTCGCCGCTCGGCGCATCCTCGGCGTACGCGTTCTCGAGGACGCGCCGGATGGCGGCAGGTGCCAGCGGGATGGGTTCTAGGGTCACGATGCAGTCCTTTCCGCGAACGCCAATTCATGCGTTGACGTGCGGTTTTCTTCTTTGAGTACGACGCCGGAGCTCACCCAGGTGCCACCCTTGCGGGAGTCTTGGCGGTAGTGTGCGCCGAGTGATTCTTCGCGGGCGAGGGCCGATTCGGCGAGGAGTAGTCCGAGGGTTCGGAGGTTGTCCGCGGCTGCGTCTTCGCCTGGGGTGTTCGCGAGGAGTTTGCGGATGCGGTTGAGTCCGGCCGCATCTCGGATGATGCCGGCGTCTCGCTCCATGGCGGCCTGGACGTCTTCACGCGTGAGCGAATTGATGGACGCCGAAATCTCCGAGGATGAGGCGGCAGGAATCGACACTTCGCGCGGTGCTGGCCGGGAGGAGGCAGCGCCGCGGAAAACGCCTGCGTCCAGGGAGTCGTGAGCACCAGAAAGCGCGTGCTCCACGGCGCGCTCGGCGAAGACCACGCCCTCCAGCAGAGAGTTCGAGGCCAAACGGTTCGCCCCATGAACTCCCGTGCAGGCCACCTCGCCCACCGCATACAGACCGGGCACGCTCGTGGCGCCGTTCAAGTCCGTGGCCACGCCGCCCATCCAATAGTGGGCCGCGGGGCTGATGGGAAGGAGTTCGCGGGTCCAGTCGAAGCCCGCGGCTCGGGTCATGGCATCCAGTGTCGGGAAACGTTGAGCTAGGAAACCCTTGCCGCGCTCGGCCTCAATCGCGGTAGCGTCCAGGAACGCCGCGCCATTCTCGCGTTCGGCGCGCGCATGCAACGCCAAGGCTCGGGATACCGCATCGCGCGGAGCCAACTCACCCAGCGAGTGATACTCCTGTACAAAACGCTTCCCGCGAGCATCGCGAATCACGGCGCCTTCACCGCGCACGGCCTCGGACACGAGCTGCGAAGACACCGATCCGTCCGCGCCTTGCACCGTCAACACTGTGGGGTGGAACTGGTAGAACTCGAGGTCTTTCAAGATCGCGCCGGCACGCGCGGCCAACAGGACGCCGTCGCCGGTAGCCACGGATGGGTTCGTGGTGTGAGCGAACAATTGCCCAGCCCCGCCTGTGGCGAGGATGACTGCGGAGGCGAGCAGGCGTCGTCGTACTCCGGTAGAAGACAAGTACTCAACGCCCGTCACCGCGCCGGAATCCAGCACCAAAGAACCAACTTCAGCGCCCTCAATCACGCGCAATCGCCCCTGATCAGCAAGGCTTTTCGCAGTCGCCACCAGGGCGGAGGTGATGCCGCGGCCGGAGGCGTCGCCGCCCACGTGGAGGATGCGCGGAAAACTGTGCGCGGCCTCGAGCGTGAGCAAATAGCGGCCGAACGCGTCCCGATCAAAGGGCACGCCGCGCGCCACCAGCTGATCCACCGAGTCCGCGCCGCCAGCGCAAATCTGTCGCACAGCGGCGGGCAGCCCGTGCATCGAACCGGCAGACAGCGTGTCCTGCACATGGCTCTCCACGGAATCGCCCGGGGACCGTTCGCCCTCGCGCAGCACGGCGGCGTACCCGCCTTGGGCCATCATCGAGTTCGAATCCTCGAGCGCCGCCTTGGTCAACAGCGTGACCTCGGCGCCGCGTTGCACGGCGGAGATCGCGGCGCTCAGCCCGGCAACACCGCTGCCGATCACCAAAATGCTCACGGCTTGGCCGCCAACATGCGCTCGAGCGCGATCTTCGCGGTCGCGGAGACGTGCGGATCCACCGAGATCTGGTTGCGCACTTCGCCGTCAACCAAGCCTTCAAGCACCCAGGCAAGGTAGCCCGGGTGGATGCGGTACATCGTGGAGCACGGGCAAATCACCGGGTCCAGGCAGAAAATAGTGTGCTGCGGATACTCATTCGCGAGACGGTTGACGAGGTTGATCTCGGTGCCGATCGCAAACGTGGTGGGTTCCGTCGCGGCCGCGATGGCCTTACGGATGTAGTCCGTGGAGCCATATTCGTCCGCGGCGTCCACGACCTCCATAGGGCATTCAGGGTGCACGATCACTCGCACGCCCGGGAATTCAGCGCGGGCCTTCTCAATCTGGGAGACGTTGAAGCGCTTGTGCACGCTGCAGAAGCCGTGCCACAAAATCACGCGCGAATCCTGCAGTTCGTCCTCGGTGTTTCCACCGAGCGGCTTGCGCGGATTCCACATGGGCATCTGCTCAAGCGGCACGCCCATGGCCTTGGCGGTGTTGCGACCCAAGTGCTGGTCCGGAAAGAACAGCACGCGCTGCGCACGATCAAACGCCCAGGTCAGCACGGTTTCTGCGTTCGAGGACGTACACACGATTCCGCCGTGCTCGCCACAGAATCCCTTGAGCGCGGCACTGGAATTCATGTAGGTCACGGGGATGACGGGGACCTTGCCGTCCGCGTCCGGCTCAGTGCCAAACTGTGCCTCAAGCTCCGCCCACGCCGCCTCGACGGAATCGATGTCCGCCATGTCAGCCATGGAGCAGCCGGCCGCGAGGTTCGGCAGGATCACGGCCTGCTCCGGGGTGGAGAGAATGTCCGCGGTTTCGGCCATGAAGTGCACGCCGCAGAACACAATCGCTTTCGCATCCGGCTTAGTCAGCGCCGCATTTGCGAGCTGGAAGGAGTCGCCCACGAAGTCCGCATACTTCACGACTTCGTCACGCTGATAGAAGTGCCCCAGTACGACGACGCTGTCCCCCAGCACTTCCTTGGCTTTCAGAATGCGCTGGTCCAGTTCTTCGTCCGTTGCGTCCTTGTACTCTTGCGGGAGCTGGCCCTGTCGCGGGGTTTCCTTTGGTGCGACGTCAGCCATCGAGGCGCCCGGACCGTAGGTGGGCATGCCCAGCTTGTCCGCGAGGGCATCGAATTCCCACGGTCCCTGATTCAGGTCCGTGGAGCAGGTCTGCGGGGCGAAAGAGCCTGCGTTGTTGCGCTTGAGCTCTGCTTCTTCGCGAGTGATGAGCTTGATGGAGGTAGCGACGGATGTCATGTGGTGCTCCTGGAAGGGGAACCGAGCCCACGGGGGCCGGTGTATTTGAATAGTTTCGGTGGTCTATGACGGCCGCCGCTTTGGAAGAGGTCTGTCTCTTCGAGGGTGTTGCTGGCGAGCATGTCTCGCCGGAAATTGGCTTTGTCGAGGGTCTTATTCAGGACGGCCTGGTGGACTTCTCTTAGCTGGGCGAGCGTGAAGAGTTCGCCCAAGAAGTGGTAGCCGGCTTGCCCGTGCTCCACCTTGTTGCGCAGGCGCCATAGGGCGTAATCCACGATTTCGCGGTGGTCGAAGGCGAGTTCTTCGGGGCAGCCGTCAGCCGGTTCCGCGGGATGCCACTCGACGTTATGGCGTGCCTCGAAATCCTCGGGGAAGTCAGAGTCCCGCACGAGCGCCCAGTACACAATGGACACCACGCGGTGCGCTCCAACATCTTTGTGCTGCGCTCGTTGGAGTCCACCGAAGGCGTAGAGCTGTTCAAGGTAGGCGGGTTCGATGCCCGTGGTCTCTTGCAGGTTCCGGCGGGCTGCACCTTCGAGCGATTCGTCAGCCCGGAGTGGACCCCCGGGGAGCGCCCACAGGCTCAAGAAGGGTTCCCGAACGCGCTTGACGAGCGGTAGCCACAGTCCAAGTTTTCCGTCTTCTTTGGGCCGAAGCGCGAAGATCACGGTGGAAATGGCCAGTTGGGGCTGGAGGTGTTCGCGTTCGGAAATGTTGGCGGCGGGGATGGTGCCCACGTTGCCAGCGGCAACGAACGGTTCGCCGAAGAGACTCATTCGCGCCCTTCCTCTCTGCGATCTACCGGGGCTATCTGCAATGAAAGCCCCTCGTGAAGTCTCCAACCTTCGTTATAGTCAGATTGACTATAACACCACTTACTGTGATGTTCGCTTGAAGCTTCTCGAAGTCGGCAGATAATCAATGGTTCAGAAGTAGGTGCAACGCGCTGGAAACAACTTGAGTGTCCGCATTCGCTCAAAACACGATCAGATTCGATTCATTTTTGTGTCATTTGAGACTCACAGGGCATTGATTTGGCCGTCAGATGAGCGTAAGTTGAGGAAACAGGTACGGCCTGCCCAACAATGAGGCCACGCAGATAGACCGTACAAGCAAAGGAACCCCACCATGAGCAGCACCATCCAGACGGAAAGGGCTATCCACCATCAGGTCACCCAGATTGGGATTGCTGACATCGTCGCGTATTTGCTGAGCAATTTAGGACCAACCATGACAACGGCTCTAGCAGGTAAGTCACTGCAGACCATTCGTCGATATGCGAAGGGCGCCCTAGATGTTCCCGAAACGGCCGAAAAACAACTGCGGGATGCCTATCACGTCTTCACTTACCTTGCACAGGTAGACAGCCCAGCAACCGTAAGGGCCTGGTTCATGGGAATGAACCCCCAACTTGATGACAAGTCGCCCATCGAAGAGCTTGTCGGTGGCCACCCTAGCGATGTGCTGGCCGCCGCAAAGGCATTTGTAACGGGAGGATAAGGTCCGGTGGCACCTGAAGCGGAACCAGCATTGATAGCCAATCCTCAAAAGGTTGTGAGAATAACAAGGACTATTGACCCGCTTGCTTATTCCAGAGTCGGTGCTGTGGAAGCTAGAAAAGCTAAGCAGGGGAATCGCTTTGACGTACCTGGCGGCGGTGTACTTTATGCGGCTACCCTCGATGCAACCTGCATCCATGAGGTCTGCTCAAGATTTCGGCCGAGCGCCTTTTACAGGTCACTCAATATCTCACTTGACGAACAAGAGGGATTCAGCAACGAACTCCCCGAGGACTGGCGGCTCAACCGTAGGTTCTACGATCTAGAAATATCCACGGACTTACCATTCGTGGATATTCGCCATCCGAAAACGTGGAAGTGGCTCGACGAGCGACTTCCCGGGGTGCTCTTTCAGCGGAAGCTCGATCATTTCGATGCCGAGCACGTTTACAGTAGCGATCGAAGCCTAACCCGCCAGCTGGCCGGTGAAATCTACACAGCTACCGATGCCAAAGGTCCGCGTTTCGCAGGAATTCGCTATATATCCCGCTTGAACAACGGTGAGTGTTGGGCGATATTCGAGCATAAAGAGTATGTCAATGTCTCCGAAGCTGGCGTCCGGTCTATCGAAGTAAACCACCAGGACCTTGTTGCTTGGTCCGAAATGTGGTCAGTAACTATTAAATAGAGTTCTTAGCGGCCGGCGAACCCCTACTTCCCCCGCCGCTTCATGTAGAGCTCGTACGCGGTGGTGAACACCTTGTTGAGCGTCAGATCCCATTCGCCGAGCGTTTGGACAACATCGCAGCCAAGGGTGGTCTTGAACAGCGTCAACCCGGCCAAGTGGTGCTCCTTGGAAAGCGTTGCGGAGACGCCACCCTGATCCAAGAACGCGCATCCTTCGGCCACGGAATCGGTGATCATGCGGTGCATCAATGCCTTTGGGGCAAACAGTTTGCGCTCAACGGCGGACGAAGCGCCGTAGACGTACCAGGCACCCTCTCCGGAGTGCACGCGTATCGCGGCCGCCAAGTCCACGCCCTCGTGCGAAGCGATGTACACCGTGCACGTTCCGGGCTTGTGGTTGTTCAGCGCCGCGAACATGTTCTCAAAGTAAGACTGTGGGCGGCCGGTGAACCCGTCGCGCTCGGCGGTCTCGCGGTACAAGGTGTGGAAGCGGGCGATGTCGTCGTGCGAACCCACGGTCACATCCAGCGGACCCGATGCAGCCTTACGCGTTTCGCGGCGCGCGTTCTGGTTCATTTGCCCCAAAACACCGTCGACGTCCAGCTGGGCTCCGTCGTCGTCCACTAAAGGAATCCGAGCCTGAAATTCTGGCTGCCCCACCGTGAAATCTTCGCCAGCTTCTTCTTTCCGCCAGCCGGCGGCGCGCAAGGAAGCGGCCACAAAATCGGCTCGCGGTGATGCGAAAGCCTCGGGGAGCTCGGAAATGAGCGCCGCGGAACCTTGAGAGAGCGCCTTGCGAACATCCGCAGCCTTCCAGGAACGGCGGATCAGCGGCGCCCCCATCTTGACCATAAAGACGCGGTTCTTCTTGAAGTGCGACACCATCGGCTTGAGGAATTCCTTGAAATCCTCGTTCTCCCAATCAAAAACTGGGCCTTCGGGAAGGTACGCGAGCGTGTACTTCACCACGGGAACCGGGCGGTGCAGGACCAGCGCAGACCCTACCAACGCGGAATCGCGGAACCACCCCAGATACTCGGCGCGCCATTCCTTCTTCACCTCAGCCCACGCGGGCAATTGGAGGAAGGACGAGCGCGGGTGCTGCTCGAGGTGAGCGCGGTGCTCGGAAGCGGTAATGGGACGCACGGAAACAGAAGAGGCACTCACCTTCCCAGCCTACCAACGGGAAGCGCTGGGCTGCGGGAGTACACAGTACGACGACGCCTCGTGGCGCTCACTCTGCGTGTCGGGCGACGAGCTCACGCTTCAGAATTTTGCCGCTAGGACCCAGCGGGAATTCGGGCATGAGCTCCACGATGCGCGGGTATTTGTAGGCGGCCAATTGTTCTTTCGCGTAGGCGAGGATTTCCTCAGAGGTGACCGCGCTGCCTTGAGATACCACCACGGCCGCAACAATTTCTTGCCCTTGGATCTCGTGAGGGACGCCGTAGACCGCAACGCTCACGATCTCCGGGTGCTTGGACAGCACTTCCTCGACTTCGCGCGGGTACACGTTGTAGCCATTGCGCAGGATCATGTCCTTCTTGCGGTCCACAATGGTGAAGTAGCCGTCTTCGTCCTCGGTGCCTAGGTCACCGGTGCGGAACCAACCGTCCACCACGGCTTCCGCGGTTGCCTCTGGTCGGTTGAGGTACCCCTTGAACAGGTTGTGTCCGCGGATGACAATCTCTCCGAGTTCACCGAGGGGCAACAGTTCAATCGAGTCCATAACTTCTGGCCGAGCAATGCCCATCTGGATGCCCCACACGGGTTGGCCAATGGTTCCTGGGCGCGGCGGGACGCCTACGTGATTGAAGCTTGCTACCGGCGACGTTTCGGTGAGTCCGTAGCCTTCATGAATGCTCACGCCGAAAACTTCCTTGAACTTCTCGTGGACGGCAACCGGCAGGGCCGCGCCACCGGAAACGCCGTAGCGAAGGTTCTTGGAGCGCTTCGGGTTGGTCTTGCTCTCTTCGAGCATCGCCATGTACATGGTGGGGACGCCGAAGAACAGGTCGATGTCATGCTTTTCCAGCAAATCTAGGGCCGCGGCACCGGAGAATCGAGGGCAAAGAACCACGGTGCAACCGGCGCGCAGTCCGGCGTTGAGAACTACGGTCTGCCCGAACGTATGAAAGAGCGGGAGGCCGCCGAAGATCTTGTCTCCACGCCTCATCTCGAACGTACTCGTTAGCAACACGGAGGTCTGCTCTACGAGTGCGAGGTGGCTGCCGAGTGCACCCTTCGGCTGGCCGGTAGTGCCGGAGGTGTAGAGAATCGTGGCGGTCTGGTCCGGGCGGCACGGCTCGTAGGTGGCGACGGGCTCGGCGGTTTCTGCGAGCGCTTCAAGCCGCGCGAATTCGGTGGCACCTTCGGGCGCCAACACCGTGAGGACCGTGGCTTCGGCCGCGGCCGCGCCTGCCGCGCCCTGCTCCAGGAGAGGAGCCGCGCAGATCAACGTCTTCGCGCCGCTGTCCCGCAGCACGTACTCGATTTCGCGGCCCTTGAGCAAAGCGTGAATGGGGACCACGATTCCGCCGAGCGCCAGAATCGCGTAGTACACGCGGGCGAAGTCAGGAACATTTGGGATCAGCACGGCAACGGGCACTCCCGGACCCACTCCTTGAGCCTTCAGCGCGCCGGCGTAGCGCCGGGTCTGCTCCCACAGTTCGCGGTAGGTGATCTGCTGGTCATCCACCACAATGGCGATGTCGTTCGGGAATCTTTTCGCGGATTCGAAAACGATCGACGCTACCGAGATGGTGGAGAAGGATTCATTTGCAGAATTCGAAGAAGCAGTCACCGGGTGTCCATTCGTGAAAAGCTGTGAGGCGGGTCACCCGAAAGCGTGTCATGGTTCTCAGTTTCAAGTCAAGAAACTGAGTTCCATGCGCCGCGAGCGAACCGATAGCGCCCACAATTGCCCAACCATACCCACTGGGGGTATATTCGCTCTATGGACCAGCACGAGACCACCTATGGCTATACCGAAAACAAGGACGCCCTCCTCAAGCGCCTCAAGCGCATTGAAGGGCAAGTCCGCGGGGTCGCGCGCATGGTTGAAGAGGACAAGTACTGCATTGACATCCTGACTCAAATGTCAGCGATCAATGCGGCACTTCACAAGGTCTCGCTGGGACTCGTCAACGATCACATCGGTCACTGCGTGGTCAACGCCGCGCAAGCCGCAAACGAGTCCGGGGATATGACCCAGCTTGAAGAAAAGATCGACGAAGCCACGGCCGCCATCGGTCGCTTGTTGCGATAACCCTGAAAGAGTTACCCATGAACCTACTTCCTGTCACCAACAATTCATCGTGCAGCTGCTGCTCCCCCAAGGGCGGCGACGAGCACGGTAGCAGCTCGGCCACTATCAATCTCAGCAATTCTCAGGAGAACACCATGAGCGAGTCCCTCAAAGTCAGCATTGACGGCATGACGTGCGGCCACTGCGTCGCATCCGTTACGGAAGAAATTTCCTCCATTGAAGGCGTCGAGAAGGTCGATGTTGACCTGAACGCCGGCGGAATTTCGACCGCAACCATCACTAGCTCGAAGCCGATCGACGAAACCGCAGTCGGCGAAGCTGTTGCGGAAGCTGGCTACACGCTAGTTTCCAACAACGGCTAGTCACAGCACTTTTACCTTAGAAGGGACATCATGGAACGGGTCGTCGAGCTCGATATTCAAGGGATGACGTGCGCATCCTGCGTTAATCGGGTGGAGCGAAAGCTCGGGAAGCTTCCGGGCGTGGAGGCGACAGTTAACCTGCCGCTCGAATCCGCGCGGGTGACGGTTCCCGATGAGGTCACGGACGCGCAGTTGCTGGAGACAGTTCAGGCTGCCGGCTATCAGGCCTCGCTCAAGGCACCTCTTCATGCCCAGTACGACGCCGCAGCTCACCACGGTGAGCACGGTGCGGACACGGATCCTTCGATGGATAACGACGCCGAGGCTCCGCAGGATCACGTGAACCATATGGGTAAGCGTGGAACTGCGGAGTACTTGAAGCCACGGTTGATTGTGGCTGCGGTTTTCACCGTTCCGTTGTTCATTATTTCCATGATTCCTGGAATGCAGTTCGCCAACTGGGGCTGGTGGGCCTTCGCGCTTGCTACCCCCGTGGTGCTGTGGGCGGCCTGGCCGTTCCACCGCGCCACCTTGGTGAATGCGCGTCACGGTGCGTCCACGATGGACACATTGGTGTCCTTGGGTGTTGCCGCCGCGTACCTGTTCTCGGTGTGGCAATTGCTACGCGATCCGGGAATGACGTCCCATGCCCACTTCGGCATGGCCATGGACATGTCCCAGCACCAGTTGTACTTCGAGACCGCGGGCGTGATCACCACGTTCCTCTTGTTGGGCCGCTATCTTGAAGCCCGCGCGAAGACTCGTGCCGGAGATGCTTTGCGTGCACTGTTGGATCTTGGTGCTAAAGAGGCGAATGTTCTGCGCGATGGCAAGGAAGTTCGCGTTGCCGCCACGTCTCTGGTTCCCGGGGATCTGTTGGTTGTTCGCCCTGGCGAGAAGATCGCGACGGATGGCTATGTGGTGGAAGGCAATTCCGCGATCGATACTTCTTTGGTGACAGGCGAGTCCGTTCCGGTGGAAGTCGGCCCAGATGAAACCGTCACCGGGGCCACCATCAACACCTCTGGCCGACTGGTAGTTCGCGCCACCCGCGTTGGCGCAGACACCACTCTGGCCTCGATGGCACGCTTGGTCTCGGAAGCTCAAACCGGTAAATCCAAGATCGCCCGCTTGGCCGATCGCATTTCGGGCATCTTCGTACCGGTGGTCATTGGCATCGCACTGCTGACCTTCGTGCTGTGGTGGCTAATTGGCGGGGAGCTGGAACCTGCTTTTGTGGCCGCCGTTTCCGTGCTGGTCATTGCCTGCCCGTGCGCTCTTGGCCTTGCGACCCCCATTGGCTTGCTGGTGGGAACCGGCCGAGGCGCACAGCTGGGCATCCTTATCCGCGGACCAGAGGTTCTCGAGGACACCCGCACCGTCAACACTGTGCTGTTGGATAAGACCGGAACCATCACTGAGGGCAAGCTATCTGTTTCTTCCGTGATCGCTTTCGGCGGCGCCTCCCGCACCAAGCTCGTGGCTCTGGCCGCAGCCGCGGAACAAGGCTCCGAACACCCCATCGCCAAGGCGATTGTGGATCATGCCGCCGCGCTTCGTTCCGAAGGAAAGCTGGAAGATCTCCCCACGCCACAGACGTTTGAGTCGTCCGCGGGTGGTGGCGTGAAGTCTCGCGTCCTTACCCCTGCGCGCTGGCACTCCGGCACCCCCACCGGGGTGGATGTCTTAGTGGGCCGACCCTTGTTCTTGATGCAGCAAAGCATCATCTTCGGCAAGGATCAGCTCGAATCCTTCACGGAGGCTCAGGAAAAGGGTGAGACCGTGGTGGCTCTTGCCGTGGGCGGTAAAGCTCTCGGTTACATTAGCCTCCAGGACACCATCAAGCCGTCGTCAGCCGCGGCTATCGCGGAGCTCAAGGCGATGGGCCTTCGTCCCGTATTGCTGACCGGCGACAACAAGGCCGTTGCCGAGAAGGTTGCTGCTGAAGTCGGTATTGCCCCCGAGGACGTCTTCGCGGATGTGCTTCCTGAAGGCAAGGTGGAGTCCGTCAAGCACTTGCAGGCTCAAGGGTCCGTGGTTGCAATGGTGGGCGATGGCGTGAACGACGCCCCCGCGCTGGCTCAGGCAGACCTTGGAATCGCCATGGGCTCGGGCACGGATGTGGCCATCGAAGCCGCGGACATCACCTTGATGGGCAATTCGCTCACCCAGGTAGCTCAGTCCATCGCGCTGTCCCGGAAAACGTTGTCCACCATCAAGACCAACCTGTTCTGGGCCTTCGCCTACAACACGCTCGGTATTCCGATCGCCGCCTTCGGCTTACTCAACCCCATGATCGCCGGCGCCGCCATGGCTGCGAGCTCAGTCCTCGTGGTGTTGAATTCGTTGCGTTTGCGCGGATTCGCTCGGAACCAAGAAGCCAAGTAACAACTAGTCATTTAGGGTTTACCCTCTTCAATCCCCCTGGATGGTCCCTTAGATTGAAAGCGGATGACGCTGGCTCATCCCACAATTTCAGGCACTTTCCAGGGGGAATTTTGTTTAACGGACACTTCGTCGTGGTGGATACGGAAACCACGGGACTTTTCCCTGGAAAACACGACCGCATCGCCGAAATTGCGGTGGTAACTCTGGACCGCTCCGGCGAAGTGGTGGATCGCTGGGAAACACTCGTCAATCCTCAACGCGACCTCGGCAAGCAGTCGATTCATGGCATCTCCGCTCGCGATATCCTCAGCGCACCTACTTTCGAGGACATCGTGGACGAGCTGGAATGGCGCCTATCGGGAAACGTAATTGTGGCTCACAATCTGTCCTTCGATGCACGCTTCCTCGACGCGGAATTCCACCGTGCCGGCACCCCTTTGCCTCAGTACTACTTGAACAGCGGCATGTGTACCATGCGGATGGTTCACCGTTACCTTGAAGGCGGCGGACGTTCACTGCAAGACTGCTGCGACGCCTTTGATATCACGCTAGATCACGCGCATACCGCCGGAAGCGATGCCCTTGCCGCGGCAACTCTCCTGTCTCGCTACCTTGAGTTGGACCCGGATCTCCCAGAGTGGGATGCTGCTCTCTCTGGTGCCGTTTCTGGATCGTGGCGCTTGAGCGAGCCTCGAGAAATCATTAACCCGGTCCTCCGATCGGAATTCTCCGGATCAAGGCCACAGCATTTCTTGGACCGAATCGTTAACCGACTGCCCGAATTCAAGGGACCTGCCGAGCACGAAAACTATCTCGCGGTCCTCGACCTTGCACTTGTGGACCGAGTTCTCTCGGCGCATGAAGAACAGCAATTGGTGTCAGTAGCTAACGATCTGGGCATCGGGCAAGAGGAAGCTAAAGCCCTTCACCACCGATACTTCCAAGACCTCGTTCAGGCGTGCTGGCAAGACGGGGTGCTGACGGAGGATGAAACCTCAGATCTCTACCAAGTGGCGAACTTGCTGCAAATTGATCTGACTACGGTGCATGCTGCTCTCATCAAGCCGAAGAACACCGTAGTCTCGTCAGCCCAATCCGCAGAGTCACCATCTACTACGACCGCCTCGCACAGCGGACGCTTTTCACTTGAACCGGGCACTCTTGTAGTTCTTACTGGCGAAATGCGAGAGCCACGGGACTTCATCGAAACGAAGCTTCGCGATGCAGGCTACGTACCTCACAGTGGAGTTACGAAAAAGGTGGGACTGCTAGTCGCAGCCGACCCCGACTCTTTGTCAGGTAAGGCAAAGAAGGCTCGCGACTACGGCATTCCCGTGGTCAGCGAGGACTATCTATGGAATCAGGTTCTGAGTCGATAACCCCGCAAAACACCGGACAAATCACCAGCGAAAGTCAGCGGGAACTTGGTTCCGATGCCCGCACCACGTTAATAGCTCCGGTCTCGGCCGGAACGCCGGGAATCGGATAGTCGCTCGGCATAACGTGGTCATCATCGGTGGGTTCGGAACGCAGCTCGTCCCACCGCACCAGCACCACGCCGGCGAAGATCAGCAAGCCGCCCAAGAGCTGGATGGGGAGCGGGAGTTCGCCGAGGAACAGCCACGCCCAGAGCACGGCGGCCACCACCTCAAAGAGGGACACGAAGGAAGCGACCTTCGAACCCAGCGCGCGAGCCGCCATGATTCCGGTGACGTACGCGAACGCCGTCGAAATCAGGATCAATCCCAGCAGCGCAACCCACCATGGGACCACGGCACCTGCAAGAGTCACGTCCACGAATGACGTTTCCATGGGAATGATGCGAAGCAGACCGGCGAGGCCCATGATGGCGGCACCGACGAAGAGGCCCGCGGTGGCAAGAACAATAGGCGGCAGAGTGTCGTTCTCTTCAGCGGTCACGAAGAAGTAGACCACCAGGCCCACGGCGGCCACGAGTCCCCAGAGCACGCCGATGAAGTCGATCCGCTCAGAAGCGCCCAGGTTGAGCACAAGTACCAGCCCGCCAAATGCCAAGATGGTACCCACGATGGTCATGGCGCGTGGCGCTTTGCGGTGTTGAATCCACAGGATCAAGACGATCATGACGGGCGCCAAGTACTCGAGCATGAGCGCAACGCCTACGCTCAACCGCTCCACGGCATGGAAGTACGCGAGCTGACAGGCGGCCACACCGAAAGCACCAAACAGCAGGATGGGCTTCCAGTTGGCAAGCAGGATCCGCCATTGGCCGCGCAGCGCAAGGATCGCAGGAATCAGCAGCACCAGACCGGCCCCGGTCATGCGCCAGGTGACGGCCGCGCCCGTGCTCCATCCTGCTTCAAGCAGCGACTTCGCGAAAGAGCCGGAGGTGCCAAAAATGATGGCGGACACCAGCGCCACACCAATTCCTGTGAGGGGTTTCATACTTCTAGTTGCCTGTAATCTCGTTGCGTGTCATGATCAAAAATTCTTATACCAGTGACATAATCTTGCGTAAGAATATCACCGGAGGAACCGAATGCCACTCTTTGCCCCAGACACTGTCACGAGCCTCACCTCGCTCGTGAATCTCATCAATACCGGCACCTCACCAGTGGATGGGTTGATCACCGTGGCAGACCTCGCAGAATTCCTCGCAACCGAGCGCTTCTCCGGATTCGTCGCCGGCACCCCGGCCGAGCTTCGCGACGTACGCCAGCTGCGTCGTCGTCTGACGGAAATTTGGGGATTAGAGGACCACGCCGCCGTCCCCGAGATCAATTCCCTCTTGCGGTCTGCGCGAGCCCTCCCCCAGCTGGTCAAGCACGATGACTGGGATTACCACATTCACGCCACATCCCCTGATGCCTCACTCTCGGATCGCTTGGGAACAGAGGCCGCCATGGCACTGGTGGATGTGGTGCGCTCACGCGAGTGGAACCGACTCAAAACGTGTGCGTCACCAGAGTGCAACAACGTGCACTTGGATTTGTCCCGGAACAGGTCCAAGAAGTTCTGCGACTCCGGAAACTGTGGAAATCGTGAGAACGTCCGTGCCTACCGGGCCCGCCAAGCCGTAATCTAGAACAATGGTCGAAGATGACCACCACACACAAAAGAGGACACCATGAGTGCTGAAGTTCCCCAGGTTGGCGATCACCACGCAGCAGAGAACTATGACGTCGAGCTAGAAGAAGCAACCGACGGCCCATGGCGCAAGGCTGGCCGCTGGGTGATCGGAATCTTTGACGCTGCACTCGGCGGCGACGGTTCGGAAGCGGCAGGGGCCACGGCCGTTGTGCGCCGATTGAGCGATGACAAAGAAATCCTGCGCATCACGGCAGGCGGAGTGGATGAAGCGGAAAGCCTTGTGGCTCTCATTCGCAACGATCTAGAAAACCTCAGCCAAGAGGAATTCTTGCGCGAATGGGGCGCTCGGGATGACACCGAAGTGATGGATCCCGAGGCCTAAGCCAAAACTCGGTCTTAGTGGCCGAAGTCTTTTCGCTTGGCGGGGCGGGCTGAAACACGGTTGACGCCCGCACCCGTTCCCAAGTCTTCTGGGTTGTCCTTGGCTGCCATGATGAGCAGCGAGATCAACAAAAGCGATGCAATGAACGCAATGCCGAACATGATCAGACCGATGTCGAAGCGCAGTGCGTTTTCAGAACCGCCCGTTGCAGCAATGGTGGAGACAACTCCGGCAATGAGTGCTAGCACCAAAGAGAACAACAACGGTCCCTTAACGGTCTGCTTCCAGCTGCGCTGGGTGTTGCTCTTTCCGGGTTCGCCGGCTTGATTGCTCACGAAAGAAGGCCTCCTGAAACCAAATGACTGCTTTATTCTACGTGACTTCTTCTACTTAGCGTCGAAACGGTAGGTCAGAGCAGCAATGAGGGTGAACACAGCAACGATGATGTGACCGCCACCCGCAATGCCCAACAATCCGTGCAGGTCCAACTGGTTGCCAATCATCATCGCCACGCCTGCGCCAGCGGTCACCACGCCTGGAATAAGCAGATCACGCGCTGGCACAAAGGACTTTCGGCCCACAGCCCACGCCCACACCTCGCACACGCCAGCAAGCGCCAGTCCCGCGCCACCCATCCACGCGATCACGAACTCGGACTGAAACGGCAGTACGCTCAACCCGGCCAAGATGGACACCATCGCGCCAATTCCCAGTGCGCGGCGCATAGGCTCCGGAGCACCCGGAATGGAACCGAAGTCGAAGAGCGATTTTCCGCCCACCACCATCACCGCGCCCAGAAGGAAGCTCGCGGCGGTGAGCTGCGGCGTCGTCCAGAAAACCGTGACCAAACCAAGAATGAGGGCTACGGCGCCGCGCAAGAGCAAGGGTTTCCATGCCGCAGCGGCAACCTCAACGGGAATCTTGTTGAGCTCGGGCGATGAAGGCTGTGCGGAAGAGGGGGAAGAAGTCACCCCTCAAGTTTAGAGCCCCCGCTGAACGCGAACTCTCGGTTCGCACGCCAAGGCGAACCACATGACATCACAACGGGCCCCAGCGTCTTCACAACTGGTCGTGACGAGCCACCCCCCAACTGCGGCTCGTCCTCCCTAAGACCAATCGCGCACGTGTAGTGCCCGTTGCAACATCCTCCGTAAACAGTGATCACTCGTCGATTCCTGGCGGGAGATCGCCTCCGTTCCCCGGTTCTCCCACCGCGACACACACGAAATGTGACACTGAATCGTCTTATGTAAACACTGTTTACATTATTACACCGTAGGCTAGTACCGTGATCCCTGTCAAAACGAAGCGTTACCATCACGGGAACCTCCGTGAAGAACTGGTGCGGGTGGGGTTGGACTTAGCGCGCGAGGGTGGGCCGCCAGCAATCAAGCTACGCGAAGCCGCCAGGCGCATTGGAGTTACCCCCTCCGCGGCGTATCGACACTTCGCCGGGCAAGAAGGACTTTTGCTCGCAGTAAAGGCCGAAGTGCTGCGCGAATTGACCGTAGCGATGACTGCAAAAGTCCAAGCGCTACCGGAGGATTCTTCTCCGTTCGCCAAGGTCAGAGCCGCCTCTGCGGCCTACTTCGAATTCGGAATTCTGACCACCGGCCTCTACGGAGTCCTGTTGGATACGGTGGATAACCTGCCGCACCTCTCGCGAGACGTCCAAGAAAAAGTTGCCACGGATCTGGACGCTGTGGAGATGGTGTATCCCTCCACGCGCTTCCCGTTCACGTACATGCTCACCCTCGTGGCGCAGACGCAAGCGTCACGGAATGAACGCTTCGACACCGCCCTTGTGGTGTGGGCTGCGGTCCACGGCATCACCACCATGTGCGCCACCGGGCCGCTTCGGCTAGAACCGGTGGAACACAAGCGCAGCCTCTTCGAGACCACCATCAACTCCATCGCGCAAGGCTTGAAGATATAGCTTTCCGCGGCCTCCAGAACCCTTAGATTTTCATCCACACGTCGGTACGCGCCCGCAGCCACAACGTTGCGGCTCGGGCAGCCATATACCCCACGGCGAAAGCCAGCCAGATGGCAATAATCGCGCCAGCGCCAGGGGCTGCCAACGTGGTCAGCCACAACAACGGCGCGTACACAGCCAGAGCAATGACGCCCGCGAGCGCCAGATACCGGGCATCCCCCGCACCGATCAACACACCGTCCAGAACGAACACCACACCGCAGAGCGGCTGGCTGGCGGCCAACACCCACACACCGACGGTGATGAGTGCCTGAACGTCAGGATCGCTGGTAAACAAGCGTCCCGCGAACGGCGCCGCGATCGCCAGAACTAGGCCAGTGAAGAGCCCAAAGTAGATACCCCACCGCGTCATGACGCGGGTCAGCGAGCGAACTTCACCCACATCCCCGGCGCCGAGTTCCTTACCGATGAGCGCTTGAGCCGCAATCGCTAAGGCATCCAACGCAAACGCCATGAACGTGAAGAGCGTGAAGATCACTTGGTGCGCTGCGAGCGTCGCGGCCCCTTGGCCGGTGGCCACAAAGACTGTTGCGAGGATTCCCACGCGCAGGGTGAGCGTGCGGAGCATGAGCCAGCCGCCCACGTGCGCCATGCCCAGCACTCCACTCCAGGTGGGCGCCAGATTTACGCTGTGCTCTTGCGCGCGCGGAATCAGCATCCACAGGTAAGCAAGCGCCATGCCCCATTGCGTGACGGAGGTGCCGAGCGCGGATCCGGCCACGGACATCCCCAACCCGTACACGAAGAGGACGTTGAGCCCAATGTTGGTGCCGAAACCCACGGCGGCCACGTACAGCGGCGTCTTCGTGTCTTGCAGTCCGCGGAGCACGCCGGTGGCTGCGAGGACCAAAAGCATGGCGGGCAACCCGGGCATCGACCAACGGATGTAGTCAATGGCAAAGCGAGCTACGTCGTCGTGCCCTCCCATCAAGGAAACCAGCCACGGCGCGGCAATCCACAGCACCACCCCCAGAATCGCGCCGACGATCAGCGCAAGCCACACGCCATCGCGGCCCGCAGCGTACGCCTGGTGCAAGCGGTGCGCGCCGAAGTGCCGCGCGACCGCCGGAGTGGTGGAGTACGCGAGGAAAATCATTAGCCCCACCGTGGTGTGGACTACCGCGGTGCCAAGGCCCGCGCCGGCGAGCTCGGAAACGCCGAGGTGCCCGACGATCGCAGTGTCCGCCATCAAAAACAGCGGTTCCGCGATGAGGGCGCCTAGCGCGGGGATCGCGAGGGCCAGAATTTTGCGGCCAATTCCGCGATGCTGCGTCATGAAAGTACCTCTCGCGGTTGCGGGGCGGATCCGGGTTGATTTCTCAGAAGTACGACGGCGATGGCCCCGGCAAGTGCCACGAGCCCGGCAACGCAGGCCACCAGCAAGGGCCAGCCTGCGGCGGTGAACGCGTAGCCAATGAGCCAGCCGAAGAGACTAGAACCCACGTAGTAGAAGAGGTTGTAGAGGCTGGTGGCTTGCGCACGATTATGAGTCGCGAGGCGGCCGATCCAGCCTGACGCCACGGCGTGAGCACCGAAGAAGCCCGCCGTGTAGATCAGCAGGCCAATGATGATGAGCGGAATTGACTCGAACAAGGTGATCGCAAGGCCTATGAGCGCTATGACGAGCGTGGCGAGCAGGACCGTGAGTCGGCCCAACGGGAGAACGAATTTTCCGGCTTGGCGCGAACTCCACGTGCCGGCGAGGTAAGCGGTGAACATCAAAGAGGCGAGCGATGCCGGGACAAAGAAGGGTGGCGCCTCGAGCCGGAACGCTAGGTAGTTGTAGGTGGCGACGAAGCCGCCCATGAGCAAGAAACCCTGCGCATAGATCGCCAGGAGAGCCGGCCGACTGATGGCCCATGTCAGTTTTCCGGTGATCCGTTTGAGCGCGGTTTCGTTCTCGAGTTCGCTCTGTTGCGGGTGCTGGAATCCGCGCGGTTGTGGGGCTTTCTTGATGAAGATCAGCGCTGCTACCGCGGCGAGGCAACTGACTACAAAGGTGCCGATGCGCCAGTTGACGAACTCGCTGAGTGGGCCGGCGATGAGTCGTCCTAGCAGGCCGCCAATCGTGGTGCCGGAGACGTAAGTGGCCGCGGCGATAGCCGCGTGCGTGCGCGTGACTTCTTCACTCAAGTACACGAGCGCCACCGCGGGGATGCCGCCGAGAACGAGTCCTTCGCCGAGGCGAAGGAGCAAGAGCCACTCGAACGTGGGCGACCACGGAACGGCGAGGCCGAAGATGACCGCCCCGATGATCGAGTACGTCATGGTCTTCAAACGACCAATGCGATCCGCCACCATGGACCACGGGATCACGGCGATCGCGAGACCCAGTGTTGCCGCGGAGACTGCGAGCGCAGCGTGGGAATCCTCGATGTGGAGGTTGCGAGCGAGCTCGGGCAGGACACCTTGGAGGCTGTAGAGCTGGGAGAACGTGGCGACGCCCGCAGCGAAGAGCGCCAAGATCAGGTTTTTGTAGTCTGTGGAACCGTGCCGGTGGCCATCGAAGTCGCTGTCAGCTGAGCCTGTCACGACGCCATGAGCGGTAGCACCGTATAGGAGATGATGAGCGCTACCGCGTTGTTGAAGAAGTGGAGCACATACGAGTACGCGAGGGACTTTCCGGAAAGAATGTACGCGAGCGTAATGACCGTGCCGAGCGTGAGGTACGGGATGACGGAGACCCATTCGAAGGTTCCGCTGCCGATGAAGTGCATGCCGGCAAACAGGGCGATCGAGATCAGCGCGCAGACCCACTTGTTGATGTAGCGGCTGAGCTTGCCGATCAGCAAGTGGCGGAAGATGAACTCTTCAACCAGTGGACCCATGATGGCCGTGACCACGAACATGGTCAGAAATGGGACCTCGGTGGTGAGGCCCTCAATGGCTAGCTGGTTCTCGCTCTTGACGGGTTCCCCGAGCGTGCTGATGATCGTGGCAGTGAGCATGAGGCTGGCAAACCAGCCGCCAGGAATGAGCATGACCTTGGCCCACGGGTTCCACTGGAAGGTCTTGAAGGAACTCCACAGGTCGTGCCTGGCCAAGAGCATGGCGATGGTGAACATGAACGCGTAGACCACAAGGTTCACGCCGAAAATCGCCAGGTTATCGCTCGGGAACATCCCGCGGAAACCCGGAACGAGCAGTAGCAACGCGGCGCCGCCGACAACGAAGATCAACGCGTAGAGCGCTACGGCTGCAAAGTCTCCCCACACGAACTTCCCGGGCCCGAAATCTGGCTGCTTGAGCCTACGGGGAAGCATGTACTGCGCTTGTGACCCATACGAATTCGTGCGGTTTTGGTGCATTCTTCCACCCTATCGCCGTTCCACCCTATCTCCGTGAGCTGGCTACTCCTGCTTATCTGCCAAGAACCAAGCACGCTCATGCTTGAAGCGAACTGCGATACCCGCCCAGCCGTCGTCGTGCAGGTCAATGCGATCCACCTCGCCACCGAGGGGCAAGAACGAATCCTCAGGCCCCCACACGTCTTCGTCTGACGACTCACGCTCCCACGCGAGGTCCGTGTCCCATTCGCGGACGTCGGCGGCACCCCGGCGATGATCCGCGATCATCCCGGTGAAACCGTGGCCCGCAAAGCCCACCAAAACGGCTGTCTGAGCGGCACCTTTAATGCGCAACGGAAAGCGCGTGTGCTCGCTCCAGAGCCAGCCCTTTTCCAGCTGGCGCTTGAAGTCCTGCGGGGTCAAAGAGTTCACGGCATCGATTCCGTGGTGGACACAGTAATCCGTTGCGAGAATGAGGTCGGTGTCAGGGTTCAACATGAAGTCTTCATCGTCATCGAACCGGTGATCTTCGCGCTGCGACTCGGTCCAGCACAGGCAACCGGGAGTGACTTCTGCCAGACTCTTTTTCAGCATGGACAGCTCGTCATTAAAGCCCGCGCTGGAGAAATCGCCGATAACCGGCCCCAACGTATTTGGCGGGACTTGCCACACGTAGTTACCCACTACCGCACGGGAAATACCCCGCCAAACGACCTTCGCGATCTGTCCCACCGCGAAGACACTCAGCGCCAAAGCCGGAAGTGCCCATAAAGCAGACCAGGGGAAGTCGTCCAACTCTTGAGAGGTCTTGCCGAGCTCCGAACCCATAACCCAACGAACAATAGTCCACGCGAGCACTGCGGCGATCGTCAGGCCGAACGCCCAGTTGATGCTGTACCGCTGGGCTTTCGCCATATTGGTCTGCAGCGTGGCACCAATAGCCATGGTCTCCGTGGTGGCTGCCGACTTGGCTAGCTTCGCAACGTAGTGCAATTGCCGCACGGACATCACCACGTGCACCACCAACCAGATGGTGGTCAACGCCGCTCCAACCCACCACACCCCGGCAGTAGTTTCACCCGTGTGGGAAGCCGTGTAGGCAACGCCGGTCAAGACGAGTGGGACAAGGAGCACCGCGAACCGCGCAAACGCCCAGCACCCAAAAACGAGACTCATCATCGACATCCACGCGGCGCCCTCGAACACTGTGTAGACCGTGAGCCCGCCCTGCCACAACGGTTCCTCGGGCGCTTCCCATGGTCGCTCCGCGATGAAGGTTCCCACAGCACATGCGATCAGGATCATCCAGGTTGGAACCATGCTGAGCGGCATGGAAAAGCGCACGGGAACGCGCCCCCACTGTTCTGCAGTAGGGGCAGCGACCGGCCAAGAGATGGGTTTCATGATGGTGTGAGTGATGAGTCGTTTGAGGGATCAGTCTTCGGCAGCGTGCTTACCGCGGTAGGTAGAGGTGGTTCCTTCTTCCTCCACCACAGCGGCTGCGGGAGCCTCGGCTGGGACGGAAGCTGCGTCGTCGTGCTGGGTAGGCTCCTCTGTTTCCTTCGCAACCGGCGCCCCCACGGCGACCTCAGCGTCAATATCCGCGGAAGGCCCGCGGAACTGCGACATGTAGAGGCGGTAGTAGGCACCCTCGCGCTTGAGGAGCTCCTCGTGGTTGCCCTGCTCCACGATCTGTCCGTTCTCCATCACCAGGATGACGTCAGCATCGCGGATGGTGGAGAGGCGGTGCGCGATCACGAAGGACGTGCGATCCGTGCGGAGCGCAGCCATCGCGTGCTGCACCAGGACCTCGGTGCGGGTATCCACTGACGAGGTTGCCTCATCCAGGATGAGCAGCGAAGGATCGGCCAAGAACGCGCGCGCGATCGTCAGCAACTGCTTCTCACCCGCGGAAACGTTGGTGCCGTCTTCGTCGATCTTGGTGTTGTAACCCTCTGGAAGCTGGCGCACGAAGCGGTCCACGTAAGTGGCCTGAGCCGCCGCGATGACTTCTTCATCCGTGGCGTCCAATCGGCCGTAGCGGATGTTCTCCATGATGGTGCCCCCGAAGAGCCACGCATCCTGAAGCACCATGCCAGTCTTTGACCGCAGCTCTTCGCGGGAAAGATCGCGAATATCCACGTTGTCCAGCGTGATGCGGCCCGAGTTCAACTCGTAGAAACGCATCACTAGGTTCACGAGCGTGGTCTTGCCGGCGCCCGTCGGACCTACGATCGCCACGGTGTGACCCGGGCGAGCTTCGAGGGACAGGTTCTCGATGAGCGGGCGATCCTGCGTGTAGGAGAAGGACACGTTCTCAAACTCCACGTGACCATCCGTACGCTCCGGAAGGTGGCTGGTCGCCGTCTCCGGCTCCTGCTCCTCGGCGTCCAGCAGCTCAAACGTGCGCTCCGCCGAAGCCACACCGGACTGTAGCATGTTGGCCATGCCCGCAATCTGGCCCAGCGGCTGCGTGAACTCGCGCGAGTACTGAATGAACGCGGTGGCATCACCCAAGGTCATCTGACCGCTCGCAACACGGAGGCCGCCCGCCACGGCGATGCCCACGTAGGACAAGTAGGTCACGAAGGTCATGATCGGGAAGATCATGCCGGAAACAAACTGGGCGCCGAAGGCCGACTTGTAGAGGCCCTGGTTGCGTTCTTCGAAGCGCTCCAGCATGTCATTCTCGCGGCCGAAGACCTTCACCAGATCATGGCCGGAGAAGGACTCTTCGATCTGCCCGTTGAGGTGACCGGTAGCCTTCCACTGCTCCACGAACTTGCCCTGAGCGTTCTTGCCGATGATACCTGCGGCGACACCGGAGATCGGCAACGCAATAAGGGCGATGAGCGCGAGCTGCCAGGACACGATGAACATCATGACCACAATGCCCAGGACGGTCAGAATTGAGCTGACCAGCTGGGATAGCGCCTGCTGGAGGGCTTGCTGAATGTTGTCCACATCGTTCGTGACGCGGGAGAGTACGTCGCCGCGCTGGCGAGTGTCAAAGTAGTTCAGCGGCAAGCGGTTGATCTTCGCTTCCACCTCCGCGCGCAGGTTCCGCACGGCCTTCATGGTGATGGCGTTGAGGATGTAGCCATTGAGCCACATCATGAACGCGGCCACTAAGTAGAGCGTGAGCACAATGATGATCAAGCGACCCAGCTCGGCGAAATCAATGCCTTGGCCGGGCGTGAACTTCATGCCCGCAAGCATGTCCGCCTGATCAGAGTTTCCGCTCGCGCGGACGCCGTCTACCACTTGCTGCTTGGTCAGACCGGCAGGCATATCCTTGCCCACCATGCCGCCAAAGATCACGTCCATGGCCTGACCCAAGATGCGCGGTGCAATCACGTTCAGCACCACGGAGATGGCCACGAACACGAAGACCAGCCACAAGGAGAGCTTGTACGGCAACAACAGCCCTACAAGGCGCTTCGCAGAAGGCCAGAAGTTCTTGGCCTTGCGCAGTCCTTGCTGGCCGCCGAAACCGTCATCCATGATGGCGTCGCCGAATTGCTCAGTCTCTTCGTCGGTGATGACCGGTGCTTCTGCTTTCGAATTCTTCTTAGCCGTAGTTTTCTTAGCCATAGTTAGGCCACCTCCTCCGCGCTGATCTGAGATTCCACGATTTCGCGGTAGGTCTCATTGGATTCCAAGAGTTCTTCGTGCGTTCCACGGCCCACAATTTCACCGTTTTCCATGACCAGGATCTGATCTGCGGAGGTGATGGTGGAAACGCGCTGCGCCACGATGATCACGGCCGCGTCCTTGGTAGGTTCCTCGAGCGCTGCCCGCAAGCGCGCATCCGTGGACACGTCCAAAGCGGAGAAGGAGTCATCGAACAAGTAGACGCGCGGCTTCGAGGCCAGCGAGCGCGCGATGCACAAACGCTGACGCTGACCGCCGGAGACGTTGGTGCCACCCTGAGAGATCTTCAGGTCCAGGCCTTCGCCCTTCTCGCGGACAAAGTCCTCCGCCTGAGCAATCCGCAGCGCTTCCCACAGCTCGTCGTCGGTGGCATCCTGAGCACCGAAGCGCAGGTTGGTAGCCACGGTTCCGGAGAACAAGAACGGCTTCTGAGGAACGGCGGATACCAAGCGGGAGATTTCCTCGCGCGGCAAGGTGTTGGTGGGCCGACCATCGAGCAGGACTTCGCCCTGATCCGGGTCATAGAGCCGCGGAATCAGGTTCAGCAAGCTGGTCTTGCCGGCGCCCGTGGAACCGATGATCGCGGTGGTCTTGCCCACCGGAGCTGTAAACGAAATACTGTTGAGAATTGGCTTCTCAGCGCCCGGGTACACAAAGCTGACGTTCTTGAATTCGACAGCCGGGGCGCCATCCACCGGAGCTGCCACACCAGCGACGGACACCTTGGGATCCTCGAGCGTGGAACGGGTAGAGAGCACTTCATCGATGCGCTCAGCACACACCACGGCACGCGGAATCATCATGGCCATGAACGTTCCCATCATGACGGCCATGAGGATCTGCAAGAGGTATTGCAAGAACGCCGTCAGGGCGCCTACTTGCATCTCGCCGGAGTCCACGCGCTGACCGCCGAACCACAGCACCGCCGCAGTGGACAGGTGCAGGATCATCATGATGAGCGGGAACATGAGCACGAAGATCTGGCCGACCTTCACGCCGATTTCCGTCAATCGCAGGTTCGCCGCGTCAAAACGCTCGGTCTCATACTTCTCGCGTGTGAAGGCGCGGATGACGCGGATACCAGTGATCTGCTCGCGCAGGACACCGTTGATTCCGTCCAAGCGATCCTGCATGGTGCGGAACATCGGCATGAGCAGCGCCACGAGGATGCCTACCACAATGCCAAGCAGCGGCACGGACACCCACACCAACCAGGACAATCCGATGTCTTCGCGCAGCGCCATGATCACGCCACCCACGCACATGATCGGCGCGGACACCATGAAATTCAGGGCCATGAGCAAGAGCATTTGTACTTGCTGGACGTCGTTGGTGTTACGGGTGATGAGCGTTGCGGCTCCAAAAGAATTTACTTCGCGCGCGCTGAACGCTGACACGTTGCGGAATACCGCCCGACGCAAGTCCCGGCCCACAGCCATGGACGTTTTGGCGCCGAAGTAGACCGCCAGAATTGCGGTAATGACCTGAGCGAACGCAACGGCCAACATGACGCCACCGGTGCGCCAGATGAAGTCGGTGTCACCCTTTGAGACGCCTTCATCGATGATGCTGGCGTTCAGCGATGGCAAGTACAAAGCAGCGATTGTGGAGAGCAATTGCAGCACCACCACTGCCACGATCCAAGCCGCATACGGCTTTGAATATTGGATTAACAACTTAAGCAGCATGGCGTGGCAATTCCCCAATCAGATACACAGCATCTCCCGCGAGCAAAGGTCACTTTACACGGTGGTATTGACGTTTCCGTATCGCTCTTAGGGATGAAAATACGACGACGCCGCTCACCCCGGTGCCCACCCTTGGACCCGCGGTGATTCAGTAAGAACCATGTCCGCGGAAGGGAGCGTGAAGTGAGCGGCGTCGTCGTACTAGAAGAGAACTACTGCAGTGTCCTCTTTAGGTAAGAGTCCAGGAGCGCTTCGAGAGACCGAACCAGAAACCGTCGATCGCGGTCTTCGCATTGATGTCGCCGGAAGTGTACGCGGCACCCAAAGCGACATAGAGCGGAGCCCAGTGCTCGGAGCGAGGGTGTGCCTCGCGGGCAGCCGGAGCCTTGTGCAAGAAGTCAAGGATGGAGTCCACGTCGCCGCGGGCCATGGCTTCTTCGGCCCAGTGGTCGAACTCGCTCGAAGCAGACGGTGGCGTGCTATCAGGGCCGCCGGCTGGGTTGAACCAGCGCAGGTTGTGGGTGGTGAAGCCCGAACCCACAATCAGCGTGCCGCGATCGCGCAACGGAGCCAGCGACTTGCCGAGCTCAAAAAGTCCCTGTGGATCAAGGGTTGGCATGGACATCTGCACTACCGGCACGTCAGCTTCAGGGAACATTTCCTTGAGCGGAACGTAGGCGCCGTGGTCCAGGCCGCGCTCTTCGTCGCGCTCCACGTGGTGACCGTGGCTCCCGACCAAACGGGTGACTTCGTCAGCGAGCTCGGGAGCCTGAGGGGCGTCGTAGCGGACGTCGTAGTAGCGCTGTGGGAAACCCCAGAAGTCGTAAACGAGTTCGGTAGGGCGCTGCGTTGCAGAAAGCGTCACCGGGGCGTTCTCCCAGTGCGCGGAAATCATGAGGATGTCTTTGGGCTTCTCAAACGTGGACGACCACGTGTTGAGCTGGCTGGTCCACAGTGCATCGTCCGCAAGGGGCGGCGCGCCGTGGCTCAAGAAAAGAACTGGCGGTTGCTTGGTGGTTGCCAAAGATTCGGTGGTCATGAGTACAACCTTACGATCATTTAGTTGAAAGATCAAGTAAATTTTTACGGAGGTGGCCGTGATGCGTGTCTCCAAGCTCAAGCCTAGTGGTGAGCGGGCGCTTCCGAACACCGCCGCGTTCTTGGTAATGGGAAAGCGAAAGAGCGCCGTCCCGCGAACGGAACGACGCTCTCAAACCACTAGAACCAGGAAGAACTCGAAATTAGTTGCTTTCCGCAGCAGCGCGAAGCTTGCCCAGGACGTCCTGAAGCTGTGCCACTACCTCGGCGTCATCCTTCGGGTGGGTTTCAGCGAAGCGACCCACGGAGTTAGGGATGGAAAGCTTGGCGTCTTCCAAGACGTTGGCGCCGGCGATACCAGCAGACTTGCGGGCCTCATCCTGTGCCCACACTCCACCGAACTGGCCGTAAGCGGTTCCGATGACTGCGGTTGGCATGCCGGATGCTGCGGAAGCGCCGAATGGGCGGGAGAGCCAGTCGATGGCGTTGTTCAAGACAGCAGGGGTGGTGCCGTTGTACTCAGGGGAAACAAAGAGCAAAGCGTCTGCATCTGCAGCTGCGGCGCGCAATTCGGCGGCAGCGGCAGGAACCTGGCCTTCAATGTCGATGTCTTCGTTGTAGAACGGGATGTTCTCGAGGCCCTTGAAGACGGAAACCTCTACACCTTCGGGAGCGGTTGCTACGGCAGCGTCTGCGAGCTGTGCGTTGTGGGATCCGTTTCGAAGCGATCCTACGAGTGCTAGGACGTTAGTTGCCATGTTGTTCTCCTTGAACTGTTAGCCGGCCGAAGCCGGTTGAACTATCAAGGGAACTCAACTCGCCACCCGGGAGTCTGATTCCCGAAACCTCTTGTGAAGCTCGTCGCTAAAACTAAATACGTGCCTGTCAGGCGCTCTTTAGAGGCACTAGAACAAGCACGTATCCAGAGAGTTGTAGCGAGATTTACTTCGCGAGCAAAGCCTCAAGTTTGCGCAGCGTGCTGCCCCAGCCTTCTTGGGCGAGCGGCAGAATCTCTGCGTCGTAGGGACCTTGGGAGACCTTCATGAGGGTGGTTTCGGCGTCCACTTCTTCCAGCTCCACACGCAGTTCCATGACGTTTCCGCCGTTCTGCGGGGTGGCTTCGGTCTGTCCCACCAATAGTTCTGGTTCGCGAACTTCAACGAAAACGGCGTCCACCGGCGACTGCATGTCTGGGTTCTCGATTGAGTGCATCACGAAGTGCTCGCGGCCGCCTACGCGGGCGTCAATGACGGCGTCGGACTCGCGGACGGTCCAGCCGTCGGGCGCAAACCACTGCACCAAAACGGGCACTTCGGTCCACGCGGACCAGACGGTGGCGCGGGGCGCCTTCAGCACGCGCTCAAGTTTCAATTGCTGCTTTTCAGTAGTCATGCAATGAGAATATCGGCGGAGCTTGTTGGCGTCACTTATTCGGGACCAGTTCAGTACGACGACGCAGCTCACCTCCCAGCGCGGCCCCATTTTTCGCATGAGGCAAGATAGTCCCCATGAGCTCTCCCCTACCGAATCAGGATGCTGAGGCACTGAAGCGAGCGCGCATGATCGTTGCTGCTCTTGCAAGTTCTACGCTCCGGAGACCGTTGCTCCGGGACATCATGGAAGCGCGGGAAGAACCGCGTCTGGATCCGCACCGAGACCCTACCGAGAACACGGCCCAGAACACCGCAGAAGACACCGCCGACAGCTCCCGTTCAAAGCGCGCACAGTACGACTGGCTCGCCCGCGGCATCATCAATGAACCACTGTTGCGAGAGACTTCCACTCAGCTCAAGAACCTTCTCAGCGAGGATCTCATTCTTCGTGTGGGCCGCCTGGACCAACTTCCCGCTAAGGAACCGGAACGGATTACGCAGTCCCAACTCATTATTCGGACGGTTTTCCAACGAGTTAAACCTCGAAAATTCCTCACCGAGCCCGAGCTCAACGCCGGCCTCGCGATGTTTGTTGAAGATGTTGCTCTGGTGAGGCGCGATGGAGTTGATTCCGGGTTTTTGGACCGCAGTTCCGACGGCGCCCGGTATGCGCTTCGCGCGTGAGAGAGAACATGTCACAAAAGTCTTAGAAATAAATTGTTGAACAATCGCCCGCAATGGTGCATTCTTAGTGGAACACTTCTTGAGACGGAGATCACCATGAGCACTATTGACCTCAACAGCGATGTTGGAGAATCTTTCGGCAACTGGACCATGGGAGATGACGCTGCCATCTTCGAGTCCGTCTCAAGCGCCAACGTGGCCTGTGGTTTCCACGCGGGAGACCCGTCCACCATCAAGCAGACTTGCAAGGACGCCGTCGCGAAGAACATCACCATCGGTGCTCACGTAGCTTATCGCGATCTCGCGGGCTTTGGCCGTCGGTTCTTGGATTGCTCCCCGCAAGAGCTCGCCGATGACGTGCTGTACCAAATCGGCGCCCTAGAAGCCATGGCGCGCGCGGTCGGCGGCACCATCAAGTACGTCAAGCCGCACGGCGCGCTCTACAACACGATCGTTCACCATGAGGCCCACGCACAGGCTGTGGTTGACGCCGTCAAGGCTTCCGGACTGGAACTCCCGCTACTCCTTCTTCCTGGATCGGTGGCTCTCGCGAAAGCTGAACAGGCTGGCCTTCGCGCCGTCGCCGAAGCTTTCGCGGACCGCGCTTACACCCCTGAAGGTACGCTCGTGAGCCGCCGTGAACCCGGCGCCGTCCTGCACGATTCCACGGAAGTGGCCCGCAACATGGTCCGCTTGGCCACCACGGGAAAGATCATTGCGATCGACGGCTCTGAGATCGATATGCCCGCCGAAAGCATTTGTGTCCACGGCGACACCGCCGGAGCGGTCGAAATGGCCCGCCAGGTCCGCACCGCTCTGGAAGACGCTGGCGTCACCATCAAGGCCTTCGCGTGAGCACTCCCCCGTCAGTAGAAGCTCAGCGTTCTATCTGCTGGACCGGTACGCGCGCGTTCTTGATCGAATGCGCGGACCTCACCGAGGTGGTGAACCTTCACGCTCACCTCGCGGCGCATCCGTTGCCGGGTCAGCGCGAGCTGCTCGCGGCCGGTCGCACCGTGATGGTGGCGTTTGATTCCCGTAAGTACGCGGTTTCCGGTGCGCAGGCGGTCGCTTCTTTGGATTACGACGACGCAGCTTCCGTTTCCGGGGACACCATCCGCATTCCTGTGCTGTACGACGGCGAGGATCTCGCGGCCGTTGCCAATTTGACGAACATGAGCGTTGAGGGAGTTATCGCAGCTCACACGCAGACCCAGTGGCGAGGCGCTTTCGGCGGCTTTGCACCGGGTTTCACTTACCTTGTTTCGGACAGCGATCCGCTGGTGGTTCCTCGTCGTGAGACGCCAAGGACCGCGGTTCCCGCGGGATCCGTTGCGCTGGCCGGAAACTTCTCGGCGGTCTACCCGCGCCAGTCCCCCGGTGGTTGGCAGCTGATTGGACGCACCAGCGCACAGATGTGGGACTTGGACCGAGACAAGCCGGCCCTGGTCCGGCCCGGCGACACCGTGGTTTATGAAGCGGTCCGCGAGCTCATCGAGATCAATGGTGTTTCAGCTGAGAACACCCCGGACGGTTCAGGTGGCGGTTCCGGCGAGAGCCCGGCGTCCCTCGAAGTGATCCATCCGGGATTGCAGTCGCTCATTCAGGACTTGGGCCGTCCCGGCCTCGGCGATCTTGGCGTTTCCGCCTCTGGCGCTGCGGATAAGACGTCCGTCCGCCAAGCCAATCGCATTCTCGGCAACGATTCGAATGCGGCGGTGATCGAAAACGTCCTCGGCGAGCTGGAACTGCGAGCGCTCGGCGAACTCATCCTGGCCGTCACGGGCGCAGAAGTCTCTATCGAGATCGAACGAGTCACGGAAATCGAGCAGCCAGCAGAGCCCGAACAACCATCGGAACCCAAAGAACTTGAAGAGTCCGACGAGGACATCGACACTGGCCCACAGTTCCACGTCCAGCAGCGCACGGCCCCTATGCGCTCGGCGTTCAAGCTTCACGACGGCGAGACCCTACGCTTGGGCGCCCCTCGAGCCGGATTGCGCACCTACGTGGGTGTCCGCGGTGGTTTCGATGCGCCAAAGTTCTTGAACAGCCGCGCCACCGACTCAATGTCCGGGATCGGCCCGTCGCCTCTCGCAACCGGACATGTCCTCAACGTGGGAAGCCCGGCGCGAGCAGGCGGCGTCGTACAGGCAGTAGTAGGTCAAGCGGAACCGGCCATCGCGGATCTTCCCCAAGCCGGGAAACTGACCGAGCTGCGCATCACGCTAGGCCCGCGCGACGACTGGTTTGATGCGGCCGGAATTGCGGCGCTCACGGAGCAAGAGTGGCTCGCGACCAGCCAATCGAACCGAATCGGCGTGCGATTTGAGCTCAGCGACGGCTCCCGCCCCATGACGCGAGCGAAGGACGGCGAACTCGCAAGCGAAGGCGCCGTCCCCGGCTCTTTGCAGATCCCACCTTCTGGGCTTCCCGTGCTGTTTTTGGCCGATCATCCGGTCACCGGCGGTTATCCGGTGGCAGGTGTGGTGATCGAATCGGATCTTGCACTAGCCGCTCAGCTTCCGCCGGGCGCTCGCGTGAAGTTCACGCCCGTTGACCCGGATTCGTTGACCCCTCTTTCACCCTCAACCACATCACCCTCCACCCCTTCACTCAAAGGACCATCCGCATGAAAAAGGTGCTCATTGCTAATCGCGGCGAGATCGCAGTTCGAGTGGCGCGCGCGTGCGCGGATGCTGGCCTGACCTCGGTGGCGGTGTATTCGGACGCGGATGCGGACGCTCTGCACGTGAAGCTCGCGGATGAGGCGTTCCCGCTCGCCGGGCAAGCGTCCACCGATTCCTACTTGGTCATCGACAAGATTTTGAAGGCTGCGAAGGACTCCGGCGCGGATGCGATCCACCCCGGCTACGGCTTCTTGAGCGAGAACGCGGACTTCGCGCAGGCCGTCATCGACGCAGGCATCACCTGGATTGGCCCCACCCCGGAGGCCATCCGCTTGCTGGGCAACAAGGTCACCGCTCGCGACGTCGCCGTCACGGCCGGCGCCCCGCTGGTTCCAGGCACGGACGGCCCCGTCACCACGGGTGAAGAGGTCCGCGCGTTCGCCGAGGAATTTGGTCTTCCGGTTGCCATCAAGGCGGCGTTCGGCGGTGGCGGTCGCGGCATGAAGATCGCCCGCTCCCTGGACGAGGTTGAAGACGCCTACCACTCCGCTGTTCGCGAGGCGACGGCCGCGTTCGGTCGCGGCGAGTGCTTCGTGGAACGCTTTTTGGACAAGCCGCGCCACGTCGAAGCGCAAGTTATCGCCGATACGCATGGCAACGTCGTCGTAGTGGGAACCCGCGACTGCTCCCTCCAGCGCCGCAACCAGAAGCTCGTCGAGGAAGCCCCCGCGCCGTTCCTCACGGATGAGCAGCGCACCCGCATCCACGAATCCGCGAAGGCGATCTGCCGCGAGGCCGGCTACACCGGCGCTGGCACCGTGGAATACCTCGTCGCCCCAGACGGCGTGATCAGCTTCCTCGAAGTCAACACCCGCTTGCAGGTGGAGCACCCCGTCACGGAAGAAACCGCCGGAATCGACCTGGTGCAGGAGCAGTTCCGCATCGCGGCCGGTCTGCCGCTCTCCATCACCGAGGATCCCACTCCGCGCGGTCACGCGTTCGAGTTCCGACTCAACGCCGAAGATCCCGCCGCCGGCTTCCTTCCCGGCCCCGGCGAAGTCACCGAATTCGCGGCCCCCACGGGCGCAGGAATCCGCGTGGATACCGGCGTCCGGACCGGTTCCGTGGTGCCCGAGTTCTACGATTCGCTGCTCGCCAAGCTCATTGTTCACGGTGCGGACCGCCAGCAAGCGCTGGTCCGGGCGCGCAAAGCCCTCGACGAGCTCGCCATCAAGGGCCTGCCCACCGTCATCCCGTTCCACCAGGCCGTAGTGCGTTCGGCTGATTTCACGGATCCGAACGAACTGCGCGTTCACACCACGTGGATCGAGAACGACTTCGCCGTGGAGCTCGCCGCCTCCGAGTACCTCACGAAGGCAACGCCGGACTCCTCGCGCGAGACCCTCACCATTGAGCTCGACGGCAAGGTCGTTCAGCTAGGGCTCCCGTCCAACTTGATTCGGGCGATCTTGTCCGGTGGCGGTTCCGGCGCTCCCTCCTCTTCCAAGGACGACGCCGCAGCTTCCGCCCCAGCGAACCCTGCGGATCTGCGCTCCCCGATGAACGGCAACCTCGTGAAGTGGGTGGCTGAGGATGGCGCCACCGTTGCGGCCGGCGAGCCGATCGTGGTGCTTGAGGCCATGAAGATGGAAACCACGGTGGTTGCGCACCGGGCTGGCACCCTAAAAAGGGCCCAAGTGAAGCCGGGTAACGGTGTAGTTCGCGGAGAAGTCCTCGTCACTATTTCCTGAAGGTAACGGGCGTGTTTCATCACCCGGTAAATTAGAGGTCATGGTTGCCGCGAACGTACTGGGATCAATTGCGAAAGGATCCGCCGAGCACGCGCACACGAGCGCGTGGATTGTTTCCGTGCTGCGTAAAAGGATCTCCGAGGGGAAGCTGACGCCGGGCAGCAAGCTGTCCGAGCAAGCGCTCTCAGAAGCCCTCGGGGTGTCCCGCAATACGCTGCGGGAAGCGTTCGCGATCCTGTCCAACGAATCCATCATCACGCGAATCCCCAACCGCGGCGTGTTCGTCGCGCGGCCCAGCGTGGAGGATATTCGCGAGATTTACCGAGTGCGTCGCATGCTGGAACCGGCCGCCATTCTGTGGGCCTCGCCCACGCCTGCCCAGATCAAACATCTGCACGAGATCATTGCGTCAGCCCGAACCGCGCGCGACGCCGGAGCCTCGGGTTCCATGGCCACCGCCAACCAGCGGCTCCACCAAGAGCTTGTTGCGATGTGCGGCTCCCCCACGCTAGACACCGTGATGGAGCAAGTCCTCGCCCAAATGCGCTTGGTGTTCCACGCAATGGCCGAAACCCCCGACTTCCACGCCCAGTTCGTGGAGCGCAACGCCGCCCTGGTCCAGGACATCGTGGACGGCAAGCGCGAAGAGGCTGCCGCGAGCCTTCGCGAGTACCTCGTGGACGCTGAAGCGGTGCTGCTGGAGCACGTCGCGGCCGAGTAGGGTCTTCCTAGTAGTCAGGTAGCGTATTCCGCCTTCGACCACTGTTTTCTCGCCGTATGATGAGGCGAGCAACGGCGCGCAATTTCTAGGGAAGCAGAGTTCATGCAAGTTTGGGGAATCCACAATGACACGCTTAGCACGGAGCTCATCGAAGGCAGTTTTGTCAGCCTCAGCTGGGACAACATGGGTGATCTTTCCAAGATTCCCGGCGGACGTGAGGAACTCAAAGACGAACTGGCACGCCGCACCCCCGAGGACTCGCACAAAGCAATCCCTGTTTGGGCCGGAATTCTCTTGCGATTTCGGGATGAAATCCAAATAGGCGACGTCGTCATTGCGCCCTACAAGGCAGACAGCACGATCAACATCGGCATAGTCCGAGGTGAGTACGAGTACGCGGCCAACGAACAGAGTCATCGTCATAGGCGCAGAGTCGAATGGAAGAAGATCGGGTTGTCTCGGACGGTCTTTACCCAACCGGCGCTGTATGAAATTGGATCTGCTATCACGCTGTTCAGGGTCCGAAAGCATTCTCACGAGTTCCTTGCGGCACTCAACGCTCGGACTCAGGACGTCGAAAAGGTTTCTGCAGTCGTAGAACGAGCTGCGTCCACCTACGTTTCCGATGACGACGCTCCTGATGAACCACGCGCATCGCGAATCGAGCGGCATACGCGAGACTTCGTTTTAGAAGTCTTACAGGAACGAATCACCCATCGGCAGTTTGAAGAGTTCTCTGCGGATCTTCTCCGCGCTTTGGGGTATCAAGCACGCGTCACGTCATACTCTCAAGACGGGGGCGTAGACGTCATCGCCCACAAGGACCCGCTAGGTGTCGAACCGCCACTCATCAAAGTTCAGTGCAAGCACAAGACCGCAACCATTGGCGCGCCAGAAGTGCAGCAACTCATCGGAACTCAGGGCACTGGGGAACTCGTAGTCTTCATGACGCTCGGCGCATACAGCCGTGATGCGTTGGGGCTCGAGCGCCAACGTCCCGGGCTACGACTTATCTCAGGCGAAGATATGGTGACCCTGGTGCTTGATAACTACGCGGCGCTGCCTGAACGCTGGCGATCACTCATGCCACTGACACCTTTGCTAGTGGTCTCGGACGCAGCTTCGTAGATAAGACGGCCTACGCGCGAGGGCCTCTCACTTCTGGGCGTCCTACGAGTGCCTACGGTTTCGGGGAAAAGAGATACTTCTCGACGCAGTCAGCACGTTCAATGTTAGGAACCTTTTCAACGGTCTCGTTGACCAGCGTGATGTAGTCACTGTATTCCGCCGGAGTCCACCGGGATCTCGGGGGCCAGTTAGTGGTTGCAGCTACTTTCCGGTCCAAAATAAGGTGACGGAGCTGGCGATCGTTACCCGGATTACTGGCAAAATACAGCACCTTGGTGAAGAAAGCCGGACCTAGTCCTAAGATCCGGTTCTTCGCATTCGAGTAGAAACTTTCGTATGCGACCGCTGATGAAACACTCGGGTCCCCTGCTAAGAGGATGCCGGCCAGCAGTTTTCTTCCAAATTCTGGTTCCGGAAGCGTTCGAACACGGCGGTAGATATCCCTCGCTTTGGTGCCGCATCCCCACGAGCAGACTGCTACGTAAAAGTTAACAGCGTCTTCTTCTGTCTTTACTGCGGTGCCCAATTGGAAGAGGTCGTGGCGCGTAAGGTGCTTTCGGCCTCGATCGTCCCTGCCCTCCTCACTGAGGATGGATGGGACAGCGGGCATTTGTGTGTCGTCCCACTTGCTCAGCCAGTGTCCTGGGTAGAAATTGAACCCATGGGAGTTGACTTGCTCGAGAGTCGGAAACTCACTCTCTCGAGCAATGCGCTCCGCGAGATCTTCTGGCGTTGTTCTCACTCGGGGCATCGGTCATCTCCCAGCTCTCGGGTGCCATCACTTTCAACGCCAAGGCTAGCTTTCCAAGATGACGAATAGAACTTTGCAACGTTCATCTTGCGTAACTGGTGTTCCTCCGAGCTAAGTCAACGAAGTTTCAGCCAGCACTGATTTATCGCCAATCGCCGATAAGGATTACCGGTTACGGCACCAGGTATTGCGAATCCTTGGCATCCGTGATGAGCATGTGACCGGGCGCATGGCCGATCGCCAGCGCAGGCTTGGACTCCATGATGGCCGCTTGAGGAGTGACTCCGCAGGCCCAAAACACTGGAAGGTGGCCGTCAGGAATCTCTACGGCGTCGCCGAAGTCTGGGCGGTTGATGTCCTTGATTCCCAGCTCTTCCGGGTTGCCGATGTGCACGGGTGCACCATGGACGGCCGGGTAGCGGGAGGTGATCCGAACGGCGTCCGCCACCTGGTTCGCGGGCATGGGACGCATTGAGACCACCAGGGGTCCGCTGATTTTCCCGGCGGGATCGCAGCGCACGTTGGTTTGGTACATGGGCACGTTCACGCCTTGGCTGATGTGCGCCACGGGGAGGTCCGCTTCAAGGAGTGCGTTCTCAAAAGTGAACGAACATCCAATGATGAAGGTGACCAGATCATCTCGCCAGTACTCGGTGATGTCCGTGGGCCGAGCGACGGGAACCCCGTTTTCATAGACCACATATTGCGGGACATCCGTGCGGATGTCCCCTCCCGCGAGTAGCGGGCCAGAAGTTTCGCCCGCGTCCAAAACGCCCAGAATGGGGCACGGCTTAGGGTTGCGCTGCGCGAAGAGCAGCACGTCAAAGGCCAGTTCCTTGGGAACGATCATGAGGTTAGCTTGCGCAAAACCTCGCGAAATTCCGGCAGTAGGACGGACGAGGCCCTCCCGGAACAACTCCCGCGCGCGTTGCGGGGAGATGCCCGAGAGGTCCTCCGTCATGTTGCTGAGGCTCACTTGAAGAGTGCGCCGATGCCCGCGAGGGAGTTCCATGCAAGGAACACCGTGAGCAACCAGGCCAGTACACCGATGATCAGAAGCCATGCGGGGTACTTGTAGCCGTTGAGAAGATCACGACGACGCCAGGCCGCGTAGAGCAAGACGCCGAAGCCTACGGGCAGGATCAAACCGTTGAAGGCACCTGCGAAGATCAGCAGAACCTGCGGAGCCTGACCCAAGAACAAGTACACAACGGCACAGAAGGCGATGAAGATGACCGTGAGCAGGTTGCGCTTACGCTCCGAGGTGTTGTGGCTCGTCACGAAGGAGATGGACGTGTACGCGGCACCAATGACCGAGGTCAAAGCGGCTGCCCACAAGACCACACCGAACATGCGCGTTCCGATTTCACCGGCCGCCTGACCGAAGGCTTCAGCAGCCATGTTGTTGGAGGTCAGCGTAACGCCGCCGGCAACCACACCGAAGATCGCAAGGAACAAGAGCACGCGCATGAGGCCCGTGATGAGGATGCTGAGGATCGAGGTGTTGGTGATGTCCTTGACGGCCGCTTCACCCTTCACTCCGGAATCGATCATGCGGTGAGCGCCAGCGTAGGTGATGTAGCCCCCCACGGTGCCGCCGATCAAGGTGGTGATCACCAAGAAGTTCACTTCCTCAGGGAAGATCATGTTCTTGAGCGCTTCGCCCACAGGAGGTGCAGCAACGATCGCCACGTACAACATCAGAAGAATCATGATGGCGCCCAAGAGCACCACAATTCGGTCCAGCGCCATGCCTGCGCGCTTGGACAAGAAGATCAAGATGGCGATAACTGCTGAGATTGCGCCACCGATCTTCGGCTCCAGACCCATCATGGCGTTGAGGCCAAGACCGGTTCCGGCGATGTTGCCGATGTTGAAGACCAAGCCGCCGATGAACACGAGAGCCGCGAGGACCCAGCCGATTCCCGGAAGAACCTTGTTGCCGATTTCCTGAGCGCGAAGGCCGGTAATGCCGATGACGCGCCAGACGTTGAGCTGAACTGCGATGTCAACGAGAATCGAGGCAAGAATCGCGAAAGCGAAGGCTGCGCCGAGCTGCACCGTGAAAACGGTGGTTTGCGTAATGAATCCCGGTCCGATGGCACTGGTTGCCATCAGGAACATAGCGCCTAGAAGCGCTGTGCGGTGAGAGCCGGTACTCGAATTCGAGACCTTTACTGCATCAGCCATTTTTCCATCCAAGGGGTGCGGGTGACTGGTGTCACAAGAAGTAATGAAAGAAACGGTACATGTTGTTCAACAATCTGTCGAGAAAATTGTTCAACAAATTCGTAATGCGTCTACTACAAGCGGGAATCCGCCCATTGAACGGTCTTTCAACCTTCTCCGGCCATTCCATAATAGTCATCCGAGGAAATATACCCCCTTGGGTATTTTGACCAGACGGAGAGGCAACTGCAATACTCTGCGGGTACTCAATCCCCCTCGAGAGGCATTTCGTGACTACTTCAACTGCCAGCGGCGGCATTACAGCACTATCCCCTGAGACGTTGCGCGAGTGGATCACTCAGCACGAAGACCTCGTCATCATTGACGTCCGCTCCGCCGCAGAATTTGAATCGCTCCACATCCGTGGTTCCTACAACGTTCCACTTCCACTGCTGTCTGAGCACACGGAGGAGCTAGCTGATCGCTTGGGCTCTCGCGTAGTTCTGGTCTGCCAGTCCGGCACTCGCGCCGAGCAGGCACGCCAGCGCCTTGCAAAGGTGGGAATCGACGGCGCCTATGTCCTGACCGGCGGCGCACCAGCGTTCGAAAAGAGCGGCGGCGACGTTGTTCGCGGCAAGGATCGCTGGGATCTCGAGCGCCAGGTTCGCATGGCCGCAGGCTCCCTCGTAGTCGCCGGCCTGGTGGGTGGAAAACTTGTTTCCCCGAAGGTTCGCATGGTTGCTGGTGCAATCGGCGCAGGATTGACATTCTCCGCAGCTACCAACACGTGCGCCATGGGTCGCGCGCTCTCGGCAATGCCATGGAACAAGGCAACGACTGAGCCCACGCGCGAAAGCGCGATTCTTTCGCTCCCCAACAAGGCGTCGTCTAACTAAGAATCCAACGACAAAGAGTAGAAAAGGGCTGTGTTGAGAAACCCTCGTGGACCTCTCAACACAGCCCTTTCACATCATAAATACAGATTACGAAAGCTTAATTTTGCGTAATCACAGTTACTAAGGCTAACCTAACTGACGAATACTCCGGTGTATCCCCCTCGACCCTTCGTCACCAAGGACTCCTCATGGAACTGACCCGCCGCTCAGCGCTGCTGGCCTTTGCAACTACTGCCGCCCTCGGACTCTCGGCCTGCGCCACGAGCACCACCGGCACTTCTTCGAGCTCCGCCAGCGGAAGCTCCACCACGGCCGCCTTCCCGGTCACTGTCAAGCACATCTATGGCGAAACCGTCATTGACGCAGCGCCCGCCAAGATCGCCACCGTCTCCTGGGTCAACGCCGATGTTGTGCTGGCGCTGGGCGTTGTCCCTGCGGGCATGGCCAAGGACGCCTGGGGCCAGAACGCCAACAACTCCACGGATTGGAAGGACGCCAAGCTCAAGGAGCTGGGCGCCGAGATCGGCTCTGACAATGCGCCCGTTCAGTATGACGAGGCAGACGGCATCAACTTCGACGAAATCGCGAAGCTCCAGCCGGACCTCATTGTGGCCGCCTACTCCGGACTGACCCAAGAGGAATACACCAAGCTCTCTAGGATCGCGAAGGTTATTGGCCCGGTTGCCGCGGCCTACACCGCTCCATGGCAGGATTCCACGCTCGCAATCGGTCAGGCCCTTGGCAAGGAAAGCGAAGCCAAGGCCCTCATCGAGACGGTTGAAAAGCAGCTGACGGACGCCGGCGAAGCCAACCCGGTCCTGAAGGAATCCACGTACATCGCGGGCAACTTGGAGCCAGCTACCGGCGGCATCAACATCTACACGTCTGGCGATAACCGCTCCCGTTTCCTGTCGTCGTTGGGCATGACGGAATCGCCGATCGTCGAAGCTAACAAGGAGGCTGACGCCTTCTACTTCAACTGGTCTGCAGAGCGCGCGGATGAGCTGGCCGCAGACGTGTTCTTCACGTGGCTTCCAGAGGGCACCACGGTAGATGACGTTAAGAACGACTCCCTGCTGGGCCAGATCCCTGCCGCGAAGACCGGCGGCCTTGTTGCCGAGAGCAGCCAGGCGCTCACCCTCGCGGTGTCCGCTTCGAGCCCGCTGAGCTTGCCGTGGGCACTGGATCAGGTGGTTCCAAACATCGTCAAGGGCGCTGAAGCCGCAAAGGCTGCAAAGTAGTCCCTTGCCTTCCACCCTCACCGCCACCCCGCCTGCGGGCGGTTCAGCGGCCACTCGAAAAGCAGCGCGCTCCGGTCTGATCGGAGTCGCGTTGCTTCTCGCGTTGGTTGCCGCCCTCGCGTTATCGCTCACTGTAGGGGCGCGTACGACGACGCTGCCTACCGTCCTCGAGGCCCTCACCTCCGCGGATCCCGGCAATGGTGATCATGCGGTGGTTCTGGCGCGCATTCCTCGCACCATTACAGGATTATTGGTGGGTGCCGCGTTGGGTATGGCCGGCGCCGGAATGCAGGGCATCGCACGAAACCCACTCGCTGACCCGGGGGTGTTGGGCGTGAACGCGGGAGCGGCGTTGGCCGTGGTGGCGGGTATTTATGTTTTCGGCGCAGCCACCATCAATGTGTTCATGTGGTTCGCTTTCGCCGGCGCCGCGATCGCCGCGTTCTTGGTGTACGCGGTGGCAAGTATTGGCCGCGAAGGAGCCACTCCCATCAAGCTCGCGCTAGCGGGCGCGGCCTTCGCAGCGGGATTCTCCAGCATCATGAACGCCGTACTCATGCTCAGCCAGGAAGCGCTGGATAACTTCCGTTTCTGGCACGTGGGCACCCTAGGCGCTCGCACGCTGGACGAGATCGCCCAAGTGGCACCCTACTTAGCGCTCGGCGCGGTGATCGTGTTGTTCTCCGGCCGCAGCCTCAACGCACTCTCCCTCGGCGACGACGCAGCCCGCGGACTCGGCATCAACGTGAACCGTGCCCGCATCATCGCAGGGGTAGGCGTGGTGTTGTTGTGCGGCGCAGCGGTAGCCCTCGCCGGACCGATCGCCTTCGTTGGCCTGGTCATTCCGCACGCCATCCGGCTCCTCGTGGGCTCCAGCTACCACCGCATCCTCCCGCTCAGCATGCTCGCCGGACCGGTTCTGCTGCTGGGCGCTGACGTGGTGGGCCGCGTGATTCTTCCGCCGTCCGAGGTCCAAGTGGGCGTCATGACTGCCCTGATTGGCGCGCCGGTCTTTATCTGGCTGATTCGCTCCCGCAAGAAGGTGGGGCTGTGATCACCACCAAGGTTCCCGCAAAAGTCAGCACCAGTGGATCAAAAACCGGTGTATCAAAAACCCGTGGCCCGCGCACCGCAAGGGTAGCCGCGGTGCTGAGCGGCGTCGTCGTACTGCTATTTTTTGCCAAGGTGCTCCTGGGCAGCTTCCAAGTATCCTTCGTGGACTTTTGGCGGATTCTGGGCGGCGAAACCATCCCCGGCGCCACGTTCATTGTCATGGAGGACCGGCTCCCGGCCGCGATCATCGCGATCCTTGCGGGCGCCGCGTTCGGCATGTCCGGCACCATGTTCCAGAATCTGCTGCGCAATCCGCTGGCCAGCCCGGACGTGATCGGCATCGGTTACGGCGCGAGCGCTGCGGCGGTCGCGGGCATGCTGTGGTTCGGTCTGCAGGGGTGGGCCCTCGCAGGCGCGGCGCTGGCGGGCGGCCTCGCGATTGCCTTGCTCATCTACTTCATGGCAAATTCCGGCCACCAAACCGGCAGCCGACTCATCCTCATGGGCATCGCCTTCGCGGCCATGCTGCAAGCCATCATTAGCTACCTGCTCACGCGTGCGGACGTCCGCACGGTCGACGACGCGCTGCGCTGGATGATCGGCTCCCTCAACTCCAGCACGTGGGACCGCGCGCTCTTGCTCCTGGTGGCACTCGTGGTGCTGGTTCCGCTAGCGGCACTGGCTGCGGGGAAGCTGAAAATTCTGGAATTAGGGGACGACGTCGCAGCTGGGCTAGGCGTGAACGTTTCGCGGGTGCGCCTCGGCATCGTGGTGGTGGCCGTGTGCCTCAGCTCGGTGGCAACGGCCATCACCGGGCCGATCGCGTTTGTGGCCTTCCTCGCCGGGCCTCTTGCTCGGCTCATGAACCGTGGCGCCTCCAGTTTGATTCTTTCGGCCCTGACCGGCGGCGCCTTGGTGCTGCTCGCCGAGTTCGTGGCCTCCAACGCTTTCGGGGACACGCAACTTCCCGTGGGCGTAGTGACCGGCGCCCTCGGCGCACCCTTCTTGCTCTGGCTGCTGGCACGCAGCAATCAACGTGGAATAGGAGGCTGACGTGACCACACTTTCAGCCCAAGAACTGTCCTTGTCCTACGACTCCCGCTTGGTGGTCAACAACCTCAGCCTCGAGCTTCCCACGGGCGAAGTCACCATGATTGTGGGCGCCAACGGCTGCGGAAAGTCCACACTCTTGCGCGGATTGTCCCGATTGTTGGCGCCGAAGTCGGGCACCGTGCTGCTCGACGGCGAGGACATCCACCGCCTCTCGTCCAAGGACGTCGCCCAGAAGCTGGGCCTCTTGCCACAATCCCCACTGGCACCGGACGGCATTACCGTTCGCGAGCTCGTGGGCCGCGGCCGCTACCCGCACCAGGGCTGGTTCCGCCGTTGGACCGCGGACGATGACCGCGCCGTGAACCACGCACTAGCCGTCACAAACTGCGAAGACCTCGCTGACCGCTCCGTGGATGAGCTCTCCGGCGGGCAGCGACAGCGCGTGTGGATCGCCATGGTGCTGGCTCAAGAGACGGACCTCTTGCTCCTCGATGAGCCCACGACCTTCCTCGATATTGCGCACCAGCTTGAGGTCCTGGACGTGGTGGCAGATTTGAACCGCCGCCGCGGCACCACCGTAGCGATTGTGTTGCACGACCTGAACCTGGCGGCCCGCTACGCGGACCACCTCGTAGCCCTCAAGAACGGGCAGATCGTGGCGCAGGGTCGCCCCGCGGACATCGTCACTTCGGAGCTCGTTCAAGAGGTTTTCGGCTTGCCATCTCGCGTGATTCCGGATCCCGTGGCCGGCACCCCACTCGTGCTGCCCATCGGCCGCAATCGCATCCTGCGTACTGCGAGTAACTCGGTCGCTGCGAGTAACCCAGTCGCTGCGAGCGCCGCCGAGTTAACCACCGACGCAAGCGCAACCACGTCCGCCGCCGTCTCCCCCGCCACCTCAACCCCGGCGGAAGCCGCGGTGAAGGCTGGGACGCACGCTGCGTCGTCGTCCTCTCTCACAGAGACCGACACCGAACCACGCCAGCCCACCCTTGACGTCGCACCCACCATGGTGTTTGATCTTGACGTGGTGGCCGTGCAGGATCTGGGGCCAAGCTTCCGGCGCATCACCGTTTCCGGAGATGACTTGGAGCATTTCGGCACCAATTCGGATCCTCTGGACTTGCGCATCAAGGCGCTGATTCCTGCAGCTCGCGACGCCGAAACGTACCAACACATGCTAGGGCTCTTCGCGGATCTGCGGCCCGGCGGAACCATCACGGCTTCCGCAAACAGCACGTGGTACAAAACGTGGCTGTCCATGCCGGAGCAAGAGCGCGGCTACATGCGTACGTACACGGTGCGCGCGCAGCGTCCCGCGGGGCATCCGAAGAACGTCTCGCAGCACGCCGAACTGGACCTCGATTTTGTCCTGCACGTTCACCGCGAAAACGGCGAACTGGTCGGCGGGCCTGCATCCGTCTGGGCGGCCGAAGCGACTGTGGGCGATTCGCTGCTGCTCATGGGGCCCAACCGGCACCTTACGGATGCGAGCTACGGCGGCATCGAATTCCGTCCCGGATCCGCTCAACGCATCCTCTTAGCAGGCGACGAAACCGCAGCTCCCGCCATCTGCTCCATCCTGGAATCCTTGCCGCCGGGCGTCCAAGGCAACGCCTTCATTGAAGTACCCGCCGTCGAGGATATGCACGGCACGTCCACGCGTTCGGGCGTCACGGTGCAGTGGTTGCCGCGCGGATCGCGCCCGCACGGCGAACTATTGAGTGCCGCAGTGCGCTCCGTGGTGGCCGTCCCCGGAGCCGGCGCGGTAGACCCCGGGCTGGAACCTGAGGACATCGACGTGGACGCCACCATTTTGTGGGAGACCACCACGGGTGGATCGCAACCGTTCTACGCGTGGCTCGCGGGCGAGGCCGGACTCATCAAGGAGCTACGCCGTTACTTGGTGCGGGACGCCGGAATTGACCGCAAGCAAGTGTCCTTCATGGGTTATTGGCGCCGTGGCAAGGCCGAGGGGTAGCTTCCCGGGTACGCCGTGACGTGAGCCGGGAGTCGTCGTTCGCCCCTGCGCACCCCGGGCTGCAAATCCCGCAAGTAACCCGCGAATCCGCCAGCGGTTCTGCCTTGAAGCCGACCAGACGTCACGGCGTGAACTGCAGTAGAGCCCACCACGAGTTTGCCAGCATCCCGGAGCGCACGAATGAAGGCGGCGTCCTCACCGATGTCATACGCGGGAAAACCACCTGCCTGAAGATAGGCATTGGCGCGGAACGCCATGTTCGCACCGTAGATGTGCTCGGTCCCGTCCAGCGGATCGTGGCGTTCGTGCCACAACTTTGCCAGATCCGGGTCAGTGTCCCGAGGGTCCGGCTCCACGGTCCCGAGGATGGCGTCGGCGCCCTCATTCGCGACGTTCACGAGGGACACCAGCCAATCCGCGGGCACAAACGTGTCGCCATCGGTGCATGCCACCAGCACGCCGCCGAGTTCGTTGGCAGGAACGTCGTCAAGGCCCGCCCGAATGCCGGCGTCTCGCGCGCGGCCCGGCGAACCCACCTCAACGTTGAGCGAAACGATGCGCGGATCACGTTTGGAAGCTTCTTGCGCAATGCACAAGGACCCGTCCGTGCTGGAGTCCACCACCACGCTCAATCGCACGGTGACATTGTGGTGAAAAGTAAGTTGGTCCATAGCCAGCTGAACGTGGTGGAGGCACGTGCCCAAGCGTTCTTCTTCGTCGCGGGCCGGCACTACTACGAGGACTTGTGAGATACGGGCTGATGGTGGTGGGGTGGAACGGGTATTCATGAGCGAGTCATTCTTTCTTCTCAAAAACCTCGAGCAGAAATGCACTCTCTCGGTGGTGAATCAAGGGTGGTTTTTGAGTGATAGGGCGAGCAAGTTCGTGGACCCGATGGCCATCGAGCGGCCACCCGTCAATGGGGCCCAGCCAGTGGCAAAGCAGAAGATGGCCGTGGGGAGACAGGGAATTCCAGGCTGCGGTCAGCAGTTGGGTGAGTTCGTCCTCGGTGAGAAAGTAGCCGATTTCCGAGACCACCACGAGGTCCAAGGAAGCCGGGCGGAAATCCCAGTCACGCGGCAATTGCGCTAGCCGCAATTCCACCGTGTTCAGCCCAGAGAGGCGTGCACGTGCGAGTTCTAGCGCCTCGCTACTGGCGTCGAGCCCCACCACGGAACTACACCGGTCGGCGAGGTCTTGAGTCAGCACGCCGATGGAGCAACCGGCTTCCACGGCGCGTTCGTAGCGTTCTCGAGGGAGGCTCGCACCCGTCACGGCACGCTTGCGGCGTTCGTACCAAGAGTCCACATACGCCCACGGGTCTTTGTCACGGCGGTAGAGGTCATCAAAAACCTCTTGCGCCGAGGTGGAGCCGAGTTCCACCACAGGGGTAAAACGGAAGAGTTCAAAGTCCCGCTCAAAGTGAGCTCTGACCGACTCCGTCAGCAAGACTTCATCGCCGGGCTGCCCTGACAAAGGCTGAATCTGAGAAACATGCTCGGCGAGGGCCGCGCGTTTACCGGCAACCTCCTGGGCGGTGAGCTCTAAGCGTTCAAAATCGCGCCAGCGCGGATCACTCGGTGGCGCCCAGTGCCAGTACCAAATCGGGAACTCCAGCAAAGGAACCCCTGCCAGGGCGGCGACGCGACGACCACTGACACCCACAGCTTCGTGGTCCGTGTGACCGTCGGCAGCATAAGTGACAGCAAGCACGGTGGGCCGATTCGTGGAGCGGATCGCACGCAATAGCGCAGCGTCAAGGGCCGAGCCTGACGCCACCACTGCGCCGTCGTGCATTCCCAGATAATCTAACGTCAATTGCTCTTCCCGGCCAAGGTGCGCCAACGCGCGATGCATTTCCTGGAGCCGCAGATCCGCCAACTGCTGCGGCGAATGCGTGGGGGAATTCGGGTGAGAGGCCTCCCCCGCCGTGCACAGGAGCACCGTGACGTGGGCTCCCCCGGTAATGGCGCGCTGGATCAGCCCGGCGGCTGCGAGCGCTTCGTCATCCGGGTGCGCCGAAACCACCACCACGTGCCCGTCTTTGCCGGGGATTGCACGCGGATCGAGGTCTTTCAGCGCGTCAAGGCCCGCATCACGCCATGCGCTTTCCGGGGTTCCCGTGGAGTCGTGGGTGAAGCTCACCATGAGTGCCCCGATTCCAGGATGAGCTCGCCGAGGGCGGCGTCATCGCGTGCCCCGTGGTGCTGGCGAATGTAGAGGTCAAGGTCTGCGACGCGCCGCGAGTGGTCTTCGTCGAACGCTAGCGCGGCCGGACCAAGCGACTCTCCGGCGGCTGCGAGCGCTACGCGGCACGCTTGCTCGGCAATACCGCGGGTGCGGTGCGCTTCGGCCCAATCCACGGTGCCGCGTTCGGCACGTTGAGCAGACAGGGTGAACGACGACGCCGCTGCGGCCAGGTGCCGATCCACCAGTCCCAAGCGTGCGTGGGCAATCTGATCCGGTGCGCGGTGGGTTGCCTTGGCGAGCATCGAACGAAAGAGGCCTACGGCTCCGCCGAACCAGCACGCGGCGACGCCGATGCCGCCTGCGGCGAAGTTGGGGCGCGTCAAGTACCAGTCGGGCTCACCCACTGCATGGGCGGGAACATCTGTGAATGAAATGGGGTTGCTCACGATGTTTTTCAAGCCGGTCGCGTGCCACTGGCTGGAGTCTTCAACTATGACGCCCGGGTGCTTGAGGTCGATTGCGAAGGTCCCGCGGCGGGTGTCATCCACCCACGCGGTGACGATGGCGTGAGAGAGCTGGCCGGCGAGTGAGCACCACGCTTTAGTTCCCTGAAGTACCCAACCGCTGGGAGTGTGTGTTGCCGTGAGTCTCGCGTTGGGAGCTTCGGCTGCGAAGACACCCCACGTTGATCCCTCCGGGATGCGGATAGCGCTACCTGCATCCGCAGCTTCGCGCAGGATGCCGAGTGCGTCGAGGTGGGGTTCAAGGGTTCGCGCTGCCGCGAGATCGACTGCGGCAACGGTGGCTAGGAATTCCCACTGGGTCAGGAGGGGGATGTTGAGTGCGGGTTCTTCAGCGAGGACTTTCAGGACAGGCTCAGTCTCACCCTTTGCAGCCTGCGCCGTGTCTAAAAGATTTTTGTAAACCGGCTCGAGAGCACTGCGTGGGCTCTCGAGATCCCACGCAAAACTTACCCACTGAACCTCGTCATGATGCTGTTGGATGGCAGTCCTCCCTTGCACTCACATATTACACTTATAGTGTAAGTTTTGGGTGCCGCGTTCTCCCCCATCCTAACGGTCAGAGCAGTTGAGCAGTTTCAGTCTTGTGAAATACACCCCGCAAGGCACCTGCCCACTCACAAGGGATAGAAATGAATATTCAGACAGTCCCGCAGCCCCCAGCAGCACCCACCGCGCCGCAGAACTCGCCCGCGCACTGAATTCCAGCAAGACCCTCGCCGTGCAGGTGTCCACAGATGCTTCTAAACGCAAGGGCACCACGGCGGGACTCGGATGGGTGATTGATTTCCAGCATGCCGACCCACGCAACAAACTCACTGCTCCACGCCTTGGCTTTGATCTCCGCGAAGCCCGCAGCATCCTCGAGGCCGAGCTACACGCGATCAGCACCGGACTAAAGAAGGCCATCAGCTGGTGCAATGGCATGGAACTCCAGCTGACTGCCGCCGACATCACCCCCACTTTTGTGGTCCGCTCCGATAGCCAGGTCGCAATCCATTTGCTCGATGGAACGTTGAGCCAAGACGCTGTGGGGTCGAAGAACGTTGACACGGTTCTGACCGAACTGAAGTCCATTGCCCAGCGACACCCGGTGGAATTCACGTGGGTTCGCGGACACAACGGGGATCAGGGAAACGAGTTCGCGGACCGTCTCGCGGTTTTTGCTCGCCGCACACACGAGTCCGCCATTGAGCCCGAGCGCCAGCAGCAGACGTTCGAGGTCATTCGCCGCGACTACCTGGCCACGCGCTGATACGGGATCTCGCGGTAGGCGTTGAGTTATGTGCGTCACAGTGGTGGACTAGGTCTCATGACTGAGCAAACAGTAGCGAGCCCGTCCACCACCGAGGCCGTCTCAATTTCTCCGGGCACCACCGTCGTTGCCATCGGAACCAAGAAGGGGTTGTGGCTGGCCAGCAGTCCCGACCGCTCCGAATGGACCCTTTCCGGTCCGTTCTTTGGAACCCTCGAGGTTCCTTCGGTCGCCGTCGACACCCGCGAGGATCGCGTGCGCATTTTTGTGGGCATCAATGACTGGCACTTTGGCCCCACGGTGGTTCATTCGGACGACGGCGGAGCTCACTTCTCCGAGACATCGGCCGGTGCCGTGGTGTTCCCGAAAGAGACGGGCGCTTCCCTTGAACGCGTCTGGACCATCACCCCGGATACCGCCGGGCGGCCAGGAGTGGTGTGGGCAGGATGTGAGCCCATCTCCGTCTTCAAGTCCACGGATGGTGGCGAGCACTTCGAGCTGGTGCAAAGCCTCTGGGATCACCCACACCGTGAGCACTGGGGTGCCGGATTCGGTGGGCCCGCCGCTCACACCATTGTCCCCAACCAAGTAGATGACAACACCGTGCACATCGCCATGTCCACCGGTGGCGTCTATCGGACCACGGACGGCGGCACCTCGTGGAAGGCCACCAACAAGGGCATTCGCGCGGAATTCCAGCCCGAGGACGAGTACCCCGAGTTCGGCCAGTGCGTGCACCGCATCTCAGCCGATGCCGCGGATCCCGGAACGTTGTATTTGCAGAACCACGGCGGCGTGTATCGGACGCGGGATAACGCGGAGACGTGGGAACCCATTGAAACGGGATTGCCCGCGAACTTTGGGTTCTCCATCCTCACGCACCCGTCGAAGGGCGGCACGGCGTGGTGCATCCCGGTCTCCAACGGTGACGATCGATTCTTCCCGAGCGGGAAGTGCTCGGTTTACAAGACCACGGACGGTGGAGACACGTGGGTGGAACAGCACCAAGGCCTCCCGGACGAGGACTACAACGTCTCTCTTCGCGATGCCGAAGGCGTCGACGGTCATCCAGACTCTTTGGGCTTGTACTTCGGAACGCGCGGTGGCGAAGTGTGGTTCAGCGCTAACGAAGGCGAGTCTTTCGCGCGCCTCGCGCACCGTCTCCCAGACGTGCTCAGTGTCCGGGCCGCCTACGTGCCTGCTTAAGCTGCGTCGTCGTCATTTCAACCCAGGAAATCATGTCCACCGAGCAAACCACCGTCACCCTTGTTATGCCCGCCGTCATCGCAAATGTCGCCGGCGGCGAGCGCGAACGCAACGTCAGTCTTCCGGCCCCGGCGACCATAAAAGCGCTGCTGGATCAAGTATCGGGTGAGTTTCCGGTCTTTGGGCGACGTGTAAGGAATGAAGTAGGGGAAATCCGGCGTTATGTGAATATCTTTCTAGGGAAGCGGAACATCCGGAACGCCCAAGGTCAGGACACGGTTTTAGCCTCGGGCGATCGGGTGACAATTGTCCAGTCCGTCGCCGGCGGATAGGACGTACCAGTGAGCATGAAGGAGCTACGGTGAGCGGAACCGAGCAGCACGAGAACCTGTTTATTGACCGTCAAGATCAAGCCATCTTTAAGGCGCTCAACGCGGTTTCTTTGCGGGTGGGCGAGGCCATTGACGCAGCCGAAGTTTCTCGCATTGCTTTGGAGCTGATGTACGTTCGCATCTCCCAGATCAACGGTTGCGTATTCTGCCTGGATCGACACGTCCCCAAGGCACTGCAGGCCGGAGCAACCCACCAACAGCTTGCGGTGGTGGCAGCTTGGCGCGATTCCTCAGCATTCACCACCGAGGAGCGTTTGGCGCTAGAGCTCGGCGAAGTCGTCACCGAGCTGCCAGACCCAGAGTTCCGCAAGGAAATCGTCGCAACGGTGCGCGCTGAACTCGGCGATCCCGCCGCATCGGCTCTGACGTGGGCGGCCATCAACATGAACGCGTTCAACCGCGTCTCAATCTTGAGCCACCACCCCGTCACGCCGCACAAGTACCCCACCGAAACCGGGCCAGGCAAGTAACCTCGGCCACCGAGTAAACGGAACCCCCGAGTTACCGCAACTCCCGAGCCAGACGGAACCCAGAGCAAGGATCCCCGTGAGCAATCTTGAGACCACGCCAGAAGAAGAGCTATTAGCCTCAGGCAACTCCTGCGAAGGCGTTGAGCTGCTGGAACCGCGCGACGTTCCGCTGGGCGGGCCACGCGCCATGAACGTCCGCCGCACCTTGCCGCAGCGCAAGCGCAGTCTCGTTGGCGCCTGGTGTTTCTTGGATCATTACGGCCCGGACCGGGTGACGGATTCCAACAGCATGTACGTGCCGCAACACCCGCACACCGGTTTGCAGACCGCTTCTTGGCTCTTCACGGGCGAGATCGAGCACAAGGATTCCGCCGGTTTTCAAGCGATCGTGCGCCCTGGCGAGCTCAACCTCATGACCGCTGGCCACGGCATCACGCACTCCGAGTTCTCCACCCCGGACACGGAAATCCTGCACGGTGCCCAGTTGTGGATTGCGCTTCCGGACAGCGCCCGCCAGATGCCGCCGACGTTCCAGCACTACGCGCCCGAGGCCATTGTCAGCAACGGAGCCGAGGTTCGCGTGTTCTTGGGGACCTTGGGCGTCAACGAACACACCTCCACGTCCCCCGTCACCACGCACACCCCGCTTCTGGGCGCTGAGATCCTGTTGGCGCCGCGCGCATCCGTGGAGCTGACGTTGGATCCCACCTTCGAGCACGGTTTCTTGCTGGATGCCGGCGCTGTGTTGCTTGATGGGCATACGCTTCCCAAGGATTTCTTGGGCTACTTGCCCACCGGTCATAACAAGGCCGTATTGACCGCGAAGAACGAGCCGGTGCGCGTGCTGTTGATTGGCGGCACCCCGTTCGAAGAGCAGATTGTCATGTGGTGGAACTTCGTGGGCCGCACGCATGAGGAAATTGTGCAGTACCGCAAGGATTACATGGCCGAAATGGGCTTGGAAGAGCGTTCGGAAGCGGACACTGTGGGTGACTCCGCGGAGTACGACGACGCTGGGTTGCGTTTCGGTGTCTTCCCCCCGAACGAGCCCGCTCCCCTTCCCGCGCCGGCCTTGCCGAATTTGCGGATCCGACCTCGCATTAACCCATCCAACTAGTACAAACCACCTTCAAAGGAGTCATCATGAGCGACGACCAGTTCTCAGTTCATTTCGCAGATCACCCTTCACGCTTCGAACTGCGCGATGGGGATAAGGCTATTGGCGAAGCGCGCTTCAAGGACGTCGAAGTGGACGGCCAAGCGCAACGCATTTTCTACCACACCGTGGTCTCAGAGGAGTACGGCGGGCAGGGTCTTGCCGGTCGCCTCGCCGCCTACGCTTTGCAGCGCGCGGAAGCGGAGAACCGCGTGGTGGTTCCTGTCTGCCCGTACATCAAGGCCTACGTGGCGAAGCATCCTGAGTACCAGACCAATTCCACCGCGGCACAGCCACGCCACCTCGAATTGCTCAACAGCGGCGGTAAGTAAGCAGGTTGGTGCTCGCCTAGAGGGCCGGTTAGCGGCGTGACACAACGAGGGCGCTAACCGGGCCAGTCAGCGCGCCAGCGCAACATCCAATGATCAACAGCGCCGTGATGTCATAGGTGGGGATCTGCCCTGTTCCCAGAGCAAAAGCGAAGCCCAGAAGAATCACGCCAACAACGGAGAGAAGGACTCCCCGCCGAGGATGCTCGCCTCGATTTCCGAGAGCAAACAATCCCATCGACACCACTGTTGCCAGCAGTGCACCAATGATGATGGGAACGGCGTAGAACACCGCCACCGTTGAGACGCTTCTGGCCAGTGATCCTGAGTTTTGGTTCAGGAGTGAGGAAAGAGTAGCTAGAACTGTGATTCCGAGCGCGCGGACGAAGGAGAAGACAGCTCCTCGAACGTAGCTAAAGTGGCCCTGTTTCATCATTTCGCTCATGACTTGAGCCTAACCGCCTAAGCTAGTGCCAGATAGTGTTGCGCTTGGCTGCCCTCACGGGGTGAAATCTGGCGTGACGTGGAAGAAAACCCGTGAAACCGAAGTTGTAGACACCATGACCGACGCGCAAGATCACCGTACTGAAGAGGACGCTCCATTGACGGAACAGCCCACCATGATTCAGCTCATGAAAGAGGACCTTCAGGCGGCTCGCGCGCAGGATCCTGCGGCTCGTTCGGATCTGGAAGTGGCAATTGGCTATTCCGGTATTCACGCCATGTGGTCCCACCGCGTTGCCCACGAGTTGTGGAAGCGCAAAGCCGGCAAGGCGCCCGCGCGATTGCTCAGCCAGTTCATGCGCTTCCTGACTGGGGTGGAGATTCACCCAGGCGCCACCATTGGCCGCCGCCCGTTCATTGATCACGGTTCCATGATTGTCATTGGCGAAACCGCCGTGATTGGCGACGACGTTCTCATGTACCAAGGAGCCACTCTGGGTGGCCGCGCCTTGGATAAGACCGAGCGCCACCCGAAGATCGGCAACAACGTCATGCTGGGTTCTGGAGCCATGCTCATTGGTCCCGTCACGGTGGGCGATGATGTTGCTATCGGATCCAACGCCGTAGTAGTTCGCGATATCCCAAGCGACTCGATCGCGCTGGGCCTCCCGGCATCTCACCGCCACAAAGAAGGCAACTACCCGCTGGACCCACGGCACGATCTCATCGATCCCGCCACGTTGCTCTAGGCGAATCTTCCGAGCTGCGCCGCCTTAGGCGTGAGCTGGCGGGAACGTCGCCACAACTTCGGAAAGCACCTGATCAAAGGCGTCAATCACGAAGTCCACACTCTCGCGGTCAATACACAGTGGCGGCTTGATCTTGAGGACGTTCTGGCGCTCTGACGTGGGCTGAACAATGACGCCGAGGTTGAGCATCCGTTCGCACACTTCCATGGTCTCTTCCTTGGCAGGTTCCAGCGTCTCGCGATCGCGCACCAATTCAACACCCAAGTACAGGCCTGCGCCGTGGACAAAACCGATCAGCGGGTGCTTCGCCATGAGCGCTTCGAGGCGTTCCTTGAAGTAGTCGCCCACCTCAGTCACGTTCTCTAAGATCTTGTCCTCGTCCATCGCGTCGAGAACCGCAAGTCCCACGGCACAGCTCAAAGGTGAACCGCCCGCCGAGGAGAAGAACATCCCCTCGTTACCCAGGGATTCAGCGATGGCACGAGTGGTGATGACGGCGCCAATCGGGAAGCCGTTGCCCATGGGCTTGGCGATAGTGATGATGTCTGGTCGCACACCCTGGAGGTTGAAGCCCCAGAAACCTTGGCCCATGCGACCAAAGCCCACTTGAACTTCGTCCGCGATGCTCAGTCCGCCCGCGCCGCGCACCTTCGCGTATACCTCGCGCAAATACCCTTCAGGCAGGAGCACGCCACCGGCATTGCCCAGCACGGACTCGCAAATGAAGCCAGCCACTGGCTTTCCTTGAGCGTCCAGTTGCTTGAGGGTGTCGGCGAGCTCGGTGGCGTAGTAGGTCTCGGCATCCGGGCCGGTGTGCTTGCCGCGCAGCGGGTTCGGCACATCCGCAACGTGCACCCAGTCTGGCCGCGAGTTCAGAGCGTTGGGTTTGTCATACGTGCTGGTGGTGACGGCATCAGCGCCAATCGACCAGCCGTGGTAAGCCTCGCGCAGGGAAATGATGGTTTTGCGACCCGTCGCTGCCCACGCCAAGCGCAGGGCAAGATCCACGGCCTCAGTTCCCGAGTTCACGAACAACACGGTGTCCAGGCTGTTCGGCGCCTTCTCAATCAGACGCTCCGAATACTCGGCCAATTGCCGGTACAGGAAGCGAGAGTTGGTGTTCAGAAGGCTCAGCTGCTTCTGCGCGGCCGCGGTCACCTTCGGGTGCGAGTGCCCCAGACCGGCCACATTGTTTACGAGATCTACATACGTGCGCCCGTTGGTGTCCACGAGGTGGTGCTTCCATCCGCGCTCAAACTCGGGCGGGTTCACGTAATAGCGCTCTTGAGCGGAGGAGCTCACTCGGTTGCGGCGATCCTGTTCGATCGCAGCGTCCGGGCGTTCCTCTTCACGCGGCAACCCCAGCAGCGGCGCGGGGTCAATGGTGAGTTGCTCGTACGCAGGCGCGAGTTCTCCTCCGCCCACAAACGGAATGCGGGAGGTTGCGCGGGAGCTAACCCACAAGATGCGTACGCGGTTCAGATTCACAGAGTCCGACGACGCCACTCGGCCCAGCAGCTCACCTGCGGACACGGTGCCTGCGTGAGGCAGTTTCGTGAGTCCTTCAAGAATCAGGCGAGTGCCGTCGTTCGCGGTCAGAACAACTTGCTGTTCGTCCTTGGTTTCCATGGTGGTGGGTGGAAGCGAAACGACGCCATCGAAAGGCGCGAAGAAGCGAGTACGCGACGTGAAATAAGCCTCGAGGCCAAAAGGAATGGTGCTGGGAGCGTCCACCGAGTTCACACGAGAACGGGTAAGACGTTCGCGAGCGTACGGAAAATAAACACCCTGTTCGCCAGATTCTTCGGCGATGGAAGCAAGCTTCTCTCGGATGAGGCGCTGTTCCGCACCCTTTTCGAGCCAAACACCGTCGTCCATGAGCGGGGATTCCGCACTGAAATCCAGGCGGTGCAACGTGACCGGTGCTTCTAGCAGCGACCCTTCAAGTGCCTTGAGACGCTTCTTCTTGGGGAAGGAGAACGGGCCCGAATCAGCGACAGTCCGCCCCTGACCATCGTTCCCGGAGGTCTGCGTGGACGGATTCGCGGCTTGCTCGGCGAGCTCCGTTTCCGAAATTTGCACGTGGAGAGCGGCACGCGTTGCGGCCCGCATAACGTCTAGCGGGTACCGCGTAGCTTCGTCGAAGATACGCCACTCGCCCTCAATACGTTCGGCGGCGTAATCGTTGTCCGCTTCGAGCTCGAGCTGTTTGGCGCCGCTGGTCACCAGAACGCACGCGCGCAACACCACGAGCGGCCACAAAGCCGAGACTTCGGAGGACGTCAGCGCTTGCTGTTGGTGGAAGGCACGGGCAGCCACCAACACATCCAGCGGACGTTCGGCGGTGTGCTGCAACAGGGAAGACAAGGTGGTGGCGAGTTCGGCCACACGCCAACCCGTGGACACGTCCCCGAAGTCCAGCAAGGTCAGCTGTTCCGATTGCTGCGGTCCGCCCCACATGATGTTGTCATCGGTGATGTCACCGTGAACGGCCTGCACGGGAAGTTCGCCGACTTGTCCCAGAATGCGTTGCGCCGCCTTGAGGGCCGCACGAACTCGTTCGCGACGCGCTCCGTCATCAATAGAGTCCAGCAGGGACTCAGACACTTCCACCGCGCGGCGAAGATCCCACTGCGTGGAGCGGTGAAGGCCCGGGTGAGCGAAGTTCTTCAGGGCCGCGGAGGCTTTGCCGCTCAGCGTGCCCACTTGTTGCATCATCACAGCGGAGAGGTACTGGGCATCTAGGAGCGAGGTGCCAGGGACAAACTGGAAGCGGCGGGCGAAATGCTCGGTGCCGTCGATGTCCACGATGGTGCGGATGGCTACGCCGTCGGTCCCCCGAATCACGTTGGCCACAGGAACGCCGGCGGCCACGCACGCGCCGAGGGCGTCGTTCTGGACCTCGATTTCCACTAGCGGGAACGCGGCGTTGTCGATCTTGAGGACGGACTGCTTTCCGTCCAGCTCGTGGAGCAAGAAGTTGCGATCCTGATTGCTGCCCAGCTCGGTGACACTCACGGCGGTCACTCCGAAATACTGCTGTGCAATGGTTTGGGCAAGTTCAACAGTGATGTTCGGACGGCGAAGACCAGCGAGTGCTTCCATACCTCCCATTATTCCAGCCCCACACCCACGAAGAAGTCGGCTCGTCCCACCTTGTGGACAAGCCGTCTGACCGAACCCTCGTGAGGCCTCTTCTCACACGAACGCAGACGCGCCCGTCACTGCTCTACCCACAATCAGCGAGTTCACTTCATAGGTTCCCTCATACGTGTAGATCGCCTCGACATCCGCGAAAATCTTGCCCATCTCGCGATCCGCCAGAATCCCGTTGCCGCCCAACAATCCACGCCCCAGCTGGGCACTTTCGCGAGCCAGCGTCGTCGTACTGGCTTTGACCAGTGCCGCGTGCTCCATCTGTAGCCGGCCTTCCTCTTGAAGCCGCGCGAGCTGCGCCATCATGGCGAGCGAGGCCGTAGCGTTCCCAAGAATCTTCGCGATGGGCTGCTGCACCAACTGAAATTCCGCGAGGGGGTGGCCGAATTGCTCGCGGGTAGTGGCGTAATGATGTACGACGTCGAAGGTCGCCATTTGTGCGCCCGCCGCCTCCCAGCCCACCCACGCGCGCGAATTACGCAGCAGGACGTTGGTTGCGGAGAAATTCGCGGCACCGGTCAAGGCGTTGGCGAGCGGGATGCGCACCTGGTCCAGCGTGATGTCCGCGTTCGGGATGATGCGCAGGGCGGTCTTGTGCTGGATCTTGTGGGCGCTCACGCCGGGGCGATTCGTCTCGACCAGGAAGCCTTTGACCTCGTGATCGGCGGTATCGCGCGCGAACACCAGCAAGAAGTCCGCGAACGTCGCGCCACCGATCCAGCGTTTGAAGCCGTTGATGACCCACTCGTCACCCTCACGCGTGGCAGTGGTGCAGAGGCCTTTCGCAATGTCAGAGCCGTGTTCAGGCTCGGTCAGGGCGAAGGAACCCACTGCGCGGAAGGTGCGCAACAGCGGGATCCAACGAGCTTGCTGCTCGGGCGAGCCGGCCTCCATGAGTCCGCCGACGATGAGTTCGTTGTGAATGCCGACGAGCGTGCTCAAACTCAGGTCCGCGCGGGCGAGCTCCGCGTACACGAGGCCCTTGAAGAGTCGGCTTCCGGGTTCAAGTTCAATCTCGCCGAAGCCGTGATCACCCAGAGCGCGCAAGAGGTGGTGCGGGAACTCGTCCCGGGTCCAGTATTCGGCTGCGTGGGGGCGGATGTTCTGGGTGAGGAATGCGCGCATGTCGGCGAGTTTTTGCCGCTCGTGCTCGGGAAGCTGGCTGGCGACGTCGAAGAAGTCGGCGGTAGCGAGGGCCGGGGCGGATTCCACAGGGTTGGCGTGGAAGTTCAGTGCGGTGTTCATGCTGATCCTCAAGAGTGGAATCGAGCTGTTGCCGCCATGGAGGTGGTCCATCGCACGGTGTTGGTGGATCACACGCTGGGCCGCTGCAACAGTACTGAAATCCCTTCCAGAGTACTACTGTGCGGCGTAGAAGTGAACCCCGTCACACGGTGCTTGAATTGGCTTGTTGGGCTAACGCCCTTGTCAGGCTGAGATTCCGGCCGTCAGAATGGCAGCGAGCTCCTGGTACGCTTTCGCATCCCCCAGCCCCGTACGCTGGCGCACTTCACCCAGCTGAATGCGCACCATCGTGGCGCTCGTGAGGTCAGCAGCAAAGGCCGCATTGACCTTACGGAAGTCCCCGGCCGCCACGCCTTCGTCGATCAACGTCTTCACGCGCTCGGCGGCAAACTTGGTGTTCATTTCATAGACCTCGCGGGCTGGCGCGAAGTTGCTCATATCCAGCATGAACTGCTCCGATGCCGCCGAAAGTGCGCGTCCAACGGCATTCAAGTATGCGGTGATGCGATTCAGTGAGCCGCTCGCCTCAGCAAGCTCCGTCTCCACTGCGAGGGTGGCCTTGCGGAAGAAATGCTTGGTGACTTCTTTGACCAGAGCATCTTTGCTCCCAGCCAACGTGTAGAGCGTGGACTTTGAGCATTTGAGGCGCGCTGCCACGTCATCAAGGGTCAAGTGAGAGAAGCCGTCCATCAAGAACATCTCGATCAGCGAATCGAACAGTTCATTGCGACGCTGGGTCGCAAATTCGGGCCGTTCGGAAGTTTTCATGCATTGATAGTACGCGGACATCGTTGTCAGCCCGGGATTGCGACAGTACGCTGAAACAAACCCCAGTACTCATAGCGAGCGGCGAGCTCCGCCGTCGTCATCATCTTTGAGGAGACCGAATGCGAACCGAAGGAACCGTCACGCTCATCACGGGAGGCGCGTCCGGCTTGGGCCGAGCCACCGCCGAACAGCTAATTACCCGCGGAGCCACCGTAGTCCTCGTGGACCTTCCTTCCTCTGCCGGGGAAGCCGCAGCCGAGGCCCTCGGCGAAAACGCGCACTTCGTGGGCGCCGATGTCACGTCCGAAGAAGACGTGCAGAAGGCCGTGGATCTCGCGGCATCCTTGGGCGATCTGCGCATTGTGGTGAACTGCGCGGGCGTAGCCACTCCTGGCAAGGTGCTCAGCCGCAAGGGCATTCTGACGCTGGGCGATTTTGAGCGCGTAGTGCGCATCAACTTGATTGGAACGTTCAACGTGATTCGCCTAGCCGCTGAGAAGATCTCGGCCACCGAGTCCGTGGACGGCGAGCGCGGGGTCATCGTGAACACCGCCTCCGTCGCCGCTTTCGACGGGCAAATTGGTCAGCCCGCCTACTCAGCGTCCAAGGGCGGTGTGGCCGCTATGACGCTGCCGATTGCCCGCGAGCTGGCCGCTCACCAGATTCGTGTCATGACCATTGCGCCCGGCATCTTCGAGACACCCATGATGGCCGGGCTCAGCGAGGAAATTCAAGCGTCCTTGGGCCGCCAGGTTCCGCATCCTTCACGGTTGGGACGTCCCGCCGAGTACGCCGTGCTGGTTCAGCACATCGTGGATAACCCCATGCTCAACGGCGAGACCATTCGTTTGGACGGCGCCATCCGTATGGCTCCGAAATAGGCCAGTCCCCGACAGCCCACCGGCTAGCCTTTCGTACGACCGATAGACCGCCGACGTCCTGAGGTTTAGACGGGAAGCGTCGCGAGGCGAACCGCGAGGATCGTCAAAATCACGCCAATCGACAGGTCAATGATGCGCCAAGTCCGCGGGCTCTTGACGAGCGGCGCAAGCGCCTGAGCGCCAAAACCCAACGCAAGGAACCACACCACGGAGCCCAGCATCGCTCCGGCAGCGAAGAACCACTGCTCTCCGGGGTGCTGGTTCGCGAGTGCGCCCAAGAGCACCACGGTGTCCAGATACACGTGGGGGTTCAGGAACGTCATCGCGAGCGTTGTCCCGACTACCGCCTTGAGGCTCAATCGCGTGGCCGCCGTGGGATCCAGTGCTTCCTTGTGCGCCGCACGGCGGAAGGACTGATAGGCAAGGAACGCCAAGTACGCGGCGCCTGCCCATTTGAGAACCACCAGCACGGACGGGAACTCCTGCACCACAATTCCCAGACCTGCAGTGCCCGCAGCAATCAGCAACATGTCAGCAAAGATGCAGATCAGCACGGCCACGCCCACGTGGTTTCGCATCAGGCCTTGGCGCAACACAAACGTGTTCTGGGCGCCAATAGCAACGATCAAAGAGAGGCCGGTCAAGAAACCGGAAAGAGCAGTAGTCACAAGCAACAACAGTAGGGATGCTCAGCCATTCAGTACAGCTAAATATTCTTCAGTACGGTAAGAATTACTTATGCGCTGGAATCGAGAACACCTCGCCACCCTCACGGCCATCGTGGAGACCGGCACCTTTGACGCCGCCGCAAAACAGCTCTCCATGACTGCCTCCGCCGTGAGCCAGCGAATCCGCGCGCTCGAAAACCAGGCTGGTCAGGTGCTGATTGTGCGCGGAACCCCGTGCGTTCCCACCGAGGCCGGACTCGCGCTGGTGCGGCTGACCAAACAGATGGAGCTCTCCGAGTCCGAGGCAGCCACCGTCCTAGACAAAGCTCACTCCGCTCACACGGTTTCCATCGCCGTCAACGCAGACTCGATGGCCACTTGGTTCGCGCGCTGCCTCCCAGACTTCGCCGCGCTACACCCCACTTCGGTGGAGATCCATCTCGAAGACCAACAACATTCCGCGGAACTGCTTCGCACCGCCCAAGTGATGGCTGCTGTGACCTCCGATCCGCACCCGGTTCAGGGCTGCTCAGCGCAACCCCTCGCGGTCATGAGGTATGTTCCCGCAGCGCGAGCAGACGTCGTCGTACGCCATACAGAACGCGGAAAACTGAACTGGAACACGCTACCGGTGGTGCACTTCAACCCGAAAGACGCCATCCAACGAGACCTGCTGGCGGAGCGCGGGGCGACCCCCGAAACTCAGCACACCGTCCCCAGTTCCGAAGGTTTTGCGCGCGCCGTTCTCGCGGGCATGGGGTGGGGCGCGATGCCACTTCTGCAATGCCAAAAGCACTTTGACAGCGGCAAACTCGTGCCGCTCGAGCCTGATTTGTACGTGGATATTCCGCTGTATTGGCAGCGCTGGAAGATCGAATCGAAAGTGCTGGATGCGCTCGGCGACATCGTGAGGAAGCGAGCGCAGGCTATTTAGCCGTCTTCTTCGCAGCTTTCTTCTCCGCGTTGTAGGCGGCCGCGGCGCGCACTAGCTCAATGAAGTGCTCTTTATTGAGGTCAAGAGACTCATCAACGTCAATCGCGCGGCGCTGGTTTCCGTTGCCGTTGTTGAAAAGGCCATGCGGATCCTCGTAGAGCGCGCCGAAGTTGAAGGTGAGCTTGATCTTGTCCTTGTGCGCATCACCCACAATCATGATGCCGTCCTTCTCCCACACAGGACTGCCCATCCACTTCCACGTCTCCGTCACGTCCGGGACCGCTTCCTTGATCCATTCACGCATTTGCGAGAGCCGTTCGCCGCGCCAATCCTCTATGCTCGCAATGAGCTCGTCGATCTTCTGTGGAGCTTGGGACTGATCTTCTAGCTTGGCCATGAGCGGTCCTTTCGTTGAGTGACACCGTACTGCATGCATCTTGAGGAGATTCTCTGTTGGCACCGGACGAATTAGCAAACGCTTTTGAAGCTGAGCGCCCGCGACTGACTCGCGTTGCCGCGCGCGTGTTGGGTGATGCGTCCGAGGCCGAGGACATGGTCCAGCTGGCGTGGCTGCGGTTGGCTGGAACGAACGAGTCCATCGAGAACCTGCCCGGTTGGCTCACCACCGTGACCGTCCGGTTGTGCCTGGATCGTTTGCGGGCGAAGGTTCCGGTGGCGGAGGAAGATTTGGAGATCACTGAGGACGTTCCCGATGTTGCCGATGAGGTGCTGCTGGGGGAAGAACTTGGGGCAGCGCTGCAGGTGGTTCTCGAGCGATTGTCGCCTCGTGAGCGCGTGGCTTTCGTATTGCATGACAGCTTCGCCTTTGATTTCGATTCCATTGCCGCGATGCTCGAGGTTTCCCCGGCCGCCGCGCGAAAACTTGCTTCCCGGGCGCGCACCAAATTGCGGGAAAATGCCATGCCTCTCCCCTCGCCGGTGCCTGATTGGGAGATTGTGGACGCGTTTTTATCCGCCGCGAAGCAAGGCGAATTCGAGCGGTTGCTGACGCTATTGGCGCCGGATGTGGTGATCGGCGGAGACGCCGCGGCCATTGCGATGGGCACGCCCGAGCGCATTTCTGGCCGGGACACGGTGGCGACCTTCTTCAATGGCGCCGCCCAGACCGCGTTCCCTGCGTTCATTGGTTCGCGGGCTGGAGCGGCGTGGATTGATCGCGGAATTGCGCGGGTCGCTTTCGACTTCGCCATCCACAACGGCCAGGTCCGGAGCATTACGTTCCGCGCGGATCCTGACGTGCTGCAGACGGTGGCGCGGCGCAAGGATGATTCCTTGCTAGTACGACGACGCAGCTCGCCTTAAGCGTTAACGGCTCCGTCTTCGGGGAGCTCGGCAAAGGTCTTCTTCATGTCGCGGTACCAGCCAAGTGCGGCCCACGGCTTACGCCAGCGACCCTTCATCTCTTCGCGAGCAGGCACATGGGTTTCGTCCCCAGCCTTGACGGCTTCCTTGAGGTGCTTGTCTTGAGCGTTGATCACGTCATCGGCAGTCTTGCCGGTGTGCGCGACGTCGCAAGGTCCGCCGAATTGGCGGCAGGTCATGGTTTTCATCGTCTCTCAGTGTCCTTTCGGTGAAGTACTGCTACTTCTATGACGGATCTACTCGGTGAAATGTGACCAGTCGAGGCGAATTAGCGAGCCATGTTGCTAAAGCGCGAGTAGTGACCTTGGAACGCCACCACAATGTTTCCGGTGGGACCGTTACGGTGCTTGGCCACAATGATGTCCGCTTCGCCTGGACGCTCGGAGGTGTCCTTGTTGACCACGTCGTCGCGGTGGAGCAAGAGCACCACGTCGGCGTCCTGCTCAATTGAGCCGGATTCACGAAGGTCGGAAATCACGGGGCGCTTATCCGGGCGTTGCTCGGAGCCACGGTTCAGCTGGGAAAGCGCGATCACGGGGACGTCGAGCTCTTTCGCGAGCAGCTTGAGAGCACGCGAGAACTCGGAGACTTCTTGCTGACGGGATTCCACGCGCTTGCCGGAGCTCATGAGCTGCAGGTAGTCAATGATGACCAGTTTGAGGTCATTCTTCTGCTTCAGACGGCGGCACTTGGCACGGATTTCCATAAGCGACATGTTGGGCGAATCGTCAATGAACAAGGGCGCGCTGTTGAGGCGTCCCATGGTGTTGGCGATCTTCTGCCAGTCCTCGTTACGCACGTTACCCTTACGCAAGTCCTGGAGCATGAGCTGTCCCTCCGCGGAGAGCAAGCGCATCGCGATCTCGTTACGGCCCATTTCCAGGGAGAAGAACACCGTGGCCATGTCATGGTGGATGGCTGCCGAGCGGGCGAAGTCCAGCGCGAACGTGGACTTACCCATTGCGGGACGTGCGGCGATGACGATCATCTGTCCGCCGTGGAGACCCTGCGTGAGCTCATCGAGTTCGTAAAAGCCGGTGGGGACACCGGTGAGGCCGTCGCCCCGGCTGCCGTTAGCCTCGATCTCGTCGACCGTGGCTTCCATGATGTCGCGAAGGGCCACGTAGTCTTCTGCGGTCTCTCGCTCAGAGACGGTGTAGATCTCCGCTTGAGCAGCATTGACGATCTCTTCGACTTCGCCGCCTTGCGAGTACCCCATGTTCACAATGCGGGTACCTGCTTCGACGAGCCTGCGCAGTACTGCGCGTTCGTGCACAATCTCGGCGTAGTAGCCGGCGTTGGCGGCTGTTGGAACGGACTGAATGAGCGTGTGTAGGTAACCGGGACCGCCGATGCGGCCGATTTCTCCGCGCTTGGTCAGCTCATCTGCCACCGTGACTGCGTCAGCAGGTTCGCCCTTGCCGTAGAGGTCAAGGATGGCCTCGTAAATAGCCTCGTGGTTTGGTCGGTAGAAATCCGGGCCGCGAAGGACTTCGATGCAGTCGGCGATGGCATCCTTGGAGAGCATCATGCCGCCCAAAACGCTCTGTTCTGCAACGATGTCTTGCGGTGGCGTGCGCGCAAACTGCGTGTCTTCAGAACGTGATGCGTTGTCCAGGTGCTGAACGGCCACGAATTCCCCTTGATGTACTTAGCGTGATCCCGTGAAAGCCCACGGCGGCGCAATTCTTAGCTCTTGCGTCAGAAGTCCATTGTCCTGACACCCAGTGACACTTAGAAAAGACCAACGTTGGGGATGGAAAATAGGCACTCTGCGATATAGAGCTCAGGCAACCATAGTCCCGTAGTTCGTCCGACTCAAATGAGTTATCCACAGGCCATGTGCATAACTGACACATTCATCCACCGCCCATGTGTATAACTTGGGGATATCCCTGTGACCCCAACCTTGTTTCTGACCATTAACCAGCTCTGACTAGGCTAAACACAAATTCACAGCTGTGGATTCAAAATACTTTTCCACAAAGGTTCAAGCGCCACCTCCAGGTTCAAGCCGATCTACAGTGGATAAATACTTGAAAATTTGGGGATACCCACAAGAGTTATCCACAGGTTGGGGGTACTTGTGCACAGACACGCGCGGGATCATGCTAAGAACTTGACTGGAAGCTTTCATCCGTGCATCGAGTGCATCCGCCGTTTGGAGTCCGTCAGTTGTGGCGTCATCACCAGCCGGCCACTCGGTTTGAGGGCAACGAATGCCTCGTGATGATGACGCGCCATTGGAGACACTGTGCAGCGTGAGTGGTTTCAGATGGCGCCCCGTGCGAAGTGGAGCGTTTATCGATGTCGCGACAGAGAGCACGCAGGGCCACTACATTGGTGTTTATGGCCGAGAACAAGACGCAACCCACAGTTGTTGACCCTCGCGAGTTCATCGCTTCCGTAGAGCACCCCACGCGGCGTGCGGACGGCGAAGTGCTGCTGGAGCTCATGGAGGAAGTCACCGGCAAGCCACCGGTGATGTGGGGACCCACCATTGTGGGCTTCGACGAGTACTTTTACCGCTATGACAGTGGGCACGAAGGAACGGCACCCATGGTGGGATTCTCGCCGCGCAAGGCAAGCCTGTCGCTGTACGGAATCAAAGAGGCTCCGGAATCCGCCGAACTACTCGCCAAGCTTGGCAAGCACAAGACGGCGGTCGCCTGCGTATACGTCAATAAGCTCGCCGACATAGACCTAGAGGTCTTGAAAGAGCTTGTGCGTGTAGGACATCGGCACTACGCCGAAGTGCTGAACCAATCAGCAGAGAGATAAGCGCGCGCCCGGCAAGTGATGCCGGGCGGTGGCGATTCAGCGCGGTCGGCTTCTAGACAAGCGCGTCTAGACGAACGTGTCTGAACTGGCGCGTTTAGACGAGCGCGTTGTCCTTGAGCGTGCGGAAGGCCGAGCCATGGAAAACCAGTGGTTCGTTAGCGTCGCCGTGGGATTCGTGGCCGTGAACGCGCAAGAGCACCACCTGGTGGTCCCCTGCAGGGAACTCGGACTCAACGGTGCAGTCCAGCCATAGTGCTGCGTCCTCAAGGAACAAGGCTCCGTCATCAGTGGATGCAAGGTTGAGGCCAGCGAAGCGATCGCCATTGCGGGATGCGATCTGGCGGCAGACACCTTCGTGGCTCTCGCCAAGGATGGATACGCCAATGCGCTCTGCGCCGCGGACGATTGGCCACGTGCGGGACGAATTTTGTACTGCGAACATCACCAGTGGTGGCTCAAGGGAAACGCCAACCGTGAAGGAAGAGGCCACGATTCCCTGAGGTTCCCCGTTGACGATTGCGCACAACGCGGCAACGCCTGATGGGAAACGTGAAAATGCCTGACGGAGGGACTGAGCTCCCACATCATGAGAAATGGTGCCGCTACCGGTGGTAACGGTGGTGCTCTCTACGCTGGCGGTCATAACAGTTCCTTAGGTAACTCGTCCGCAGTCCGTTGGTCGGATGCAGTACTTGCGTTGCGGAGTTCCCCGAACGCCGAATCGTCACCTGGAGCACCCCACTACTACCAGAGGGTTGCCGGTCAACCAGCCAGGGCTTGTCATTGACTCTCTTGATTCTGAGTTCAACGGTAAGGCGTATTCGATCTACTCGTCAAAAGTGGGCGAAACATTTCGAAAAGCTAAGGAACCAGCTATTGACATAGAACAGAAGATGGAAATAGTCCGGAAACATCGAAGAAACATCAATCCCAGCGTCACTTGATCATTCAATCGACGCGGGCGGAATCACTTCGCCGCCATCTCGGGGAGTACTAGCACCCCTCTCAATGCGTCACTGGACGTCATGAAAGGTCCCTCGTGGGCGATGTGAAGTGATGAACGGAACTGTGGAGCCCCGGTAGAAGACCAAACGTAGCTGGTGTTGTGTGATCGTCGCTATTGAAACTACGATGACGCAACACCAGCTACGCAGCGCCGAATGGCCCGCAACAATCCGTACGTTTCGACATTCGGCCAAGCAACATTGGCTACGACGCCAGCGCGCGCCACACAACAATCGCTACGTCGAGCCGATGGGCGTGCAACTATCCGTACGTTTCGGTTTTCGGCCACGCAACAATCTGTACGTCTCGACATTCGGCGACACAACAATCGCTACGTCGCCGCACGGGACGCCGGTGCCGCGCGGTAAGAACGCGCAGCAAGACACTGCCAACAAAAACAAGCGGCCAGAACTAGGTTCAAGAAGAGCACCGAGAAGACGAGAGCAGGCATGACGAGAGCTCGGAAGTGAAGATGTTGAAGTGGAAGAACAAAAAGAAGAACCGCCCCCAACCGGGAGCGGCTCTTCTAAATTCTCAGCTATTCAGCGTGAAGGTTACTTGCCCTTTGCGGCAACAACCTGAACGTCGAATGCAGCCAAGACGTCTTCGTGCAAGCGAGCGGTAACCGAGTGGTTACCAACAGACTTGATGGCGTCCTGGATCTCGATCGAGCGGCGGTCGAGGTTGCCGAGGCCGGCTTCTTCGATTGCTGCTGCGATGTCAGCTGGCTTGACGGTGCCGAAGAGGCGTCCCGCTTCACCAGCCTTGACGGAGAGACGAATGGTGGTGGACTTGAGCTTTGCAGCCAAAGCCTGTGCATCCTCGAGGTTTGCAATGGCCTTTGCGGCGCGAGCAGCGTTGAGAGCCTCAACGTGCTTTTCTGCACCCTTGGTCCACGGCATTGCGAAGCCGCGTGGGAGAAGGTAGTTACGTGCGTAACCGTTCTTTACTTCCACTACGTCGCCAGGAGTACCGAGTCCGGTAACTTCGTGAGTCAAAATGAGCTTTGCCATGTTTGTTTTCCTTCCTTAGCCGCGGCCAGCGCCGGAGTAAGGCAACAAGGCGACTTCACGAGCGTTCTTGATTGCCTGAGCAATCTTGCGCTGTTCCTGAACGGAAACGCCGGTCACGCGACGTGCACGGATCTTTCCGCGATCGGAGATGAACTTACGCAGCAAAGCTACGTCCTTGTAGTCGATGACCGTCACATCGGCGGCCTTCAATGGATTCGACTTTGGTTTGGGCTTACGGAGTTCAGCCTTAGCCATCGTGGAGCTCCTTTTCTGTTGGAGCCCGCAGATCAATCTGCGGGATGGTGAATGTTTTGTTTATAGAAGATCGAGGACGATCTCCCGCGTGAGCGGGATGTTTAGAACGGTGGTTCGTCGTTCCCGAGGTCGTTGCCCCAACCATCCGAAGATGAGGTGGAAGCACTGCTTTCCCACGGGTTGTCATTCTGGCGCTGTGGCTGAGCGTTAGCTGCGCCCCAGTTGCCGCCTCCACCGGAGTTGCCCCCGTTGAAGTTGCCACCAGAATTTCCACCACCGAAGTTGCCGCCGCCACCGCCGGAGCGCTGAGCACGGCTAACCTTTGCCGAAGCGAAACGAAGCGATGGGCCGATTTCCTCGACCTCAAGCTCCATTACGGTGCGGCGTTCGCCCTCTTTGGTTTCGTACGAACGAGACTTGAGGCGACCCTGAGCGATGACACGCATGCCCTTCGTGAGCGTCTCAGCTACGTTTTCGGCAGCTTCGCGCCACACAGACGCGCGGAGGAACAGCGCTTCGCCGTCCTTCCACTCGTTGGACTGGCGATCAAAGGTCCGAGGCGTCGATGCGATCGTAAAGTTCGCAACGGCGGATCCGGACGGGGTGAATCGAAGTTCGGGATCGGACGTCAAGTTTCCGATCACAGTGATAACTGTCTCGCCTGCCATGGTTCCCCTTCAGTAGTGTTCGTACGCGGTATCCGCGAGATTACTCTGCGGAAACCTTCTGATCTTCCGGACGAATGATCTTGGTACGCATGATCTGTTCAGACAAAGAAAGCTGACGGTCGAGTTCGGCCGACGTTGCAGGCTCTGCCGTGAAGTTAACGACTACGTAGATCGCTTCAGACTTCTTCTGGATTTCGTATGCCAAGCGGCGACGTCCCCAGATATCAACGTTGTCAATAGTTCCACCCTCGTTGGTTACAACTTCGAGGAACTTGTTGATGGTTGGTTCAACGGTGCGCTCGTCGACCTCTGGGTCGATCAGCACCATCAATTCATAAGCACGCATGTGAACCCACCTCCTTTGGACTTAACGGTCACGGTCTTTCCGCAACAGGAGGTTCTTCGCGTTGGTGAATGTGACCCCATATGGACATGCGGGCACAAACAACCTCAGCTATCTTACCGGAATTTCTCCCCTAACCATAACGACGGCGCAGCTTCCTTCCCAGCCCCACAGTGGGTTCTTGGGGACAACCGTGCCGCTTCCGCCGGCTTGTGTCTAGCTGTGGGTGAAGAACGCCTGCGCAATGCGTGAGAGCGAGTACAAGTCCTCGACGTGCGCCATTTCTCGTGCCGAGTGCATCGAGAGCAGCGGAACGCCCACGTCCAAGGTTCGAATGCCGATCCGCGTGGCCGTGATGGGGCCGATGGTGGACCCGCATGGCATCGCGTTGTTGGAGACAAACTCTTGGTAGCGGGCATCAGCCGTGGCGCACCACTGCGTCCACGCCGCCGCCCCAGGAGCATCCGTGGAGTAGCGCTGGTTCGCGTTGATCTTCAAGAGCGGTCCTTGACCGGCCACGGGCTGATTGTGGGGGTCGTGGCGCTCCGGGTAGTTCGGGTGAATCGCGTGCCCGGCATCCGAGGACAAGCACACCGAATCCGCCACGGCCCGGTAGGACTCTTCAAGAGACCCGCCCAGCGCGAAGCCGATCCTGCGCACCACTTCTTCCAAGAACGGCCCGGCCGCACCGGAGCGGGACGCGGAACCGATTTCCTCGTGGTCGAACGCCGCGATCATGGCAATTCGCTCGCCTGGGGCGTCGGCAATCTCGAGCAAAGCGGTCAGGGAAGCGTGTACGGAGCTGAGGTTGTCGAGTCGGCCGGAGGCCAAGAATTCGTTCGTGGCACCAAAGAGAGCCGGCGCCTGCGCGTCGCACGCTACGACGTCGTACCCGCCAATGCTGAGCGGATCGATGCCGGCAGCGTCCGCCAGTACCGCCAAAATGTCCGATTCTTCCGCCCGACCCGTGCCCCAAATGGGGTTCATGTGGCGTTGCGGATCCAGCTTGAGCCCCTCGTTGACGCCGCGGTCCAGGTGGATTGCGAGTTGCGGGAAGCGCAAAAGTGGGTCGGTGCGGGTGAGAACTTCGGTGCCGTCGTGGGTGACGAGCCGCCCGCCGAGGACCAGTTCGCGGTCCAGCCACGAGTTCAGCAGCGGCCCGCCGTACACTTCAACCCCGGCCTGCAACCAGCCAAAAGCGCTCGTGGTGGGCTTGGGCTTGAGCTTGAAGGACGGCGAATCCGTGTGGGATCCCAGAATGCGGAAGCCCGTGGTGGCCGTCGCGGAGTCCGGAATCACGAACGCGATGAGCGCGCCGTCTCGCTGCACAAAGTATTTTCCGGGCGTCAGATTCCACGCTTCGGTCTCGACGAGCGGGCTGAAACCGTCAGCCACCAGCCGCAAGACGCCTTCGGCAACGGCGTGGAAGCTCGAGGGCGACGCGGACACGAAGTCCGCGAGGTCAAGAGCGTGCTGCTGTGCTGGCGAAAACTGCGGGGTGCGTTCCATGAAACGAGCTTAACAACTCCCGCGCTTTTCAGCTCCCATTCGAGCCCGGAACCACCAATCCGTGCTCGTACGCGTAGACCACGGCCTGCACGCGGTCGCGCAGGTCAAGCTTGGTCAGGATGCGCCGCACGTGAGTTTTCACGGTGGCCTCGGAGAGGAAGAAGCGTGAGGCGATCTCGGCGTTGGAGAGCCCCTCGCTGATGGCTCCGAGCACTTCCATTTCGCGCGGGGTGAGATCCCCGCCCGGCCCCGAATGCGCCGGGTGAGGCGCTGCGGCGGTTCCGCCTGCAAAAGGTACGACGCCGCCTGGTGCCGTCCGGTGACCGCCCTCGGCTAGGTTTCCACCCGCGTAGGGTGACCCCGGGTTGCTCTGGGTGCTTGCCGCTCCCGGGGTGACGGGGCGCACGTAGGTTTCGAGCAAGCGCTGGGTGACACGAGGGGCTACGACGGCGTCGCCGCTTGCGACCACGCGCACCGCGGAGACCAGTTCTTCGGGTTCAACGTCTTTGAGTAAGAACGCTGACGCGCCAGCCCGTAGGCCTGCAAAGGCGTATTCGTCCACATCGAAGGTGGTCAGAATGATGACCTTGACCTCCGGGTATTCTGCGGCGATGCGGCGCGTGGCTTCGATGCCGTCCATTTCCGGCATGCGCACGTCCATGAGGACAATGTCCGGTGCCAGCAGCTCCGTCATTTCCACGCCTTCGCGGCCGTTCGAAGCTTCACCGACCACCGTGAAGTCGTCCTCACCCTCAAGGATGAGCCGGAAGCCCATGCGCAAAAGACGCTGGTCATCCACCAGCAAGATGTTCAGGTGTTGGTTCGTGGTCGATTCGTGCGCGGTCATGAGGCATCCTCAGTCTTAGAACGATGAATTTTCAATGGAGACGTGCGCAGATCCGCCCCCGCGGGGGCGTGGCTGGAGTCACTCGGTGAATGCACGGGAAGCGTCAACGTCACGAGCACGCGCCAGCCGCCGTCTCCCGCGGGACCGGCCTCGAGCGTGCCGTCGTACATGGCCGCGCGCTCCGCAATACCTTTGAGCCCCTGCCCCGAACCTTGGCCGGCACTCGTTCGCGTCACGGGAGCCGTGGCTTCTGAACCGTAACGAGGGGCACCTGCGTGAGCTCCGTCGTCGTACACCAACAACGTCACGTGCGTGTCCGTCCGGTCCACCCGCACGTGAACCTCGGTGGCCGTGGGAGAGTAACGCAAGGAATTCGTGAGCGACTCCTGAATGATGCGGAAAATGGTTAGCTCGAGCGTGGGATCGGCGTGAATTGCCGGCCCTGACTGCGTGAACGTGAGCGGCATGCCCGCTTTTCGGAAGCCCTCCAACATGTCCCGCAAAGACTCCTGGGACGGCTGCGGCGCCAACGGCGAGTTCGAGTCCTCGCGCAATACGGACAGCATGCGGCGCATGTCAGCGAGCGCCGTCCTGCCCGTACCGCTGATGTCCTCAAGAACCTCGCTGGCCTTGTCAGGATTGCGTTTGAGGGCAATTCGCGCGCCGTCGGAGAGGGCGATCATGACGGAGAGGGAGTGCGCCACCACATCATGCATTTCGCGGGCAATGCGCGTGCGTTCCTGGTTTTGCGCGAGCTCCCGGATTTTCAGACCCCAGTTCGCGATTTCGGCCTCGTGAATGCGGTTATTGCGCACCCACGATCCGATGCCGGTGACGAAGTAGTTGGACATCAAAATGGTGAAACCCACCAGCACCATGATCAGCACCGGGCTGACTTCGCCGCCCATTTCGGGGTTATTCAGCTCGGGATCGCCCATGAGGCGGTCAATGTTCAGCCAAATCCCCGCCACAATCAGGGCACTGGCCAGGGTTGCCAGGACGAAGGACCGGCGCGGACGGTATTTCGTGGCCACGGTGTACAGCATGATCATGGTGCCCAAGCCGCTGGTGGTCGAGTTCTGATCCACCACTACTAGCAACAGCTCTAGAGCCAGCACCAGGACGAACAGCGCGAGCGGCCACCGCCGCCTAAAGAACAACAGCACGCCCACTACGAACACGATGCTCAGGACCAGCGCCCAACTCTGAGCGCCCTCCACTAAGAACAAGAGCGGAGTAGCGCTCAAAAACAGGTAGACAGCACACACCAAGAGATCCGTGATGACGGGATGGCGGCGCAAAAAGCGCACGATGGGCCACCGTCGCCGGTCAAAGACCTCGTTGAGTGAGGGGGTGGGTGTTGCTGACATGTCTCTAGCCTACGAAAGTGGGGGCACGCTCTCGCGCGCCCCCCATACCGAATGTGGATACGTGCTTAGATATCGCGGCGCTGGGTGAGGATCGCGCCGGCAACCAGTGGCACTACAGCCCACGTGATGAGCGCTATGAGGGCCGGTACGAATTCCACATCAATCTGTCCCATGGACTGGTCCATGACCACCGTGGCCAGGGACGTGGGGAGCCACTTGACGATGTTCTGGGTGATGTCAGATTGGAAGACGGAGAGCGCCACCGGCAGCACGAACACCACGGCCACCACAATCATGATGGGACCTACAGAGTTGCGCAGAATCGCGGCAATGCCGTAGCTCATGAGCGCAATGATCATGACCGCGAATGGAGTCCACCACAGCGCCTTCTGGAAGGCCTCGCTCGAGAAGTCCTGGCCGTAGCCGTATTGCTGAGCGATCACTTCCACAATGCCCGCGGAGGCTAGGATGCCCACGACCGAAAGCACGTAGGTCAACAGCGCCACAATCAGCGCCTTCGCCCAGTAAACGGGCCAGCGGCGCGGTGTTGCCGCAAACGTGGTGCGGGCGGCACCGGTGACGAATTCGGAGCTGATGTTGATGACCGCAAGGGAGCTCAACAGCAACACCGCGAGCTGCCATCCGCCGGACGCCATGTAGTTGAAGGCACCTTCGCCGGTGGCTTCAGCGGGTACGTCGCCGGTGGTTGCGGCGCTGGAGATTTCGTCGATGAATGACGCGAACGCCCACGTGGAGAGCGCGGCAATACCCACGAAGAGCAAGATCGAGGTGATGATCAGGATCCAGTTGGAGCGCAGGCTACGTAGCTTGATGAGCTCGCTACGGATGACGCCGCCAAAGGAGTTGTTGTGGCCCAGCTCCGAGCGCCGGTAGGTGGCGGGAGCGTTGGCTTGCAGGCCGTCAGGGTTGATGGTTTGAGTGCTCATAACTACTTGCTTCCCTCCGCGGCGTCGAGAGTTTCGCCGGATTGGTATTCCACTTCCGTCTTGGTCAGGTTGAGGTACGCGTCCTCAAGGGTGACCGCCACCGGGGTTAGCTCGGTGACGAGGATGCGGTTTTCGAGGGCCAGTTGGCCGATCTGACGGGATGAAAGCCCGGAAACTTCAAGGAGCGTGGAATCGCGCTCCACAATAGTGACGCCCGGGCCGTTGAGCGCGCCCACGAGCTGTGCGGCGGCATCGGTGCGCACCCGTACGCGGTGATCGCCCGTGCTGTTGAGCAGCTGATCGATAGGGGCATCAGCAATGACGCGGCCTCGACCGATCACCACAAGATGGTCCGCGGTCTGCGCCATTTCGCTCATGAGGTGGGAGGAGATAAACACGGTGCGGCCCTCGGCGGCGAGAGCGCGGCAGAGCTGGCGCACCCATTTCACGCCTTCCGGGTCCAGGCCGTTGACGGGTTCGTCGAAAATCAGGGTCTCTGGATCACCCAGGAGTGCGCCGGCGATACCGAGGCGCTGGCCCATACCCAGCGAGTACCCCTTGATGGGCTTGTGGGCCACGGCTGCGATGCCGGTGAGCTCCAAAACGTCGTTGACGCGCTTCTTCGGGATGCCGTGGGTGGCAGCGAGGGCGCTCAAGTGTGCGCGAGCGCTGCGGTTGGGGTGTGCCGCGCGAGCGTCCAACAGGGCGCCTACTTCACGCAGCGGAGCATTATGTGCGGCGAGCGGTTTGCCGTTGATGGTGATGCTGCCTTCAGAAGGCTTATCAACTCCCATGGCCATGCGCATGGTGGTGGATTTGCCCGCACCGTTGGGCCCTAGGAATCCGGTAACTTTGCCCGCGTGCGCCGTGAACGTCGCGCCGCTTACGGCGGTTTTGGTGCCGTAGTGCTTAGTGAGTTGTTGAGCCTGAATCATGCTTCCAGCCTAGGAACATTCCTGCGCTGGCGAACCACCCTGCGGGATGAACTCGGTGATGCAGTACGACGACGCAGCTCATCCCAGCGGACGACTTCCCGTTAGCTGGAAGTACTGTTTTCACGCTCGCGGGAGGATGCTTTGGGCCCGGTGAGATAGCGGGACAGGATGGCCCAACTGAATTTGTCCGGTTGCCCGGCGAAGGGGCCGGCTTGCGGATCCTCTTGTCCCACGCGGCGGACAGGGTCCGTGCTGGGGTCAAGGATGGACATGACCACTTTGCCCATGATCCAGACGGTGGCGAGGATGTGCGCGATCACCGCGTAGACGTAGAAAGCTGGCGGGAAGGAGTGCTGTGGTTCCCACTGCGCGAAGAGCGCCCAGAGGTGTAACCAGACGGCCCAGAAGTGCAGGACTTCAAAGAGTTGCCAGATCAGGAAGTCTCTCCAGCGGGGCCACGCAAGCGCGACGAGTGGTACTAGCCAGACCACGAATTGTGGCGAGTAGACCTTGTTGAAGAGGACGAAGCTGGCCACGATCAAGAACAGGATTGAGGAGAGTCGTGGGCGTTGCTTCGCGACGAGCGCGAGGACGGCAATGAGCACGCAGGCTAGTGCGAAGCCCCAGAATCCGGCCTTGTTGATGAACTCGGCGCTCATGAGCGGCATACCGGGAACGTTGGCAGCGCCGAGGTTCCAGGCGTACCAAATGGAGGAGTATCCTGCGTCTCGGTCCCGGCTGAACTCGAAGAAGTAGGACCACGCGTCAAAGTCGGCAAGGGCGAACGGGATGTTGACGGCAATCCACGCGACGGCCGTTCCGGCCACATTCCAGATAAGGGGCTTGTACTTTCCCGTGCGGATAGCCAGCACAATGACGGCGCCTAGGAACAGGATGGGGTAAAGCTTGGTTGCCGTGCCGAGACCTATAAAGATGCCGGCCACGAAGGGTTTGTCCCGAGACCAGAAGAGCAGTGCCACAGCCAGGGCGGCGACGGCCCACATATCCCAGTTGATGGTGGTGGCCAGCATCATGCCCGGTGCTACCGCGATCATCGCCGCGTCCCACGGGCGCCGGCCCGCGGTCTTACTGGTGACGATGACCGTCAGGATCCAGAGCAGGGCGACGAAGAACAGGTTGATGTCAAAGTACGCGAGCGTGCGGTTGAACTGTCCACCGAAAGCGTCTCCGCCCGGCGTGAGCCAGGCCGTTACCGACGCCACCACGGACATGAGGACGGGGTATTCGAACAGTTCACCCCCGGTGAAGGGAGCGAAGGCGTTATCGGCGAACCCGCGGGCGTGGAAGAGCGCAGACCAGTCTGAGTAGCAGGCCCACTGATAGGAGTTCAGTCCGCCCCAGCCTTGAGTGCGGCACATGTTTTTGGCAAGGATCGCCCCGAGGATTCCAATGACCGTCAGGATCACCAGAACGCGCTGCACCGTGAAGATTCCCGGGTTGACGCGGCCTGGGTCCGTGAAGCGACCCAGGGGTCCGCCGATCACTTCGGTCAGGCGGGACAAGAAGCGATCGTTTCGTGTGGGGACGGTGATGCGCAGCGGCCCTTGCTTGGGACCGCGCGAAACAGGGCCGTGTGAAACGGAACCCTTCGAGTCAGGGGCGTTCGATTCGGAGCTGCGCGAAGACTCGCTGCGCTCGTGGCGCGTGGGGGATGTCCGTCGTGGCTCCTTCATATCTCCACACTAGCCAATATCACTTAGGCGTCTCGACTTGTTCACATCACATTCACTGTCAGGCAACCCTAGCCACCTACTGTGCAACGAGAGGGAAGGGCGCCATGACAAAAGCTCGGCAAGTTTTGCAACAAGCGGCTCGACCCGCTCTAGGAACCGCGGCCGCGTGGGCGCGCACAGATTTTCAGGCACTCTGCGTCGCTGAGGCATACAACGCGGGCGTCCTGGGACGTGCAGTCGCCCTCGCCATCTCCGCGCCGACAGAACAAGAGCGGCTCGAGTTTGCCACCGAAGCCTGGCCTCATATCCGCGCACAGTCCTCGAGCGAATTCCGTGTGGGGTGGATCGCTGAGCGCACGGGCGCCACCTGGGTGCACCACCAACGTGCTGACCGCAGAGTGATCACGGATCTGTGGGATCCCCACACTCAACGTATTTTGGCCGACGCCATCAATTCGCCGCATCCGCGCGGCGGAGTGGTCCTGGCTATTGAAGGATCTTCAGTGTTGTCATTCGCTGACCTCATTCTGGGATCCTCGCGCCTTCCCACGAGCCACACGACGCTCGCGGGTCGGCTGCGTTGGCTCGCTGAAGCCCAACGATTGTGTCTCGTCAGTTCTACCCTCCTCCCAAATTCAACCGAAAAAGGTTTAGTTGATGCTGGAGTGCGGGTTGAGGGCCACGCTTTTGAATGGCTGGGTTCCCTTCGCCCTCAGAATGCGTGTTTCGAGCCGAACGTTTTGATTGCCCCTGAGTACCGCCAGGATCAGAATGCGGAGTCCCTTGAGAACGGGATGCGTGAATTAGTGGCGAACCTCGCACTCGAGGGGCCGCTGCGTTACATCTCAGCCGGTTGGGAATCGCCAGAGCTCATTTACGAATGGCAACGCTCAGAGGTTGTCAATGTTTCACGTGGAACACAATGGCTGGGCCCGTCATTGCGTGCATTGCGCCAAAATCAAACGGTTAACGTTGTAAATGATCGGAATCTGGCCGTGTGGAAGGCCGTGACAAACGCGGCCGGAGCGGAATGGATCAACCATTTTGTAGCGGTCAAACCCCGCTGAACCCCTCACTGACGCAACGGGACCGCTCACGGAACCAGGCGTCGTCGTACTCAAAACCGCCTCCCCAAAAGCCAAAAGCGGGGTTGCGGCACTTCGCGCTGAGAGGAACCCGGAATAATAACAACGCTAAGTGCACTAGAATCAATGAGGCTCAATCTGCGGTAATTATTTGCGCGCTGGAGCCGAAGTATTCAGGTTTTCTTAGGAGCAATGAGTGTCGGGCAATCCAATTCGCGTGGCCATCGTGGGCGTGGGCAACTGTGCCACCTCACTGGTACAAGGTGTTGAGTACTATCAGAACGCTACCGCTGGCGATACCGTTCCCGGCCTGATGCATGTTGAATTCGGCAAGTACCACATCAACGACGTTGAGTTCGTTGCCGCATTTGATGTCGACGCCAAGAAGGTTGGTCTCGACCTTGCCGATGCCATCCTTGCGAGCGAAAACAACACCATCAAGATCGCCGACGTCCCACAGACCGGCGTCACCGTTCAGCGCGGTCACACCCTCGACGGCCTCGGCAAGTACTACCGCGAGACCATCGAAGAATCTGACGCAGAGCCAGTTGACGTTGTTCAGGTCCTCAAGGACAACAAGGTAGACGTTCTGGTCTGCTACTTGCCGGTTGGATCCGAAGAAGCCGCCAAGTTCTACGCTCAGGCAGCGATCGATGCGAAGGTTGCCTTCGTCAACGCCCTCCCCGTGTTCATCGCGGGCACCAAGGAATGGGCTGACAAGTTCACCGAAGCCGGCGTTCCTATTGTTGGCGATGACATCAAGTCCCAGATCGGCGCCACCATCACGCACCGCGTCATGGCTCGCCTCTTCGAAGACCGCGGCGTGGTCCTGGACCGCACCTACCAGCTCAACGTGGGCGGCAACATGGACTTCAAGAACATGTTGGAACGCGAGCGTTTGGAATCGAAGAAGATCTCCAAGACTCAGGCAGTCACCTCCAACACGTCCGCAGATCTTTCCGACCGCGACGTGCACATTGGTCCTTCGGACTACGTGGCCTGGTTGGATGATCGCAAGTGGGCGTTCGTTCGCCTCGAAGGCCGCAACTTCGGCGACGCTCCGGTCTCCCTCGAGTACAAGCTCGAAGTGTGGGACTCCCCGAACTCCGCAGGCGTCATCATCGACGCCGTCCGTGCAGCGAAGATTGCACTGGACCGCGGCATCGGCGGACCGATCCTCTCGGCATCCTCTTACTTCATGAAGTCCCCACCAGAGCAGTACGAGGACTCCATTGCTAAGCAGAAGGTCGAAGACTTCATCGCTGGAGTCACCGAGCGCTAAGCCATTGCTGTTCTAGCAGCAAAAAGGGTGGGCCGGCTTGTCAACGAGACATCGTTGCAAGTCAGCCCACCCTTCGCTTTTACGGCCTCGGGATTAGAGCCATGAGATTAGGGGCGTGAAATTAGAACAGGCCAATAGCCTTTCCGTCCTCAGCCACGTCCATTCGCAGTGCGGCCGGCTCCTTCGGCAAACCAGGCATGGTCATGATGGCCCCGGTGATAGCCACAATGAAGCCGGCACCGGTGCGAACCTGAAGATCTCGGATGGACACCGTGAAGTCCGTGGGTGCACCCAGCTTGGTGGCGTCATCTGAGAACGAGTACTGCGTCTTGGCCATGCAGACCGGCATCTTGTCCCAGCCGTTGTCAGCAATTTCTTTGAGGCGCTTCTTCGCGGCCGCACTAAAGTCCACTCCGCTGCCACCGTAGATCTCTTTGACGATTGTCTCGATCTTTTCCTCGACGGACAGATCAAGCTCGTAAAGCTGGTGGAAATCGTTGGGTTGCTGGGCGGCGCTGATGACCTTGCGTGCGAGGTCCCGGCCGCCTTCGCCACCTTCGGCCCACATATTGGCAACGGCAACTTCGGCGCCTTCGCCGCGCACGAGTTCCTGAACAATCTCGAGCTCCGAGTCCGTGTCTGTGGTGAAACGGTTGATCGCCACAATCGGTTCAATGCCGAACTTGCGGATGTTGGCGATGTGGCGCTTCAAGTTGGAGAAGCCGTCGCGGATGGCTTGGTCGTTGCTTTGGCCAAGATCAGATTTTGGTACTCCGCCGTGCATCTTGAGCGCGCGGATGGTTGCCACAATGACGGCTGCGTCCGGGCTGAAGCCGGCGAAGCGGGCCTTGATGTTGAGGAACTTCTCGGCGCCAAGGTCGGCACCGAATCCGGCCTCGGTCACCACGATGTCCGCGTATTCGCGGGCGGTGTTGGTGGCGAGAATCGAGTTGCAGCCGTGGGCGATGTTCGCGAACGGGCCACCGTGCACAAACGCCGGCGTCCCCTGAATGGTCTGCACGAGATTGGGCTTGAGGGCGTCTCTGAGCAACAGCGTCATGGCGCCTTGAGCGTTGAGGTCTCCCGCGGTGACCGGTGTGCGGTCATAGGTATAGGCCACGGTGATTTTGGAAAGGCGTTCGCGCAGGTCGTCAATGGAGGTGGCGAGGCAGAAGATGGCCATGACCTCGGAGGCCACGGTGATGTCGAAGCCACTTTCGCGCGGCACACCTTCGGTGGGTCCGCCCAGGCCAATGACCACATTGCGCAGGGCGCGGTCGTTCATATCCAGCACGCGGCGAAATTGGATGCGGCGCGGATCGATGTTGAGCGTATTGCCTTGGTGGATGTGGTTGTCCAGCAGGGCTGCCAGAAGATTGTGGGCACTCGTGATGGCGTGGAAGTCGCCGGTGAAGTGCATGTTGATGTCTTCCATGGGAAGCACTTGGGCGTATCCGCCGCCGGCTGCACCGCCCTTGATGCCGAAGATGGGACCGAGTGATGGCTCGCGAAGAGCGATCACTACCTTCTGACCTTCAAGGGCGAGTGCGTCACCGAGGCCAACCGTCGTGGTTGATTTTCCTTCGCCGGCTGGCGTCGGTGACATGGCGGTAACAAGGACAATTTTGCCGAGCGTCGCTGGGCTTTCCTTCGTGCGGAAGACGTCAACCTTGGCCTTGTACTTGCCGTACAGTTCGAGCGCATCGTCGTCGATGCCCGCGGCTGCAGCAATGGCGGTAATAGGCTGAAGCGTTGCGCGTCCAGCGATCGCGAGGTCGGTCATTTCCAGGTCTGGAGTCTGAGTTTCTGTCACGGTACCCTCCTTTGGGTCTGTTACAGCTTCAAACTATCGCAGTTTGTTAGCTGAATTGAGGACTTACCGGACGCGATGAATCATTTCCAGTGGAAACTGAGCTTCCCAGCGTTCACGAGGGCGTGAGTCGTAGTAAACGGCTTCACGACGCTTGGGAATTCGCTTGGATGCTGAGGGGTGGTGGTTGCGCATTGTGGTTACCTCCTTTCGATGCTGTCGATGAAGCGTGAGGTGAGAAGTGCGGGGCCCGCGAAGAGCAGTTCGGCGCCGTCTGGGGTTTTCAAGGACGACGACGCAGCTTGCGAAGGCGTGTCCCTTGCGAACGCACGGGGTTGGTTTGCGCTGACGTTCATGGCACGAAAAGGCGTGGTTTCTGCGTGATCTTGCTGAACGATCAGCGAGGGTGGGCGGTACATGATGGTCTCTTTCGAAGGCAGGGCCGGTTGTTGATCAACGGGGCCTCTCGAACGAGGTACCTAGCTTGAGTGCAGCTCCATCGATTTCAGACGTCTGACCTCAGAGGGTTCTGATGAACGAAATGCGATTAAGAAGAAAAGTCTTGCGGAGTGACTGCTGGTGGCTAGTGCGCACGCACGGAGGCAGAGAAGTGTCCTGTATTTCCGAGATTCGGAGTCTTCGTTCGGAAAATAATCACTTTCATCCACCTCCTTAGGCAGTCAGGCCAGCAAGCTGGCGTCCAATAATTGACGCGAGGGAAACTGTGGATCAGACGATCTCATTGGTGTTTCCCAATCGAGAAATAACTGTACGGTCACTTTCGCAGCGAGCGCAAGCCAAAACTCGGAATTAGTGAATCTTTTTTGTGAAACCCAGTCTCATGAAGCAAACCTTAGGACTGCTGGCTCCACCACTCTTTGAGGAGCGCGGCCGCTTGATCGTAGTCCACGGGTCCGTGATCCAAGCGGTGCTCAAGCAGGAATTTGTACGCCTTGCCCACCTCCGGGCCTGGCTTGATGCCGAGGATCTCCATGATCTGTTCACCATCCAGGTCTGGACGAACCGCATCGAGTTCCTCTTGCTCTCGCAAGGTTTGGATGCGCTGTTCAAGATCGTCGTAGGCGAACGCCAAGCGCTCGGCCTTGCGGCGATTGCGGGTAGTGACGTCGCTTCGGGTCAAGCGGTGGAGGCGTTCCAACAACGGTCCGGCGTCGTTGACGTACCGGCGCACGGCCGAATCGGTCCACCCGGCATCGCCGTACCCGTAGAAGCGCATGTGCAACTCCACCAGGCGGGCAACGTCCTTGATGCTCTCGTTGTCGAAGCGCAGTTCACGCATGCGCTTCTTGGTGAGCTTGGCGCCCACCATGTCATGGTGACGGAAAGAAACCGCACCGCTCGGCTCAAACTTCCTGGTGGCAGGCTTCCCCACGTCGTGCATGAGCGCCGCGAAACGCAACACAAAGTCCGGCGCCGGCACAGGCCCGTCTGAATCGGATTCCAGATCGGCAGCTTGTTCGAGTACTTGGAGCGAGTGCTGGTACACGTCCTTGTGACGATGGTGTTCGTCGGTTTCCAGCTGCAAAGCGGACACTTCCGGCAGCACGTGATCCGCCAAACCGGTTCGAACCAAGGCATCGACACCCGCACGAGGGTAAGCACCAATAATGGTTTTGATGATTTCATCCCGCACACGCTCGCGGGAAATGCGGTTAATCTCCCCGGCCATATCCTTCATGGCCCGCTCGACCTCGGGGGCCAGCTCCACCCCCAACTGAGAGGTAAAGCGTGCGGCACGCATCATGCGCAGCGGATCATCCGTGAAGGAAACGGCTGGCGTGCTGGGTGTCATCACTCGGGACGCGCGCAAGTCGTCGAGACCCCCGTAGGGGTCCACCAACTCGAGCGACGGCAAGCGAAGCGCCATGGCATTCATCGTGAAGTCGCGGCGGATTAAGTCCTCTTCAAGCCGGTCACCAAAGGCAACAATTGGCTTCCTGGAGTCGCCGTCATAAGCGTCTGCACGATAGGTAGTTACTTCGAATTGGTCCTTACCGCGCCTGAAAGCAATGGTTCCGAACTCTCGACCCACGTCCCACGTGGCGTCTGCCCAGCCTTCGATGACCTTCAACGTGTCATCAGGACGCGCATTCGTGGTGAAGTCCAAGTCCGGAGAAATACGTCCCAAGAAGAGGTCTCGAACCGGCCCTCCCACGAGCGCAATCTCAAAACCGGCGGCGCTGAAGAGCTCACCGAGCTCCAAAACAGCTTTCGGAAGTCCAGTGAGTAAGCGGGGAAGGTCCGTCAATTCATGCATAGTGCCTTTAAGATTGCCAGATTCAACACTGATTCCGCGCCACCGTCAATAGCTCGGCCAGTGAAAGTAAGGCTATTAGCTAGAGTGGAATACATGGTTCATCCGGTTCCGCGCGCTCCCAAACGCACGCCGCTATCTTTAGCGCGTGCTTATGAGCGCGCCAAGATCCGGGAAAATCAGCGCGAAGAGCGCCTCAAGAACCAAGAATTATTGGGCCCAGAGGGCACCAAGAATGCGGGACCGGTCCCGGATGCAGACGCAGACGATTCTGAGAAGCGCGCTGCACAGCGCGCGGAAGCGAGCCAGCGTCGTCGTCCTCAAACCCCTACGCCGCGTCCCGGAATGTACCGCGTGTATCAGGAGACCGTGTACCAAGAGACGGAATACACGTCCGTCACGGAAGTCTCCAACGCCGTTCCCACGCCTCTCTCCGCCGCCCGCTCAGCGCAAGCCTCGGGAAATTACGCCCTGCCCACCGTTGAAGAGGTGAGCGCGGGCGGAGTCATCGTTGACATGTCCCGCAGCGACCTCCCGGTAGCGATCATCGCCCGGTACAACCGCGGTGGACGCTTGGAATGGTGCTTGCCCAAGGGCCACCCGGAAGGCGTCGAAAGCAACGAGCAAGCCGCCGAGCGCGAAGTGGAAGAGGAAACGGGCATTCAAGGCCACATCCTCACACCGCTCGGCAGCATCGACTACTGGTTCACCGTGCCGCGCTACCGCGTCCACAAAACCGTGCACCACTTCTTGCTCACCGCAACCGGTGGATACTTGACCATCGAGAAGGACCCGGATCATGAGGCGGTAGACGTGGCCTGGGTGCCGCTGGCCGAACTGACCAACCGGTTGTCCTTCCCCAACGAACGTCGCATCGCGCAGCTCGCTCGCGAAGCCCTCCCGCGTTACCTCAAAGGATAGGTGGATGAGCGCTCCTACTGATGCTCGAGGCCGCTCAAAAGCAGTGGCACTCATGGCGTCGGGAACTATGGTTTCCCGCGTCTTGGGATTCGCCCGAACTGCCTTGCTTGCCGTCGCGATTGGTTCCACTACTGCCGTAGCGGACATCTTCGAGAAGGCAAACGTCATCCCCACCATCATTTTCATGCTGCTTGCCGGCGGCATTTTCAATGTGGTGTTGGTGCCTCAGCTGATCAAGGCGTCCCAAGCGGCAGACCGCGGAAGCGCGTACACCTCTAAGCTCATCACCCTCACGGTGGTGGTCATGGCGGCTGCAACCGTGCTTCTCACACTGCTGGCAGGTCCCATCATCCAGGCGCTCTCGAGCGGCTGGACAGAGCAGCAAATAGCCCTGGGAACCGCCTTCGCGTACTGGTGTATGCCCCAAGTCTTCTTTTACGGCGTCTATGCCGTGGTGGGGCAGGCACTGAACGCCCACGGACGGTTTGGCGCCTACATGTGGGCGCCCGTCCTCAACAACGTGGTGCAGATCGGCGTGATTGGCGCCTACATCTTCTTGTTTGGTGCTTACCGCGCTAACGGTCAGCAGTTTGAAACGTGGACCTCTCAGCAGACCTGGCTCCTCGCGGGCGGGTCCACTCTGGGCATTGCGCTGCAGGCGCTGGTGCTGTTCATTCCATTGATGCGTACCGGTCTACATATCCGGCCGGACTTCGGCTGGCGCGGCATGGGCCTGCGTCACGTGGGCAGAATCGCCATCTGGACGCTTGCCTCCATGACGGTGGGCAATGTGGCGTCGTTGATCTACGGACGCATCGTGTCCGGTGCTACGGCCGCTCGCGCCCAGTTGCCGGACGGCGGGGCTAGTGTCCCCGGTGAGTACGCGCTCAACACCAGCCAGCTCATCACCGTCCTGCCGCATTCGATTTTTGCGCTCTCCCTCGCGACGGTGCTCTTCAATGAGCTCTCTTCACACTTTGCGAAGAAGGAGCGGCACCTCATCGCTCCGGCCCTCTCACGAGGTCTCAAGACCACGGCTGTGCCGATCTTGTTCGCTACGGTGGCGTTCATTGTGCTCGCGGGACCGGTGGGCCGCATCTTCGGCGGCACCTCTGACACTGCGGTGGAATCCGGCGCGGCCATTGGACAGTTGTTGTTGCTCACCACGTTGGGGCTACCGTTCAAGAGCGTCCACTTCTTCCTGATCCGCGTGTTCTACGCGGAAGAGGACACCAAAACGCCCATGATCATCCAAACCAGCATTGCCGTGATTGGATTGATTGCCGCGTTCATCATGGCTGCAACCGTTCCGCCGCTGCATATTGCGTTCGCGATGGCGCTGTTGTTCGGTATCACCAACATCCTTTCCGCCATCATTGCGCACGTGTTGGTGGTGCGCCGCTATGGGGATTACGGGGTGGCGTCTGTGCTGGATGCGTACTTGCGCATCGGCTGGATCGCAGTGTTTTCCGGAGTGGTGGGCGCCCTGGTGCTCTTCGCTCTGGGCGGTTTTACCTTTGGTTTCGCGTGGCAGTCCATCTTCACCGCGATTCTGTCCATCTGCATCGTTGGCATAGTGATGGCCGTTGTTTATGTCCTCTTGTTAAAGCGCTCACGGGTGCCTGAGCTGGACGAATTCTTGGGCCCACTTGCGCGACGCATTCCGAATTTTGCTTCCGGCAAGCGTTCCCGCCGGTAGTCTTTACGCAAACCGGCACTTGACGAAAGTGCCAGTCACCAGTTCTGGAGGAAGTTTTGGCACAGCAGTTCAACGTGGGCACGGTGCTCGGTGGTCGCTACCGCGTCACCGAGCGTGTGCTGATTTCTAACGACGACGATCACGTGTTGCGTGGGTTCGATCAGGTTCTTGATCGCCCCGTTTCCATCCTCGTTGCCGCGCCCGTTAACGCTGCACAGGCGGCTACCAGCGCTCGTGAGATCGCTACCGGTGAGCGCATCGGCAACGTCCAGATCCTGGACCTCGGTCTCAGCGACGGCCGCACGTACCTCATCACCAACATCGCGGAATCCGCGGATCTGCTGGATCTGGTGATCGAGGCCCCTAAGAACACCCCGTACATTGAGCCGTTCATGACGGACACGTTGGGTTCTGAGATCTTCGGTGAGGCGCGCGCTTTCGAGCCGCACGTTTACGAAGACGATGACGAGTACTATCACGAGCTCGCTCAGCAGGGGAACCGTCCCACGAATCCTGGCATCCAGCAGCGCTTGAACGACCTCCGTTCCCGCTTTGGTCGTTCCAAGGACGCTGAGAACGACGACGCCGCAGCTTACGAACAATCTCGGCCTGCGGTTGAGGAATACATTCCGGAGGAGCCAGAGGTACCGCGTACGGCCGCTCGTCCGCAGTCCACGGCTCCCTCGTCGCAAGAGACGTCCAGAACTTCTGCAGGTGCCGCTGTTGCGGGAGCTGCAGGGGTAGCCGCGGCCGGCCTTGCCGGTGCAGGTGCGGCCTCCGCGGGGGCGGCAGAGACTACGGGAGCTGCGGCAGCGGCGTCGTCGTCCGCTCCTCGTCGCGGCACGCGATTTTCCACCCCACCTCCGCGCCCCGATCACGAGCCGAAGGTAACTCCGCTTACCGAGGATGACGACGACGCAGCGAGCGTGAGCGATACCCGTTCGGCTGAGAGCGTGGCTCCTTCGCGTAGCACCCAGGCTTCCGCTGCCGCAGCGCCTGCAGTGGCCGCTGCGGCTGCTTCGAGCACTACTTCGAGTGCTGCCCCGAAAGCCACGAGCGCGCCGGAGTATGCCCAGGACGAATCCGTTCAGGATGATTCGCTTCAGGATGATTCAGACGAACAGTGGGATGATTCCGAGAACGACTACCAGTCAAACGCCGGTTACTACGACGACGACGATGATGACGATGATGTGGATCGGGACAAGGAAACGCGAACCCGCCGTCTGATCATCGGGGCGCTTCTTGGCCTCGTGTTGATCGTTGCAGTGGTGTTCGCTTTCCAGGCGTTGATCCCACGTGGCGGTAGCGTCGCAGCGAACTCCAGCTCCGCGAACTCCTCCGGAGCAGCTACCTCCTCTGCGGCAAGCTCCGCCGCTCAGAGCACGCAGGCAACCGCGGCGCCGGCCGAAATTGTGGGCTTGAGCCGTCAGGTTCCAAGCAACCAGGAACTCAACTCTGATCGCGACTCCATCTTGCCGCTCGCCATCGACGGTAGCGAAGGTACGTTGTACCGCACGTACTCATTCTCGAGCGCCGAGTTTGGCGGTTTCGCCAACTCCATGGCCCTGGTCGTGGAGCTGCAGGAAGCGACCACCGTGTCCGAACTACAGCTCGCTGGCATGAACGCCACGGGCGGAGCCTTCGAGATTTTGGTGGGTGAAAGCGAAGACCTCGCTGACGCCACCGAGGTTGCGCAAGGATCCTTTACCGGGCCCACCATGACGGTGCCGCTATCCACGAGCGAAGCTGACGCGACTAAAGTTCAGTACGTCTTCATCAACATCACCGAACTTCCTCGACAGGCCGCGCCTGCGTCTCCTGAACGTCCGTTTGGTTTCCAGCTCTCCGAAATCACGGTGAAGTAGGTCTGCCAGCATTTCGCCTCGTGCGGCACGCGCTTAACCGAGACAAAGAAATTCCCCCGGCTCTGATGGATTCGCCTCCACTGAGTCGGGGGAATACTTTTTGAGTGCGCAGGGTTGTGACATATACGTAAATCTCTATGTCCGAGGATGGCGCTCATAGGCCCGGCCTGTAGCCTAGAGATCACACTATAACTTGTTTTGAAAGAGGACCTACCTGTGACTGTGGAAACCGCAACGGACATCCGCGACGTAATTATTGTCGGTTCAGGACCTGCCGGCTACACGGCTGCGGTGTACACCGCGCGTGCCAACCTCAACCCCATCGTCTTTGCGGGTTCGGTCACGGCCGGCGGCGAATTGATGAACACCACCGAGGTGGAGAACTTCCCAGGCTTCGTTGAAGGCATCATGGGCCCTGAGCTCATGGACAACATGATGAAGCAGGCAGAGCGCTTCGGTGCCGATATTCAATTCGAAGACGTTGAATCTGTTGACCTCAAGGGTGATATCAAGACGGTTACCCTCGGAAATGGTTCGGTCTACCGCGCCAAGGCAGTCATCATCGCTACCGGTTCCGCTTACCGCGAGCTTGGCCTCCCGGATGAGAAGCGTCTCTCCGGACACGGAGTTTCATGGTGCGCTACGTGCGATGGCTTCTTCTTCCGCAACCAGGAAATCGCTGTCATAGGTGGCGGCGACTCCGCTATGGAGGAAGCGCTCTTCTTGACGAAGTTCGCCTCCAAGGTGACCATCGTTCACCGCCGTGATGAGCTCCGCGCTTCCAAGATCATGGCTGAGCGCGCGTTGGCTCACGAGAAGATTGAGTTCGCTTGGAACTCTGCTGTTGCCGCTGTGAACGGTGAGGACAAGGTCAGCTCCATCACGCTCCGCAACTTGATTGACGGAACCGAGCGCGAGCTGCCTATCACGGGTCTGTTCGTTGCTATCGGTAACGATCCTCGCACCGCACTCGTCAAGGATCAGCTTGAGCTGACGGCAGAGGGAACCATCGCAGTTCAGGGACGCTCGTCCAAGACGTCCTTGCCTGGTGTCTTCGCCGCTGGCGACGTTATTGACCCGACTTACCGTCAGGCAATCACCGCGGCTGGATCCGGCTGTGCAGCCGCCCTGGACGTGGAGCACTACTTGGCTTCACTCGAAGGAACCGAAGCTGTTGTAGCCGAAGCTGAAAGCGTTTCCGCCTAATTCTCAGAGTCTGGCGTCTACAAACCCACCACAACTTAGTAATCCAAGAACGGAGACCAACATGAGCAACGCAAAAGATGTCACCGAGCTGACGTTCCAGAAGGACGTACTCGATTCGGACAAGCCAGTTATCGTAGACTTCTGGGCGGAATGGTGCGGTCCCTGCCGCATGTTGAGCCCAATCCTCGACGAGATCGCTGCAGAGCACTCTGAAAAGGTTGAGGTCGTAAAGATCAACGTTGACGAGAACCCAGCAATCGCTGCACAGTACGGAATCACTTCGATCCCTGCCGTCTTCGTCTTCAACGGTGGCGAGCACGTAGCTTCCTCCATCGGCGCCAAGCCGAAGAAGGTCCTCGAGCAGGAATTCGCAGAGTACCTCTAAGTCACTGAAAGGTTCACCCCAGCGGTGACCTTAACAGTTCGGCTCTCTGGCCGGGTGCATGTTTCACGTGAAACATGCACCCGGCCTTCTTTATTGAATCTCACTGCGCGATCTCATGACGCACCTGTGGCGACCCTCAAGCCTCATGTCGCGGCTGTCGCGACAGATGATGTGACCCTCGGGCATGCATGGTCGGATGCTCAAGCCCCAGTACGATGCCTTCTCTCGCTCATAGGAAACACACGTTAGACCAGCGGTAGTCAACGCCATCGAACCATTACCCGGTTCACCCAAGGCAGACGTATCATTCCGGTTCTCTGACGAACGAAGGGGCGAAGAGACCTCGGGACGTGCAGCACGAAATGCCTTCGCTCAATTGCTCGCACACAACTCACGCAATTCCTGGATGGCTACACAGCTCTACGCGCTGCATCGAGCAGGGCAGGCGAATGAAGTGGCTCCCTTCTGGCACCCAGTTGGAAACATCCTCCATCGAAGGTCATCGAAAGTGGACGAGCTGCAACGAAGACGTGTGGTGCAAGTTCAAAAGGAAGATGGTCGCCTTGGCCGATGTTTCACGTGAAACACGCGACTTGACGGACCGCTAAGCGGAGACACAGGATGACGATCCGGACTACTCCGAGAAGCTCAGTCACTCATCCGAGGAAGGCTAGTTTCAGTAGATCTAACGCTTCTAACCCTGCTACTGGCCCAGCCTTGAATGGTCACGGTGCTCTTGTTTCACGTGAAACATGCGTACTGGGAGGACCGTATCATCGCAGACGCAGATCAGGATAGCTCAGCGCGTGAGAGATCAGGCAACGCAGTCATCTTAGAAGGACTACCTAGCAGAGAAGTAACAATGGAGAGCGTGAGAAGCCATCCCCAATTGCTGTGAATTGTAGTTCTTTGAGCGTCTCTGTTTGGGAGTTCTGCGATAGAACAGGAAAAGGGCAGGTCATGTTTCACGTGAAACATGACCTGCCCTCTAACAACTTCCTAGAGTGTTGACTTAGCTAGAAGGAGCAATCACTCCCATGATGCGATTCAGGTCATCGACACTCGCAAACTCGATGCTGACACGGCCCTTCTTGGCGCCAAGCGTGATCTTGACCTGAGTGTCCAGGCGATCAGAGAGAGCGTTCGCGAAGTAGTCGAGACGCTCGGGACGCGCAACATCCTTCTGTTGCTTCTTATTATCTGCACGACGGAGACCTGCCTGCAAGGCGACGATCTCTTCCACGGAACGAACGGAGAGACCCTCATTCACAACTCGTTGCGCCAAGCGCTCCATCTCAGCTGGATCCTCAAGTGCGAGCAACGCTCGTGCGTGACCAGACGAGATCACGCCAGCAGCAACTCGACGCTGGACAAGAGCCGGCAACTTCATGAGTCGAATGGTGTTAGAGATCTGAGAACGTGAGCGACCGATCTTCTGGGACAGCTCATCCTGAGAGCACCCGAACTCTTGAAGTAGCTGTTGGTAAGCGGCAGCCTCTTCGAGTGGGTTCAGTTCCGACCGGTGAAGGTTCTCCAAGAGTGCATCGCGGAGGAGATCTTCGTCTTTCGTTTCGCGAATGATCGCTGGAATGGTTTTAAAACCAACGCGCTGAGCGGCACGCCAACGCCGTTCACCCATAACGAGTTCGTACGGTGCATCTCCCGGCTCGCCAGAAGGACGAACAACAATTGGCTGAAGAAGACCAATCTCGCGTATGGAATGCTCGAGTTCGGCCATGTCATCCTCGTCGAAGACCTGACGAGGTTGTTTCCGGTTCGGATGAATCGAGTGGATCGGCAGCTCAGCGTAGGACAATCCAGGGATGGACTTCAGTTCCTCGGCAGATGTTGGCGTTGCTTCAGCAGGAGCATCATCAGAGGTCGGTTCGGACGAGGCAGAAGCAGAGGATTCGGATACTGATGCAGGGGTTTCGACTGCGTCACTTCCAGCAGAAGGCGACTTTCCGTCTTCCTTGAGATCCTTTGACTCCTTGGACTCATGAGCTTTAGACACCTGGGCTTTGGCCTCATCGCCACTGACCTCAGCCGTTGACTTCTGCTGTGTTTCACGTGAAACATTATCCTCTGGCACATCAATCGAGGTATCCGCTTCCGGCGTCTCTTCGGCAGAGTCTTCTGTCTGGTTCTGAGTTTTCAGGACTCGAGCTGCGCGAGAACTGAGGAGGTCTGGTACTTGCGCCCGCTTCTTAGTGGGACGAGATGTTTCACGTGAAACTTTCGAAGGAGACTTCTTCGGCGCACCAAAGAACATATCTACGGGGCGCATCCGCGGCAATTCGTCGTCGTCATTTGCCTCTGCTGAACCCTCATCCGTGGAATCATCGGCAGCCTTCGACTTCGCTGCAACTTCCTCCAGGGCTTTACGACGTCGCTCACTGGTCCGCTTGCGAAGTGCTTCTACCGCGTCCGAGGCGCTTGGGCTCTCATCACTTGTGGCATTACCGGAGCTTTTGCTCAACGGCTTGGAAGCATCGGCATCAAGGGACTCCAAGCCCTCAGAATCAACCTTGTTAGGTTTCTTAGTAGAAGCCTGATTCCCACTGATCGGTGCTTTGCGAGGATCTGGTGTTTCACGTGGAGCAGGAGCATCAGCAGAGTCCGTCTTGCCCGCAGAGGACGTCTCTTGAGACGCCTTCACTTCGCTGGAAGAGGATGTCCCTTCGGAGAGGTTATCGGCCTGCGACGCCACCTCAGAGAGACGACCTGAGGCATCGTTTTTAGCACCGTTATCCACAGCCTCGGTTTGCAACGGCTTGTCACCGATAGCGGTATCGGCAACGGGCATTTCTGCCGGTTCTACGGGCTCAATAGGTCCGGTTGCGATTAGGGCTCCAAGGCCTCTTCCGAGGCCCCTCCGCTTCTCTGCCATAAATTCTCCTCAGTGTTTTCCACAGTTGTGGAATACACAACTTCATGCGTTTGATCTCGTTCAATTCTAGTCCGCATCGCAAGCGGAAGGATCTTTCGACTCGTGAAAAGGACACGTTCGCCCGTTTTTGCTCTGACCCGTGACTGGTGTTAGAACCAATGCTTAGAAGCGAAATCTCAGCGGCGGACCAAGTCAATCAAGAGCCAATAACGAGAAAGGGATAGATACCAACATTCTAGTATCTATCCCTTTGTCTATGCAGTTCGGTGTATGAAACGTATGGCTTGCACCAGGAGGAGCGCCCGCGCTACACCCCTACTTGGAAGTGGCGGCGTCCTTCTCTGAACCGCGCTTAGCAATTTCGCTTGCCGCTTCCAGGTAGGAAAGAGCGCCAGTGGAGTTTGGATCGTAGGTGATCACTGTCTGCTGGTAGCTTGGCGCTTCTGAGATTCGTACGGAACGCGGGATGACAGCATCGAGAACTTCGCTCGGGAAGTGTTCACGTACTTCCGCGGCTACTTGCGATGCCAAGTTGGTACGTCCGTCATACATGGTCAACAGGATCGTCGATACATCGAGCTTCTCATTGAGGTGCTTCTGAATCAGCTTGATGTTGCTCAGCAGCTGGCTCAGGCCCTCGAGTGCGTAGTATTCGCACTGGATAGGAATCAGAACTTCGTTCGCAGCCACGAAAGCGTTGACCGTCAAAAGACCTAGCGACGGTGGGCAGTCGATGAAGATGTAGTCGAGCCGTGCTTCGCCGTTACTTGCACGGTGGTTGGCGTACTCTTCCAGAGCGCGGCGCAAGCGCTGTTCGCGAGCCACCAAGGAGACCAGTTCAATTTCTGCGCCGGCAAGGTGAATGGTGGCTGGAGCAACCACAAGATTTTCAAGATCTGGGCAGACCTGAATAACCTCGGCCAGGCTGACATCGTTGATGAGGACGTCGTAGATGCTGTCCACTTCTGCACGGTGATCAATGCCTAGAGCGGTAGAGGCATTTCCCTGGGGATCGATGTCCACCACGAGGACGTGCATACCCTGCTTAGCAAGAGCAGCCGCAAGGTTAACGGTCGAGGTAGTTTTACCCACCCCGCCCTTCTGGTTGCTGACCGAGATGAAGCGGGTCTGGTGAGGAATGGGGAGCGTGTTGTTCTTCAGTTCTTCGCGCCTTTTCGTCTCATTGGCAATCTGATTCGCAAGCGGTGTGCTCTCATCGATTTCCATGAAATCCCGATCCCTGACTGTTGTTGCAGTAATGTGCTCGGCGGCTTGCTTCTCCGCCGTTGAATCCTCTGGTGTTGCGACCTTTGCCGATTCGGCTTCGGTTTCCCCGATGCCCTCCTCCGCAGCCGCCTCAACAACTTCGTTTTCGGTGGCTTCATCCGCTCGATCCTCAGGATCTTCGCGACGATTGCCCTTCAAAAGTTTATCGGTTAGCCCGGACATAAAGGGTTTCACGTGAAACATGGAATGTTGTCCCTAAAATCAACCACAAAAAGTTGCAGACGTGGAAAGTGATGCTGTTGCCGTCTCTCGACGGCTAACGGAGCAACTACGAACCAACTCGAATACGAACCAAGGTAGTGGGCTCCTCGAGGATGTCCGCGCCGGCAATCAAAATCTCCGGCGTAGATCCGCCAGCCTTCTTGACGACCTTGCGTGCCTTCTCAATTTCCTCTTGAGCGCTTCGACCCTTAATGGCCAGCATCTCGCCGGAACCGTGCAACAACGGAACAGACCACGGAATCAGATTCGTCAGAGCTGACACTGCCCTCGCGGTCACTACATCAGCATTCACAAAGTCCACCATCTGCTCGGCACGGCCGCGCATCACCACGACGTTGTCCAGCTCAAGATCCTCAATGACTTCGTTGAGCCACAAGCAACGACGCTCAAGAGGCTCAATCAACGTCAGCGAAAGATCGGGCCGAGCAATCGCCAAAGCGAGCCCCGGCAAACCTGCACCAGAACCCACATCGGCCACCGTCACGCCCTGCGGAATGTGTTCCCCAATGACCGCGCAGTTAAGCACGTGCCGCCCCCACAACCTAGGAACTTCGCGAGGGCCCAAAAGCCCACGCTCCATTCCAGAGGTTGCAAGATGCTGCACAAAACGCTGAGCCAAATCGAAGCGATCACCAAAGATCTTCTCCGCGCTCACGCGCTCGGATTCACTCGGCAGCACCGGTTCGGTTGCGCCAAGAGCGCTTGGAGTTTCCTCCCCAGAAGACATCGGCTGATCACTCATGCTTAGACAAGCTCTTCCACGGACACCACAATGTGGCGCTTGGCGCCTTCGCCCTCAGACTCTGAGAACAAGCCAGCATCGGCAACCACGTCGTGAACAAGCTTGCGCTCGTAAGCGCTCATGGGTGCCAAGTGCACAGGTTCATTGCTGGACTGTGCTTCCTCAATGGCCTTATCGGCGATCTCACGAAGCTCACCCTCGCGCTCCTTGCGGTAGCCCAAGATGTCCAGAACCAGGCGGGAACGGTTCCCCGTCGAGGTCAAAACAGCCAAACGAGTGAGCTCCTGAAGTGACTCGAGAACCTCACCATTGCGGCCCACGAGAGCCTCAAGCTCCTTGTTATCGGCTTCGTCGCTCACGATCGAAATGTACGTACGACCGCTACGAACCTCAATATCAATGTCGCCATCAATATCGGCTACATCGAGCAATTCCTCGAGGTAATCCGCAGCGATATCGCCCTCTTCCTCCAAGCGCTCAGCCTTAGTTGAACCATTAGCCGAGCCCTCCTCAGAAACGGAAGCTTCGTCGTCGTGATCCAATTCTGGCTGCTCCACGTCAACAGCATCCTCAGTGTGCTGATTCATGAATTACCTCTTTCGCTTGGGTTGGCGCTTTGGCTGCGCGCGCTGGGTCTTCTTGGCTTCTTCAACAGCTGCAGCGGCAGCGGCGGCTTCCTCGGCCTTCTTCTGGCCGATAGGAGGCAGGCCCTTCGCGGCACGGCGAGCGTTCAATTCACGCTCAGCTTCGGAACCGGGGGTGGGGTTGTTGCGGATGACCCAGAACTGCTGGCACAAGGTCCAGACGTTCGTGGCGGTCCAGTAGAGCAACAGACCAATCGGGAAGTTGATGCCACCGATACCGAACACGAGCGGAAGGATGTAAAGCATCATCTTCTGCTGCTGCATGAACGGGCCTTCGAGGGCTTCCTTGGTCATGTTCTTGGACATGATCTGGCGCTGCGTAATGAACTGCAGAGCGGACATCGCAACAATCAAAACGACGGCCACGATGATCACGGAAATGTTGACGTTTCCGGAGTTCAGCGTGTTCAAGAAGGTGTCAGAAAGACGTGCGCCGAAGATCGAGGATTCGTCGAAGGAGCGGACGTGAGCTGCGGACAGCGCACCAATACCTTCGCCGGCGGCCTTGGCGGTAGCGGTGTTGTTGAGCACCGTGAAGAGCGCGAAGAAGAACGGCATCTGGAACAGCAACGGCATACAGGAAGAGAACATGCCGGTGTTGTGCTTCTTGAAGAGCGCGCGCTGCTCGGCAATCATGGCCTGCTGCGAGAGCTGGTCCTTCTTGCCCTTGTACTTCGCTTGAAGTTTGCGCAGTTCTGGCTGCAACGCCTGCATGGCGCGCTGGGCCTTGATCTGCTTGACGAATACCGGGATCAACGCGGCACGAATCACTGCCACCACGGCAACGATCGAGAACGTCCAGGTCCAGCCGGAGTTCGGATCCATGCCAAGGAAGGAGAAGAGCTCATGGAAGGCCCACAAGATCCAGGACATCAACATCCTGAATGGCCATAGAAGCGTGTCAAAGATTTGCATGAGGTGTTAAGCTCCTCGATCCGCGGCTGCGGACTCGTCAATGTCGTCTGGGATGGGCGGGTGGTTTAGAACAATGATCTTCGGCGTCTTGCCTTCTGGCCAAATCCGTTTACCGGGCGGAACCATATCGATCCCGCCTTTGCCCCACGGATTACAGCGCAATAAGCGCCTGGCAGCTAGCCAACTTCCGCGCGTGGCGCCGTGCACAGTGACGGCTTCCAGTGCGTAAGCAGAACAACTGGGGAAGTATCCACACACATCGCCGTAGGTGGGCGAGATGATGAGTCGGTAGAGCTTCAGAAATCCCATGAGCAGGAGCCGGGGGATTTCGAGGATCCATTTCAGCGCGGTGAGAAAGGGATTGGTGGGAGAGGACGACGACGCAGCTTGCGCAGGTGCGCCCGTTACTGACGCGTGGCTAGCTTCAGCGCACATGTTCTTCCCCCTTAGAAGAGTGATGCTCCGTGTGAATCTTCTCGATTTTTTGGAACGCTGAGTGTAGATCGCGGCTGAGTTCATCCCACGTGGCAGTGCTTGCGGCCGGCAAAGCTCGCATCACGATGCCGAAACCTTGTGGAAATTGCTTCACATAGTCTGCGGAAAGAGCCCTTAAACGTCTCTTAACGAGGTTACGAGTCACTGCGTTCCCAACTTTCTTGGAAACGATGAATCCAACTCGGCTAGGAAGGGGCTCAGCGAGAAGATGTGCGTATACAACAACGTTCCGGCGCCCAATGCGGGCACCGGAACGTACGGTGTCTGAAAAATCGCCGGCGGTCCGCATTCGGTGCTCAACAGGAAGCATTAGTTCCTCAAGGCACGAGACGGCACGGTATTCCTATCAGTTGTTCTTTCTGAACTAGCGCGAACTAGGCAGAAAGTGCAGTGCGGCCCTTAGAGCGGCGGCTTGCCAAGATGGCACGGCCAGCGCGGGTGCGCATGCGAAGACGGAAGCCGTGCTTCTTGGCACGACGGCGGTTATTCGGCTGAAAAGTCCGCTTGCTCACGATTAACTCCACTAAGTCTGTTGGCGCGCCGCGCCCGTAACAGAACAGGTTGACGCTGAAAATTCAATGCATCGACCGCCGGACAAGCCTGGAAACAGCACTTGGTGGCGGCGAACTCTCGGTGTAAAACACGCCAGAGGACGCACATAGGACTGATTAACAATAGGGGAACCCTAGAATGCACGTCAAATTGGGGTCGCAAAGAGTGACCGTTGAGGCCCTCTGTCAAGTTATACACGGTTGTGGACTTGAGAAAACTTTACTTGTGGGTAAGTGCTTAAAAATCCTGTGATTCTTTGATCACAAGTTATCCACGGCCTGTGAATAAGTTTGTGGATGATCGCTAGACTCGCAGTGAGAGTTTTCAAAAAAGGGGAAGCAACGAATGAGCACGGATGAATCCAACAACCTTGGCAGCTCGTGGCGCCAGGTTATCCGGGTCATGGAGGACGATGACCGTCTTACGGCCCGAAATCGCGGATTTGTCACCCTCGCGAGCCCTACGGTTTTGGCTGGAACGTCCCTAGTCATCGCCGTTCCGAACGAATTGACGCGCGAAGTTCTACAGAACAATCTCAAAGAGCAGATTGAAAACGGTGTGGAGAAGGTCTTCGGAATGCGCTTGCACTGCGCGTACATCGTTGATCCTGAGCTGGAAAAGCGCGATCTTACGGAGCCTTCCGCGGAAGAACCCAAGGCTCCGGCCCCCGTTGAGCACGAGGTTTCTAACCGCCCGCAGCCAAAGCCGGCTCCCGCTCCGCCGTCGACGTCTCAAGAATTTGGTCGGCTCAACCCCAAGTACATTTTCGATACGTTCGTGATTGGCTCGTCCAACCGCTTCGCTCACGCGGCAGCCGCTGCCGTGGCTGAGGCACCCGCGAAGGCCTACAACCCGCTGTTTATTTACGGTGATTCGGGTCTTGGCAAGACTCACTTGCTTCACGCCATTGGCCACTATGCACGCCAGATGTACAAGGGAATCCGCGTTCGCTACGTGAATTCGGAAGAGTTCACGAACGACTTCATCAACTCGATTCGCGACGATGAAGGAACCAGCTTCAAGACCACGTACCGCAACGTGGATATCTTGCTCATTGACGACATTCAGTTCCTGGCCGGCAAGGACGCTACTCAGGAAGAGTTCTTCCACACGTTCAACGCGTTACACAACCACTCCAAGCAAGTGGTGATCACGTCCGACCTTCCTCCCAAGCAGCTTTCCGGTTTCGAGGAACGTCTTCGTTCCCGCTTTGAGTGGGGTCTGATTACGGATATTCAGCCACCGGAGCTTGAGACGCGTATTGCGATTTTGCGCAAGAAGGCTGATGCCGAAGGGCTAAAAGCCAGCGATGACGTGCTCGAATACATCGCGTCCAAGATCTCTTCCAACATTCGTGAACTCGAGGGCGCTCTCATTCGTGTGACGGCATTCGCGTCCTTGAATAACTCCGAAGTTGACCGGGATTTGGCCGAAACTGTGCTCAAGGACTTGATCACGGATGAGGGTGCGCAGGAGATTACTTCGGCGCAGATCATTGCTGCCACCGCGGATTACTTCAATTTGACCCTCGATGAGCTCAACTCGAAGTCCCGTACCCGGACCCTGGTGACCGCTCGCCAGATCGCTATGTATCTCTTGCGCGAACTCACGGATATGTCCCTTCCACGCATCGGCGCGGAGCTTGGCGGACGCGACCACACCACGGTGATTCACGCTGAACGCAAGATTCGCGAACTTATGGCAGAGCGTCGAGCGATCTTCAATCAGGTCACGGAACTCACAAACCGGATCAAACAGAGCCAAAACTCCCACTAAATCCCGCGTTTTTTGTAGTTCTGCACAGCTCATTGTTCTTAACCTGTGGATAACCATCCTTAAATGCGTATAACTACAGCAATGCTTGTGGACTCAAGTTTCGCCGTCGTAATTCATCCACTTAAGCCGCAGCGGTCCTCAACTTAAAGCACACACGTTGTCCACAGGCAAAACAAACGAAAATCCCCGAAAAAGGGGGTTATCCACAGAATCCACAGATGTTATTAACACTACGAACCTCTTTAAGCGCGAACATCAAATAACAAAATCAAAAATTTTGGACCCCTCCCGCGCTCCGCTTTCCAGGGGCTCCTTCAGTCGCCTCACGAATCACACACAGGTGGCGACCCACCCCCACCAAGCGGCTAAGCTTGCAGGGATACGTGTGTGTAATTCGGTGAAAAACCCATGAATGAAAGGCGGAACTCTTCGTGAAGTTCAGCGTCGAGAGGGATGTCTTTTCCGAGGCAGTAGCGTGGACCGCTCGCTCCATCAGCCAGCGACCATCCTCACCAGTCCTTGCAGGAATTTTGTTGACTGCCGAAAACGGCATTGTCACCTTGGAAAGCTACGACTACGAAGTCTCTGCTCACATTGAATTCCCTGCCGATATCAGCACTAAAGGAACCATCCTGGTTTCCGGCAAGCTTCTCGCAGAGATTTCTCGTGCTTTGCCTTCGTCAAAGGTGACGTTGGAGCAAGATGGTTCGAAGGTCACCATCACGGCTGGTCGTTCGCGCTTCAATGTGGCCACCATGCCAGTTGCGGATTACCCAGCTCGTCCGGCAACACCTGAAGTTGTGGGCACCGTAGACGGCGAAGCTTTTGCACACGCAATCCAGCAAGTCATCGTGGCAGCATCCAAGGATGACACTTTGCCCATCTTGACTGGCGTCAAGCTTGAGTTTGAAGGAGACACCATCTCCTTCCTGGCTACTGACCGTTACCGATTGTCACTTCGTGAGCTCAATTGGAAGCCGGCTAAGTCAGAGATTTCCACGTCCGCACTGGTCAAGAGCCGCATTTTGAACGAAGTTGCTCGTACTCTCGGCGGATCCGGTGAACTCAAGATTTCTCTGGGCGACAAAGCGGACATCATCGGTTTCGAATCCGGCAACCGCCGCACCACATCCGTCCTGGTAGACGGCGATTACCCGAAAATTCGCTCGTTGTTCCCTAGTGAGACCCCAGTTCACGCTTCGGTCAGCACTCAAGAACTTGCAGAAGCAGTTCGTCGTGTAGCCATTGTTGCCGAGCGCAACACCCCAGTTCGCATGTCCTTCACGGATGGCCAGTTGACTCTTGAAGCCGGAACGGGCGAAGACGCCCAGGCTGAAGAATCGATTTCGGCAGCCCTTGATGGCGAAGACATCACCGTAGCCTTCAATCCCACGTATTTGAGCGAAGGATTGAGCGCTTTTGACACCGATTTCGTTCGTTTTTCCTTCACCACGGCAGCAAAACCTGCCATGCTGACGGGACAGCGTGAAGCTGATAGCTCTGACGATGACGCATACCGTTACCTCGTGATGCCCATCCGATTGCCAAACAGCTAACCTCAACCGCACCAGCGGAACGTTTTCGAGGTCACAACCTATCGCCGCAGGTCAACTGCGCTTTCTGAGAGGGACCATGAACACTGAATCGATGCATCTTGGCATGATCGGCCTAGGAAAAATGGGCGCGAACATGCGCCAGCGTTTGATCAACGCTGGCCTCCAAGTCACCGGATATGACCGTAATCCAGAGGTTTCTGACGTTCCGAGTCTCCAGGAACTCGTGTCCGCGCTACCTTCCCCACGCATTGTGTGGGTCATGGTGCCGGCAGGAGCTCCAACCGATTCGGTTATTGGCGAGCTCAAGTCCTTGCTGAGTGCAGGAGACTTGGTCATCGATGGCGGAAACACGCGATTCAGCGATGACGAACGGCATGCCGCCGATCTTGCCGAAAACGGAATTCGCTTTGTAGATTGCGGTGTTTCTGGCGGAGTTTGGGGCCTCAAGAATGGTTACGGCCTCATGGCCGGCGGCGAATCTTCTGACATTGAAGAGCTCATGCCCATCTTCGATGCGCTGCGGCCCGAAGGCGAACGTGCTCGAAGCTTCGTCCACGTGGGTGATGTGGGTGCTGGCCACTACGCGAAGATGGTTCACAACGGCATCGAATACGGAATCATGCAGGCCTACGCCGAGGGCTACGAACTGCTCTCCGCAAAGTCCTCCATCAGGGATGTCCCAGGAACCTTCACCGCGTGGCAAGAGGGAACCGTCATTCGTTCCTGGCTTTTGGACCTCGTGGTGGAAGCACTCGAAAAGGATCCTGAGCTCAAGGACATCGCCGGTTATGTGGACGATTCCGGTGAAGGCCGCTGGACCGTTGAAGAGGCAATCGCTAACGCGGTTCCTATGCCGGTCATCACCGCAGCTCTTTTCCAGCGCTTCGCGTCCCGCCAGGATGACTCACCCACCAACAAGATGATTGCGGCTCTGCGCCAACAATTCGGTGGACACGCAGTAAAACGACCCACCGAGTAGGGACACTGAGTGTTCATTACTCATCTCTCGTTGACTGATTACAGGACCTATCAACAAGCGGATATTGAGCTTGGCGAAGGGACTTTTGTCTTCGTTGGATCGAACGGCGTGGGCAAAACCAACGTGGTTGAGTCCATCAACTACCTGGCGCATTTGGCCTCCCATCGCGTCTCAAATGACGCACCGTTAGTCCGTTTCGGCGCACCTCGCGCCATTGTGCGCGCTCGAGTGGAACGTGGAAGCGATCCTGAAGCGCGCCAAGCCGCGAGCGTGCAGCTAGAAATCACGCCGAAAGGCGCCAATAGGGCACGTATCAATCGCTCCAACAACGTGCGTGCCGCGGATATTTTGGGCATCGTTCGCTGTGTGATGTTCGCTCCCGAAGATCTTGAAATCGTCAAAGGCGACCCTAGTGTTCGGCGTCGTTTCTTCGACGATTTTCTGGTGACCTTGCAGCCGGCTCAGGCGTCCAACCGCAAGGACTACGATCGGGTCCTTCGTCAGCGCAACGCGCTTTTGAAATCCGCGAAGGGTTCCCGCTCGCTCAGCGAGGCTCACGCAGCAACCCTTGAAGTCTGGGATCAGCATCTTGCACAGACGGGAGCTCGTCTTCTCAAGGGTCGGCTGGCGGCGTTGGCCGCTCTGACGCCGCATCTTGTGAACGCTTACGCCGGTCTCACTGATGGAAGTAAAACGGTTTTTGCCCATTACCGCAGTTCAATTCTTCAGGAATTGGAGGACGACGGCGCAGCTTTCGGAGCGCAATCATCGGCAGAGGACGCTTCGGTCGAGTCCGGGGACGGACTCTCGCTGACCGCGGAGACTCCGCTCGAAGAGATCGAGTCAATGTTCCGGGCTGCCTTGTTGCAACGGCGAAAAAAAGAAATGGACCGCGGGCTGACGCTCGTAGGACCTCACCGAGATGAGATTGAACTGTTCATCGGTGACTTCCCGGCTAAAGGTTTTGCCTCGCACGGCGAAACCTGGTCCTTGGCACTTGCTCTTCGTCTCGCATGTTTCGAAACCCTCTTGGACGACGACCCCACGGAGGGGGCGGCACCCATCCTGATTCTCGACGACGTTTTCGCTGAACTCGATAGCAGCCGCCGCGCCAAGTTGCTCTCCGCGATGGAGCGCGCGGATCAAGTCCTCATTACGGCTGCGGTGGCAGAGGATGTTCCCTCCGAACTTCAAGGGACCATCATTCCGGTCTCAAGCGGGGTGGTGGGTTCGGCATGAGTCGCGAAGATTTCGATGAATCAGAACCGGAGAATGATCCGCTCCTCGAAGATTCTCCGCGCACTTTGTTGAATCGCATGCGAGCGGCCGCCGTTGAACGCGGCGAAGTACGCATGGACGCGGCCCAAGCGAAGCAAGTGCAGTCTCGCGCTGCACGATCCGCTCAATCGCGCAGCGAACGCCGCAATAAGAACTTTGTGAACTACTCGGACGCCAGAGATCCAAAAGACCTCGGCGGCATCATGAAGAACTTGGTGCAAGATCGCGGCTGGAACGCCCCCGTAGCGGTCGGCTCCGTGATGTCCCGTTGGGAAGAGCTCGTGGGCGCCGACATCGCTGCGCACTGCAAACCCGTCAGCTTTGACAACGGAATCGTGACCATTAGGACTGACTCGACCTCCTGGGCTTCCCAAATGCGCTTACTGAATTTTCAACTACTGAAAGTCTTCAGCGAGAAGCTAGGCAGCGGCGTCGTACGGGAAATTAAGGTGCTGGGACCCACCGCACCCTCGTGGCGCAAGGGAATCCGAACCGTGAAGGGCCGCGGCCCGCGCGATACGTACGGGTAGAGCGCGGCTGAGAAGCTCGCTCCGAAATTTCGCCCGTGGAGCAACGTACCGCGCCAGATGCCTGAACCCTACCAAACAGGGGTCAAATCTATTTGCGCGGCCTTAAATGGCCGCTTATCCCATACTCGGGTAGCGAACATCGCAAAAATTGAGGCGAAAACGGGTAGAATTATTCCCAATGGGCTGAGAGTCTCTTCGTTGCGACTCCCGGCGTCCACAAAATGATGTGGGTTTTCCCGCTTTAACATCTTCGAGGAGCTTTTCACACGTGGCAGAAGAACATTTGGAACCGACGCAGAGCTCCGCACCAGCACCCGATAGCGCTGATGCACCCGTCGAAGCCACCCCGAGCTCTACCGAGTCGGCTCCCAAGACTCCCGTGGGAAGAGTCGAACACGAATACGGCGCGAGTGACATCACCGTCCTCGAAGGCCTAGAAGCTGTTCGCAAGCGCCCCGGTATGTACATCGGATCCACCGGCGCGCGCGGCCTCCACCACCTTGTCTACGAAGTGGTGGACAACTCTGTTGACGAAGCCATGGCCGGCTATTGCGATCACATCGATGTGACGCTGCGTGCCGACGGCGGCGTTCGAGTAGTGGATAACGGCCGCGGTATTCCGGTGGATATGCACCCCACCGAGGGCAAGCCCACCGTGGAAGTTGTCATGACCATCCTGCACGCCGGCGGTAAGTTCGGCGGCGGCGGATACGCGGTGTCCGGCGGTCTGCACGGTGTGGGTATCTCCGTGGTGAACGCGCTCTCGAAGCGTGTGGACACGGAAATTCGCCGCCAGGGCTACAAATGGCACATGTCCTTCGCTAACGGTGGCGTGCCCCAGGGCACCCTCGTGCAGGGCGAAGCAACCGAAGAGACCGGCACGTCCCAGACGTTCTACCCGGATGATGAAATCTTCGACACCGTCGACTTCGACTTCGAGACGCTACGCGCTCGATTCCAGCAGATGGCGTTCTTGAACAAGGGATTGCGCATCACGCTCACGGATGAGCGCGTGGTCCATGACATCGAAGACGAAATCGCCGTGGATGATGACGAGCCCGCAAAGGCAGAAGCTCCAAAGCACCGCCGCGTTGACTACAAGTACGACGATGGCCTTCTGGACTACGTGAAGTACTTGAACTCGTCCAAGAAGTCCGAATTGGTCCACGAAGACGTCATTTCCTTCGAGTCTGAGGACACCGAGCGCAAGATTGCCCTCGAAGTGGCCATGCAGTGGACCACCGCGTATTCCGAATCCGTGCACACCTACGCGAATGCCATCAACACGCATGAGGGCGGAACGCACGAAGAAGGCTTCCGCGCGGCGCTGACCAGCTTGATCAACCGGTACGCCAAGGAAAAGGGCATCCTCAAGGACAAGGATGAAAACCTCACCGGCGATGACATCCGTGAAGGCTTGACCGCCGTCATTTCCATCAAGCTGGGCGAGCCACAGTTCGAAGGTCAGACCAAGACCAAGCTCGGCAACTCGGTAGCTCGCGGTTACGTGCAGTCCGTGGTGAACCAGGAACTCGGCGACTGGTTGGAGCGCAATCCAATCACCGCTAAGGACATCATTCGCAAGGCTCAGCTTGCTGCACACGCCCGCATGGCAGCCCGCAAGGCGCGCGATCAGGCGCGTCGTAAGTCCCCGCTCGAGTCCTTCGGCATGCCAGGTAAGCTCGCTGACTGCTCCTCGAAGAACCCTGTTGAGTGTGAGGTCTACCTGGTGGAGGGTGACTCCGCAGGTGGTTCGGCCAAGCGTGGCCGCGATCCGCGGACCCAGGCCATCCTGCCGTTGCGAGGCAAGATCTTGAACGTGGAGCGCGCTCGCTTGGACCGCGCACTGGGCAACAAGGAAGTCCAGTCCATGATCACGGCCTTCGGCACCGGTATTGGTGAAGAATTCGACCTTGACAAGCTGCGTTACCACAAGATCGTGCTCATGGCAGATGCTGACGTCGACGGTCAGCACATCACCACGCTCTTGCTGACGCTCCTGTTCCGCTTCATGCGTCCGCTCATCGAAAACGGCTTCGTCTACCTTGCACAGCCGCCGCTGTACCGCATCAAGTGGTCCAACGCTGCGCACGATTACGTGTTCTCGGACAAGGAACGTGACGACAACGTGGCAAAGGGACTGAGCTCTGGCCGTCGCTTGCCAAAGGACAACGGCATCCAGCGCTACAAGGGTCTGGGCGAGATGGATTACTCCGAGCTGTGGGACACCACTATGGACCCGGCGCACCGTACGTTGCGCCAAGTCAGCATGGAAGATGCCGCCGCTGTAGACCAAGTGTTCAGCGTGCTCATGGGTGAAGACGTGGAGTCTCGCCGTAACTTCATCCAGCAAAACGCGAAGGACGTCCGTTTCCTAGATATCTAGGACGTTCCCGCCGTTTTGCCCCCACGTTTTTGCAGAAATTGAGGATTGATTCATGAGTGAACAGCCCCCACAGGGTCCTGAAGACAACGAAAATTACGACGCCGCAGCTTCCGAAGGTGCCGCAACTTCCGGTTCCGAGGGAATTGGCTCCGAAGGAACCGGTGCTGACGTTACTGGCGCCGCTGAAGGCACCAGTGCGGTAGTGAATGCGCCCGGCGACATTGTTGCCTCCGGAGCTGGCACCGCCACGGTCGTTGAGGGCGACATCGTGACGGACCGCATTGAGCAAGTGGACTTGCAGTCCGAAATGCAGCGTTCGTACCTGGACTACGCGATGGCCGTGATTGTGGGCCGCGCCCTGCCGGATGTTCGCGATGGTTTGAAGCCTGTGCACCGCCGCGTGATCTACGGCATGTTTGATGGCGGTTACCGCCCCGAGCGTTCGTTCAACAAGAGCGCGCGCATCGTCGGCGACGTCATGGGTACCTACCACCCGCACGGTGACTCGGCGATTTACGACGCTTTGGTGCGTTTGATCCAGGACTGGGTTATGCGTTACCCGCTGGCTTTGGGTCAGGGTAACTTTGGCTCCCCGGGTAACGATGGCGCTGCTGCTCAGCGTTACACCGAAACCAAGCTGGCCCCACTGGCCATGGAAATGGTTCGCGATATCGACGAAGACACCGTTGATTTCCAGGACAACTACGACGGTAAGAACCAAGAACCAACCGTTCTGCCGTCCCGTTTCCCGAACCTCTTGGTCAACGGTTCCTCCGGTATCGCCGTGGGTATGGCCACCAACATTCCACCGCACAACCTTCGCGAAGTCGCCGAAGGTGTCCAGTGGTCCCTGGCCCACCCGGACGCTTCGCCTGAAGAGCTTCTTGAAGAGCTGCTCAAGCGCGTCAAGGGACCGGATTTCCCTACCGCAGCCACCATTCTGGGCCGCCGCGGCATCGAGGACGCGTACCGTACGGGCCGTGGTTCCATCACCATGCGCGCCGTGGTCAACGTAGAAGAACTTCAGGGACGTACGTGCTTGGTGGTCACGGAGCTTCCGTACCAGACCAACCCGGACAACCTGGCCATGAAGATCGCCGAATTGGTGCGCGAAGGCAAGATGTCAGGCATCGCGGATATCCGCGATGAGACGTCCGGCCGTACCGGTCAGCGCCTCGTGATCGTCCTTCGTCGCGACGCCGTGCCGAAGGTTGTCTTGAACAACCTCTACAAGCACACCGAACTTCAATCGAACTTCTCCGCGAACATGCTCGCGATCGTGGACGGCGTGCCTCGCACACTGTCTTTGGACGCTTTTGTTCGACACTGGATCAAGCACCAGATCGAAGTCATTCGGCGTCGTACTCAATACCGCCTGCGTAAAGCCGAAGAGCAAGCCCACATCCTCCGCGGCTTGCTCAAGGCCCTCGACGCGCTGGACGAGGTCATCGCCCTCATCCGCCGCTCGCCATCCGTTGAAGAGGCACGCGAAGGCTTGAAAGCGTTGCTCGAAATCGACGACGATCAAGCCAAAGCAATCCTGGACATGCAGTTGCGCCGTTTGGCCGCACTCGAGCGCGAGAAGATCCGCGCCGAAGCTGCACGCTTGGAAGCCGAGATCGAAGAGTACAAGGCCATCTTGGCTGACGTGGGACGCCAGCGTTCGATTGTCTCCGAAGAACTCGCCGAAATTGTGGACAAGTACGGCGACGAGCGCCGCACGCAGATCCTCATGGGCTACGACGGCGACATGAGCGTAGAAGACCTCATTCCTGAAGAGGAAATGGTGGTCACCATTACGCGCGGTGGATACGTCAAGCGCACGCGCAGCGACAACTACCGTTCGCAAAACCGTGGCGGCAAGGGCATCAAGGGTGCAGCGCTTCGCGGCGACGATGTGGTGGAGCACTTCTTCGTCACCACGACGCACAACTGGTTGCTGTTCTTCACGAACCAAGGCCGCGTGTACCGCACCAAGTGCTACGAGCTTGCCGAGGCAGCTCGTGACGCTAAGGGCCAGCACGTCGCGAACATTATGGCGTTCCAGCCGGACGAACATATTGCTCAGGTTCTGGACTTGAAGGACTACTTGCAAGCTCCGTACTTGGTGCTCGCAACCAAGGGCGGTCTCGTCAAGAAGACGCGCCTGCAGGATTACGACACCAACCGCAGCGCCGGCGTCATCGCCATCAACCTGCGCGACGAAGACGAGCTCGTGTCTGCGCTTCTGGTCTCTGAAGAAGATGACCTGATGCTCATTTCCCGTAACGGCCAGTCCTTGCGGTTCACGGCAACCGATGAAGCGCTTCGCCCCATGGGCCGCGCAACCTCCGGTGTTACCGGCATGAAGTTCCGTGACGGCGATGAGCTGATGACGGCCGATGTCGTTGCCGATGACTCCTACGTGTTCATCGTGACGGACGGCGGCTACTCGAAGCGCACCTCGATCGACGAATACCGCGTCCAAAACCGCGGTGGCCTGGGTATCAAGGTGGGCAAGTACCAAGAAGAGCGCGGACACTTGGTCGGTGGACTCATTGTCCAAGAAGAAGACGAAGTGTTGGTGGTCATGGAAGGCGGCAAGGTGGTGCGCTCCGGCGTCGCCGGCGTACCTTCCAAGGGCCGCGACACCATGGGCGTGATTTTTGCGAAGCCGGACAAGAATGACCGGATCATCGCAGTCGCCAAGAACGTTGAGCGTAATCTTGCTTCTGAGTCCTCAGAGGAAGAATCCGCTGAGGATCCAAGCTCCGCTCCCGCTGAGGCGGCGGTAGATGCAGTACCGTTGACTGAAGAAAAGACGGAAGTCTCGCAAGAGGCGACCGATGAACCTGTAGAAGATTCTGACGGAGGTCTTTCGTGACCACTCCTTCGATGCCGCGCAAGGGCGCGTCGAACAACGTGACCGCTCAGTCGGGCGCGGTAAGGCGCCCCGCGCCCACCGTTAACCCGCGCACGGGTTCTCAAGCGGGCGCGCGTCCAGGAGCGCCCCGTACCGCCGCAGCGGCCGCTGGTACCCAGCCGGCCCGCAAGCCCGGCCAGAGCCCCGCAGGACGCCAGCAGCAGCTGGTTCGCCCTGCACCTAAGGCCAAGGTGCGTAAAGCACGCCTGTTGGTCTCTAAAGTTGAGCCGTGGTCTGTGCTGAAGATGGCGTTCTTGCTTTCCGTGGCTTTGGGCATCATCACCGTGGTGGCCGCAGTCATGCTGTGGACCGTGTTGGATGTCACAGGAGTTTTTGACAAGCTCAATGAGCTCATCATGGGCGTTCTGGGTACCGAATCCAGCTTCGACCTGAAGCAGGTTCTATCACTGGGTCAGGTAGCGTCTTTTGCCACCATTATCGCGGTGGCAAATGTGGTGATTTTGACCGTGATTGCAATGCTCGGCTCGCTTTTGTACAACATTTCATCGTCGCTTGTTGGCGGCATTGGAGTGACCCTGACGGACGACTAAAAGGCGGCGCCGCACGCATCGATTCCCCAAATTCGCGGAGGAGAATCCCCGATTTGGAAAGTCGGCTATGTGTCCGGTAAAGTCTTATCTCGTCCTCAGGGCAAAGGGGCGTATAGCTCAGGCGGTTAGAGCGCTTCGCTGATAACGAAGAGGTCCCAGGTTCAAGTCCTGGTACGCCCACGGAAACACCTTCTAGGTGAGTCCGAATGCACTGAGAACACAGAGAAGGAACAACATGAAGAAGTTCTTGATGGTCCTGATCGCAGCAGCCTCCGTTTTCGGGTACAGCAAGTACAAGGAATCAGAAGCTGAGAAGACTAAATGGAATGAAGCCACGGACACGTTGGACACGAACGGCAAAAAATTCTGATAGTATAGACGGGTTGAGAAATCAACAGTCCTTCTGGGGGCATGGCGCAATTGGTAGCGCACCTGCTTTGCAAGCAGGGGGTTAGGGGTTCGAGTCCCCTTGCCTCCACAGTGTCATGAGTCGCGACATAGGTTACACCTGAGTCGCGACTTATGTCGTTAAGAGCCCGGCCATCGGCCGGGCTTTTTCATTTCGTTGTGCCAGTAGTTGTGTTGGGGATTGATGGTGTTGGTCGCGATGATCTCGCCGGTGTCGAGATGGATGATGGTCACGCTGGTTTCGTCGATGAGGGCGAGGATTCGTTTGCCGCGGTGGGTGACGCCGATGCCGAGGTGGTGCATGACGCCGGCGTGACGCAGGCTCATTTTGCCGTTGGGGGCGACGTGGTCGTAGCGGAGTCGGTAGTGCCCTTCGCGTGGTGTTGATGGCAGTGCTGGTGGTTTCGCGCGGTAAGCGGCTCCGGGGTTAACGCGGTTAGTGCTGCGGTGGGGGCGGTGTTCGTTGTAATGCTCTGTGAATTGGTCGAGTTGGTTTTGGAGCTCGGCCAGGGTGTGCGCGACGGGGCGGACGCTGAGCCAACGTTTGAGTGTTTGATGGAAGCGTTCGATCTTGCCCTGCGTTTGCGGGTGCCCGGGTGAACCGTTTTTCTGGCGGACTCCTAGCAGCGGTAGGAGGTATTCGAAGGCGTTGCGTCCACCGCCGAAGCGGGCAGTGTAGACGCGTCCGTTATCGGTCAGGGTCGAGGCCGGGATGCCGTGTTGTTCGGTCGTGGCGAGGAATGTCGCGACAACGTCGTTTCCGGTGACGGGTTGGTGGGCCCTGCAGGAGAGCAGGAAACGGGAGTGGTCATCGAGCCAGTTCAGGATCTCGACGTCAGTGCCGTCGGCGAGGCGCCAATGTGTGAAATCGGATTGCCAGGTCTCGTTGGGCTGGGCGGCTTCACAGCGAATGTAGGAAGAGCGCGGGCGTTTTTGAGGCTCCGGGATGATGAGTCCGGCCTTGTGTAGGATTCGGCGGATCGTGGAGGTTGAAGGCGGCCGGTAGCCTTCTTGCTCGAGATGCCAGGCGATGGTTACAGGACCTGCGTCGAGGCCCTCACCGCTGAGCTTTTGCCGCAATGACAGTATTCGAGGACGGACTATTTCTGGGGTGGCTGCCGGGTTAGATCGGGGTTTTCTTGATCGTGGCTCGACAGCCTCGAGGCCCTCTTGTTTGTAGCGGGCTAGGAGCCGGTAGATCTGGCGTCGTGAGAGCCCATACTCGCGAGCTGCATCGGTGACGGTGAGTTGCTTGGCAACAATCTTGAGCACGATGACGCGATGTTTCGACACCCCCACAAGTGTGACGTATGTCGCGACTCAGCAGCGACGTATCAAGTGTGACCTATGTCGTAAATCCAGACACCCTTGCCTCCACAGAATAAAAGATCCGGTTCACATAGAAATATGTGGGCCGGATCTTTTTTGTTGCCTATGACTTCGTAGAGTTCCTACGGCTTAAAAGAAAGAGGTTGGTCGCGTCCTCGATGTACTGAGGACGCAACCAACCTCTTTGCAGTCGCGATGCCAAGAACTACTTGGCGGCCACTTCTACGGTGTGTGATTCAACGTCATTCAAATCAATGCCGCGCGTTTCTGGCAAGATGCGCACGCAGATCAGGGTGATGACACACGTGAGCATGACGTAGACATCCGCTAGCCAGCCGGCCTGAATACTCACAAAAAGCTGGTTCAAGTACGGGGCGAATCCACCGAACACAGCCACGGAGATGGAGTAGGCCAGGCCGATGTTTCGGGTACGAGTGGCGGTGGGGAAGATTTCACTCATGACAGCTGCAATGATGGCGCCCATCATGCCCACGATGAGAAGTGCAATGGTGCTGGCAACGAACAACGTCCATGGCTCCTGACCGATCATGGTCTTCAAGAGGAACTCCAACAAGAACATTGCAATCGCGAAGCCGTACAGCAACGGCTTGCGGCCAACACGGTCGGAAAGTCGGCCCCAAAACGGAAGCGCAATGAGCGCAATCAGCTGGCCGAAGACCGTGGCCCAGTAGGCGCCCTGCGGTGCCATTCCCTCTTGAGTGATGGCGTACGTGGAAACGTAGCTCGTCCAGGTGTAGTGCGCTGACGTTAGACCGGTAACCAGGCCGATGACCAAGAAAATGTTTCGAACTTGTGATTTCGAGGCGGTCTTGGCGCCGGCCGGAACTACGTGGGAAGCCTGAGTCGTTTCGTTGTGGTGCTCTTCATTGACGACCTCTTCAACGAAAACGTCGCTCTCCTGCATACCGCGGCGGAGCCAGAGAGCTACGAGGGCAAGCACTGCACCCAAAAGGAACGGAATACGCCAGCCCCAGGCACCGACTTCAGCCTTGGAAAGGAAGCCGGTGATAGTTCCACCGAGGGTGTAAGCAATGACGGTGCCGCCGAAGATGGAAGCGTAGACGAGGCTGCCCCATTGACCGCGGCGATCTTTTGGTGCAATCTCGGCGACGTACGTGTTGGCAGTAGCCGACTCGCCGCCGTGAGCGAATCCTTGCACCATACGTGCCAAGACCAGGAGGATCGCGGCCCAGATGCCGATTTCCTGGTAGCCCGGAAGAAGTCCAATAGCGACCGATGCGGTAGCCATCGAGAGCATGGTGGTGATGAGGACGAACTTCCTGCCCTTACGGTCAGCGATGCTGCCGAAGATGATTCCGCCCAGTGGGCGCATCAAGAAGCCGACGGCGAAGACGCCGAAAGTTGCCAAGAGGCCGGCGACCTTGTCTTCGGGGTTGAAGATGGCGGCTGCGATGTACGGGGCGAAAACCGCGTAAGCGCCCCACTCGTACCACTCGAGGAGCTGACCAATAGTGCTGGCCAAGAGGGACTTCTTTTGTTGCTTGTGGCTAAGCGAATAATCCGCTGGGGCGGCGGTTTTCGTTAGTTGGTCGCTCGTATGACTCATCGAACCACTCCTTTGTGTTTTCAATTGGCAAGATCAATGCCTGCGTGTGATGACCCGGCGTCGAGGTGTGTGAGGCCATGTGGGTGCGTGCTAAATGTAGATGCGAGTGCGCTAGAGTTTGAGTGTGTTCCGCGTCACAGGGCACTCAATTTAGCATGAAATCGTTTTCATGGCAACAAGGATTTTTTCGGAGGTCCGGATTCGGCCCCTGGCACAGTGAAGGAATTTCCCAGTCAGGAGGCGATTGGTGGCTTTGAAAAATTGTGCGAGGAGCAGGGCTTGAATGAGCGTGCATGAGACCAGAAAGCATGGTGCCGGAGCCTCTCTGACAATCCCGATCGAGGCTGCTTTGATCAGGAAATGGGGGCGAATCCCGTGGAGTTTCTCACGATGAGTTCGATGTCGAACACCTGCTGCACAAACGGCGAATTTGGGTTGGCGATGCGGCTCATCAGAAGTTTGAGGGCGGTTGTTGCCATCATGTCCATGGACTGTCGAACGCTAGTCAGGCTGAGGGCGCCCCAGGATGCCATCGGAATATCGTCGTAGCCAACAACCCATAGATCCTCGGGGACGCGAAGTCCTAGCTCTTTTGCGGCATCCATGACGCCGAAAGCAATGACGTCCGTGGTGCAGAAAACCGCCTGTGGCTTCTTGTCCCGCAAGATGGCGCGACCAAAGTGAAGGCCTGCTGAGTACGAAAACTCCGTTGTGGGCGCTTGCACTTTGTCGAGCTCAATTCCAGCCTTGGCGAACTCAGAGATGAATCCCTGGCGGCGATCGCGGCCGGTGCTCACTGTGGCCCAGCCCCCAATTACTGCAACATTGGTGCGCCCGTGTTTGAGAAAGTACTGCGCTACGGATCGACCGCCGGCGATGTTGTCGCTGACAACGTGGTCGCTCTCGACGTCGTCAATTTTGCGGTTGACCAACACGAGGGGAAGTCCGTATTCCAAAGCCGCCGGTAGGGCTTTTGAATTTCGGAGCGCGGTCAAGAAGATCACGCCGTCAATGGCGCGTGAGCGGATCGCTTTGATAGCGGATTCGTCGGTCACTTCACCGTCTGAGACCCAGACGTTCATGCTGAGATCTTGTTCGGCGAGATTCTTAGCCAAGGTCTCCAGCATCAGTGGATACCAAGGGTTGGTCAACTGACCAGTCACAACTCCAATGATCCCGGTTCTCCGGGTTCGCATGGCGCTTGCCAGTGCGTTTGGAACGTAGCCGACCTCGGCCATGACTTTCTCTACGCGAGTGCGGGTTTCATCGCTGACGCGAGTGGTTCCCTGCAGCACGCGTGACACGGTAGCGGAGGAGACGCCCGCCAGTCTGGCGATGTCTTTTACTCCGAGTAACCCTTGGCTTCCAGTCATTCCTCCACCTTATCTGTGCCCTCAAATATGTCCTGTTGGAGAACAACGGTGAACTCCAACATTGACAACTGAGCGAGCTTGCTCACATTGAAAATATGATGTAGCTTACAGAAAGTCCCCCGATGGCGAGACCCTATTCGCCTTCATGAAATCGTTTTCATGCTGAGGGTTCGCCCATGAAAGGGAGACGACGATGAGTGAAGCACCCGTGAATGCCAACCAGTGGCCCACGCTTCGCGGAGATCGCGATGCGTTCGTAGCTGAGTTCGGTGTTGAACGAGCTGAACGTTTCAACCAGGCATTTTGGGGCACCGACCCAGAGGCCGATGCACTTTTCACGAGCGGACACTCAGTCCGTGAGATCATGACCGGCCTACGGGACGCACTTGCCAGCGGAGAAGTCACTGAAGGCACTCTTCCGGAAATCGCAGCCTTGATCGAAGACATGCGACGCGCCTTTGACGGCATTGATATGGAACGAGTCGAACGCGGACGTTTGGCTTACCTGTCCATCCCACCTCTGTCCCACGGCCTCGCACTCGGCCCGGGATCACTGGTACACACCTACTCGACCCCAGCAATCGCAGATCTTCTGGTGAACACCGGTGAACTGACCGACGGCGCAGTGAAGCGCTTGGCGTACACCACCAACTGGATCTACTCGCTCTTCATTCCGGGCGGACTTGAGCCCGGAGGCAAGGGCTTCGAGCACTCCGGAATGGTCCGCACCATGCACGCTCACGTGCGTCGAGTGCACCAGAACCGTGGGCTGGACTACAGCGCTTGGGGTGCACCCATCAGCCAGTTGGACATGCTCCGTACCTGGCTGAACTTCACGTACATCCCGTACCAGGGACTGCGCACCATGGGCTGGTTCCCGAATGACCAGCAGATTCAGGACATCTTCTACTTGTGGCGCGTGGTTGGCCGCTTGATCGGCATCGATGACGATCTCATGGAAGGCCTCAATGACATTGAGTCTTCCCAGGAAACCTTGGACGCTATTCACTTTGTGGACGGCGAACCCAACAAGGCTTCTCAGGATCTGGTGGACGCACTACGCACCGGCTTCGTGGCGAATGCTCACCGCATCACCAACTTGCCGGAGGAATCACTTCTGGAATGGACGGACGCACACATCCGCATCATTCACGGCGACGAGGTTGCAGACAGCTACAACGTCCCACGTTCGGTAATTCACCCGATTATCGCCTTGAACACGGCGGCCGTCACCGAGCGCTACGACATGCTGCGGGCGAACCCCGAAGCTCTTCAAGCCGAGGTCCAGAAGAACGAAAACATTCTGCTCTCGCTGCTGACTGACGACACCTCCTACAACAAGCAGGACGAGCGCCTCACCGTAAAGGTTCCTGCCTAACCTGCACCCCTTCGGACGGATCTATCCACCGAATCTATCCACCGAAAAAGACTTCACCCTTCTTTGAAAGGACACGTTCCCATGTCACTTGAATACCGAGTCCAAAACCCTGTCACCAACGAAGTTGTTGAAAAGTTCCCCACCGCCACCGACGAAGAGATCAAGCAGGCCGTCGCCGGCGCCGCTGAAGCGTTCAAGACGTGGCGCAACACCACGTTCGCCGAGCGTGCTGAAATCCTCTCCCGAGTCGCCGACCTCTTGCGTGAGCGCAAGGGCGAGCTCGCAGAGATCGCAGCCCTGGAAATGGGCAAGCCAACCCCTGCTGGCGAATGGGAAATCAACTTCTCCGCCGACATCATCCAGTTCTACGCGGATCGCGCCGAAAAGCACTCCGCTGACATCGAAATTGATGACATCACTGGCGGCAAGGCGATCGTCCGCCGTCTTCCATTGGGCCCAATCCTTGGCATCATGCCGTGGAACTACCCCTACTACCAGGTGGCACGCTTCGCTGGCCCTAACCTGATGAACGGCAACACGGTTCTTCTCAAGCACGCCGAGATTTGCCCGAAGTCATCTGCAACATTCGCTCAGATCTTCACCGACGCTGGTCTTCCCGAGGGCGTCTTCACCAACATTTACGCTACCCACGATCAGATTGGAGATGTCATCGATTCGCCAGAGATCCAGGGCGTTTCCTTGACTGGTTCAGAGCGCGCAGGTTCCATCGTGGCTGCACGCGCAGGCAAGGCACTCAAGAAGTGTGTCCTCGAGCTGGGTGGAACGGACGCATACGTCATCCTCGACACGGACAACGTCAAGGAAGCTGCCGCAGAAGCATGGGCCAAGCGCATCGAAAACGTGGGCCAGGCATGTACTTCTAACAAGCGCATGATCGTCATGGAAGACATCTATGACGAGTTTGTGGATGCGATGGTGCAGATCGCCGAGTCCTACAAGCAGGGTGAACCGCAGAAGGCTGGCGCCAACGAGTTCTACCCGCTCTCGAGCCGCGGTGCTGCTGAGAACCTTGACGATCAGGTCAAGCGTGCCGTTTCTGCCGGCGCCAACTTGCGTACCGGCGGCGAGCTGCTGGAGCAGGGCGCGTACTTCACGCCGGCCGTGTTGACGGACGTTCCTGTGGGTTCGGAGTCCTTCTACGAAGAATTCTTCGGTCCAGTGGCCGAGATCTACAAGGCAAGCTCGGAGCAAGAAGCGATCGACCTGGCCAACAACTCCCGCTACGGACTCGGCGGAGCCGTGTTCTCGCAGGACGTGGACCGTGCCAAGAACGTGGCAGCTCAGATCGACACCGGAATGGTGCACGTGAACTTGGGTCAGGCGTTCAGCCCGGCCCTGCCATTCGGCGGAATCAAACGCTCAGGCTTTGGCCGTGAGCTCTCTGTTCTTGCCATGGACGAGTTCGTGAACAAGCAGACCTTCTACGTCAACGATTAGTCAATTGTGAGCGCTGGCCGTGTCCTCACGGGCACGGCCAGCGCACTGAAGAAAACCGGAGCCAAACAAATGGTGAGTATGGAATCAATCGCATCTGTGATGAGCCTAGGAGGACGACCTCCTGGAAGCCGCCGAGAAATCAAAGTCATCGACACAACTCTTCGAGACGCACATCAGAGCATCTGGGCTACCCGCATGCGCACTGATCACATGCTGTCTATGATCGATGACTTCAATGGCGCAGGTTTCGAACAGGTCGACTTGATGGCCCCCATCCAGTTCGACGTCTCCGTGCGTTACTTGAAAGAAGACCCGTGGGAGCGCGTGCGTCAGATCAGCCGCCGCCTCCCCAACTCCAAAGTTCGAGCACTCATTCGCTCGAGGAACCTCGCAGCTTTCGACTTCCTTCCACACGATGTCATCGACGCGTGGGTTGATCGCCTCGTCGCCAACGGCGTGAAGGTCATTGGTGCCTTTGACGGCCTCAACGACATCGACAACATCTCTCGAGCCTTGGTTCGCGCGAAAGAGCACGGCGTGGAAACGTTCGGCGCCGTCTCTTTCTGCGAAAGCCCGGTGCACACGGACGAGCTCTTTGTAGCGAAGGCTCAAGAGCTGATCGAAAAGGCTGACGTCGACGCCATCATGCTCAAAGACGCTGGCGGTCTGCTGACCCCGGACCGTATCCGCACGCTGGTCCCCGCACTGAAGTCAGTCATGGGAGACCGCGTTCTTGAAGTTCACACGCACAGCCTTACGGGCCTTGCGCCACTGGTGTGCTTGGAAGCTGTAGAGCTTGGCGCGGACGCCATCCACCTCTCGGTTGCGCCGCTGTCCTCGGGCAACGGGCAGCCGTCCACCCAGAGCGTGGTCCGTGACCTTCGCGCTCTTGGCTATGTCGTGAACGTGGATGACGAGCGCGTCGACGCTATCAGCAACCGCATCCGCGAGATCGCCGAAGAAGAGGGCAAGCCTTTGGGCGAGCCCGTTGAGTACAACGGCTTGCACTACATGCACCAGACTCCAGGCGGCATGCTCTCCAACTTCAAGTCTCAGTTGGAAACCGCTGGCCTCTCGGATCGTTACGACGAGCTGCTCCACGAAGTAGCTCGCGTGCGTAAAGAGCTCGCGTACCCCATCATGATCACCCCGTTCGCACAGTTTGTGGGAACGCAGGCCGTGATGAACGTGATGGCCGGGGAGCGCTACAAGGTGGTCCCTAACGAAATCAAGAAATACGTTCTGGGCTACTACGGAACCCTGTTGGCGGAGATCGAACCGGAATTGCGGGAGAAGATCATCGCTAACGGCGCCTCGGACATCCGTTTGGAGCCTTCAGAACCAGCCCCCATGTTGCCTTCGCTTCAAGAGCGCTATCCGGACGAGGACCTCGACACCTGGCTGCTTCGCGCCCAGTTTGCCGGTTCCCAGGTGGACGAAATGAAGAAGACGGTGGCAGAAGGCGGCAACGCGGACGAAATTCCGCAGCCCTACTTTGGCCTCATCAAGGCTCTCTACGAGAAGAGCGAAGACGGCCAACAACATCTCAAGTTCGGTGATCTGGCGATTTCGCTGGACAAAAGCAAGTAGTAAGGAAGAAGTTCAATGACTAAGCCAGACATGAAAGAAATCAAGGCAATCGTCGACTGGGTCAACGCCACGGAAAACATTCGTGAGCTCTCCCTTAAGGTCGGCGAGGTGGATCTTTTCATCTCGAAGAACCGCGAACGCAACGCGGCGTCGTCGTCCGCCCCAGTAGCTCCCGTAGCTCCAGCACCCGCCGCAGCACCGGCCCCAGAAGCAGCCCCCGTAGCCGCACCAGCGCCTGCAGCGCCAGCGGCTCCAGCCCCAGCCGCGGCCCCCGCGCCACAGCCGGCCGCCGCAGCGAGTGCAGCATCGGACGAGCCCGCCGCGGACGAAGTCGTCATCAAGGCCCCCATGGTCGGCGTGTTCTACGCTTCCCCGCAGCCGGGCTCCCCGGCCTTCGTCTCCGTGGGTGACACGGTCGCCGAGGATACGGTTCTCGGCATCGTCGAGGTCATGAAGCTCATGAACAACATTGAGGCGAAGGTCTCCGGCGAAATTGTGAAGATCCTGGTGGAGAACGAGCAGGCCGTCCAGTTTGGTCAGCCGCTCATGATCATCAAGCAGTCTTAACAAGTTCGCTGCGCTACCTACCAAGAAATGAGGTCACACGATGGCTGAACCCCTCAAGAGCGTGCTCATCGCCAATCGCGGCGAAATCGCGCTCCGCGTGATCCGCGCGTGTAAAGAACTGGGAATCCGGAGCATCCTCGCCCATTCGGAAGCGGACGCTGATTCCTTGCCAGCGAAGCTCGCTGACCAGGCCGTATGCATCGGCCCGGCTCAGGCCAAGTGGAGCTACCGCGATTCAACCGCCGTCATCAGCGCTGCACAGGCGTTCAAAGCTGACGCGATTCACCCGGGCTACGGATTCTTGTCCGAGAACCCTGATTTCGCGGCCTTGTGCGAGGCCGAGGGCGTGGGCTTTGTGGGTCCATCGTCGACGATTATTCGTTCGATGGGTGACAAGATCGAGGCGAAGAAGATCGCTCGCCGGGCCGGTGTTCCTACGGTTCCTGGGTCTGACGGCGCGGTCTCTGAGTTTGCAGAAGCCCTGGCGATTGCCAAAGAGGTCGGTTATCCACTGTTGATCAAGGCTGCCGCCGGCGGTGGCGGTCGCGGTATGCGCGTGGTGGAGCGGGAGGAAACGCTCGAGAAGGATCTCAACGAGATCATGTCTGAGGCTGAGGTCGCTTTCGGCGATCCGTCCGTGTACATCGAGCGGTACCTCACGGACATCCGCCACATCGAGATTCAGGTGATTTCCGACGGCGTGACCACTTTGCATTTGGGTGAGCGAGACTGCACTGCGCAGCGTCGCAACCAGAAGCTCGTGGAGGAATCTCCGTCACCGGTGTTGGATGAAGAGTTGCGTCGCGGCCTGAACGAAGCTGCTGTGGCACTGTGCAAGGAGGTTGGCTACGTCAACGCCGGCACGGTGGAGTTCGTTTTCGACAACACCGAGCGCAAGTACTACTTCATCGAAATGAATACGCGTATTCAGGTGGAGCACCCGGTCTCTGAAATGGTGACGGGCATCGACTTGATCAAGGCTCAGTTGTTGATTGCTGGCGGTCAGCCTCTCGATATTCGTCAAGAGGACATCGCTATCAATGGTCACGCGATTGAGTGCCGTATCAACGCGGAGAATCCTGATCAGGGATTCGCGCCGAGCCCGGGCACCATCACGAACTTCCGTGCCCCTGGTGGCTTTGGAATCCGTATGGATACGCACATTGAGACCGGTTACGCGATCCCGCCGTACTACGACTCCATGGTGGGCAAGCTGATTTGCTGGGGCCGGGACCGCGATGAAGCGATCACGCGTTCGTTGCGCGCGCTCGAGGAAATGGTGGTGGAAGGCGTTACCACCACCGCATCCTTCCAGGCCGAAATTCTCAATAGCGAGCAGTTCCGCAGCGGCGATTTCAACACCGGTTTCGTCGCCAAGTTCATGACCACCCGCTAAAGGTACAAAGACTGTGCGCCTGACTAGACGTTCCTAGTCAGGCGCACTTTTTGTTTAAGAATTTAGTACGACGACGCAGCTTGCGTGAGTGCGCCAGTCACCGTGTGCTGGGCACCGGTTGAGGGGCTAGATTCCGCCGCGGACGGTGGCTTGGCCCTTTCGTGCGGTGTGCAAGTAGCGAAGGACCTTCGCCGGGTAGTAGACGGACATGAAGATCAGCATGGGAACGCGCAGGACGCGTTCGGTGATCTGGTGTGCGCTGTACGTGCGATCAAAACGGTTCACGTAGTAGCGGTAATCCTTGGGGGAGTCCTCGAGGCGTCGCGCGGACATGCCAGAGACCATGGCCGGCACGTATCGGATGAGGAGATTGTTCTCCGCCAAGTGCAAGGAAACGTCGATGTCTTCGTGCATGAGGTCTTCTTCATCGCGGCACACTTGGTCCTTGATGATCTCCCATGCGCTCTTGCGTACGGCCATGTTGGAGCCGAAGAGGAAGTGGTATTGCTTGCGTGCCAGCTTCAGGACCAGCTGACGCATCTTGTCATCGGCTTTGAGGCCGAAGCGCCGCAGTGGCATGTCGTAGTAGACCACGGGTCCGGTGGCAGCCATGACGTCAGGATCTGTAAAAGCCTCGGAGACGCGTTCCACCCAGTCGGGTTCAATGATGGAGTCGGCGTCAATGCGACCCAGAACATCACCGGTGGCAAGTCCCAAGCCGTGGTTTCGGGTAGGAACAAGTCCCTGCTCCGAATCCTGGGTGGCCAGAATAATGTTCGACTCGGGATACTCCTGCTGCATATGCCGGACAATCTCGGCGGTGGAGTCCTTGGACATGTTGTCCACCACGATGATTTCGTGTGCAGGGACGCTCTGATAGATCGCTGCTACGAGGCACTGCCTAATGCAGCTCTCTTCGTTATACGCGGGGATGACGATCGATACTGATGGAGTTTGCGGCACTCCCTCAATCTAACAGCGTAAAGGTGTAGGCCCGCGCCGAAACGGCACGGACCTACACAATCAGTACAACTCGACGCTAGTTCGAGGGGTGCTTTTTGATATTCGGAGCAACATCCTTCGGCGTGATGACCGAGTGGCTCTTGGTATCAGCGGAGTCGTTATCCTCAGAAACAGTGTTCGAGTCAGAGGCGTTAGCGCTCGCAAGGTCGCGGTAGATCGGTGAATCGTCTTCTTCGGAGGTTGGCGTGAGGCCAGCCTCGGCGTTCAGATCCGGATCTTCGGCACCTTCTAGGGCTTCGTCAATGGGTGCCGAACGCGTGATTTCGTCGTCGTTCTCCACGGGCTCAGCTGCTCCCAAACGAGTGACGGGCTCGGAAGCTACGTCGTCGTTCTTCTCGTCAGCAGCAACCGCAACGGCGGCAACTGGCTGAACTGGAGCGGATGCTGCGGGAGCTGCCGGGGCAGACTCTGCAATGACGTCCTTGACCTCAGCTGGCGTAGCTTCCTTGACGGGAGCTGGAGCCGTTGCTGGGACTGGAGCTGCGTTGAGCGGTGCGGGAGTCTTCCACGGATCCTCAACGGGACGGGAAGCGCGCCAAGCGGCAGCGCCAGCGGCGGCACCTGCGGCAACGACGCCGAAGATGAGCCAGCCCTTACGGCGCTTCTGCTGAGCGTTGGAGCGGTTCAACTGGCGAGCTGCTTCGCGAGCGGCCTGCGAAGCTGCCTTCTGAGCACGCTTCACGGTGCGCTTGTCGCCACTGATCTTGGTCACGAGCGTCTCGACGCCGGCCGGAACCTGAACGTTGTCAATCTTCTTCGCGGCGTCAGAGGCTGCGTGGGACAACTTCTGCGATGCGGCAGGCAAGTATTCCTTCTCAACCTTGGCGCGAGCGGAGTCAACGTGAGGCTGCACGTCCGAAGCAATCTTATGCGCTTGCTCCTGGACCTTGGAAATACCCTGCTGAAGCAAAGGGGAAACAGCGGCGATACCAGCAGCCAGCTCGTCAGCAACCTTGTGGATGCTGTCCTGAACCTTAGGTGAGGCGGTCTCAATGCCTGCGTTCAAGCGGTGCACAGCGTCGTCAACCTTAGGCGCTGCCCACTCCTTGGCCTGATCGACCTTGGGCGTAGCCCAATCCTTCGCGTGGTCCACCTTGGGGGTTGCCCACTCGCGAGCGGAATCCACCTTAGGGGCCGCCCATTCGCGAGCGTGGTCCACGGCTTCTTTTGCCTGACCTACGGCTTGATCAACCTTTGGTTGAGCCCATTCGCGAGCCTGATCAACAGACTGATTCACTGCCGCGCCCAGATCCTGGGAGTTGCGGTTCTTTTTACCCATCAAGGCCTCCGAAGTTAGTGAACTTACAGTTTCACCTTACGTTCCGGCCGCCCCAATTTCTACGCAAACACTGCCCGCCGTGGATATCTTGGCCTTTTGTTCACTGTGCGCGTAGCCAAGAACATGAGTTGTGGGCTGAGGAATGAAAGAATAAGGCCATGACTGCATTTCCTACGCACAAGGCGACCATCCACACCACCCTCGGCGACATCGAGGTTGACCTCTTCGGTAACCACGCCCCGAAGACCGTGAAGAACTTCATTGGTCTTTCCACCGGCGAGCAGACCTGGGTTCACCCACAGACCGGCGAAGAGCAAGTAAAGACCCCGTTGTACAACGGCACCATCTTCCACCGCATCATCGCTGACTTCATGATTCAGGGCGGCGATCCCCTGGGCCAGGGCATCGGCGGACCGGGCTACAAGTTCGACGACGAAATCAACCCAGACTTGAACTTCAACGAGCCTTACAAGCTCGCCATGGCAAACGCTGGCATCCAGATGGGCCGCGGCACCAACGGTTCGCAGTTCTTCATCACCTCCGTTCCCACCACCTGGTTGCAGGGCAAGCACACCATCTTCGGTGAGGTCACTGACCCAGCTTCCCGCGAAATCGTGGACCAGCTCAACGGTGTTGCAACGGACATGCGTGACCGTCCCCTCGAGGATGTTGTCATCAACTCCATCGATATCGTCGAGCTCTAAAGTCAGCTGACGGCGAGTCATTCGCATTTCCTTGTGGTGTAGGAAACCCCGGTAGGGCCGCCTAGTGCGCCCCCTGCCGGGTTTTCCTCATTTCCACCCCCATTTCCTCGAAGAATTCGGAGCCACCGTGTCCTACGATCCGCCGAACTATGGCGTTCAATCCACCCCGGAGCCGGAAGCCGTCCCGGTGTGCCCACGGCACCCGGACCGCGTCTCCTACGTGCGGTGCCAACGGTGCGGTCGGCCCACCTGTGGTGAATGCCAGCGCCCAGCAGCTGTAGGTATCCAGTGCGTGGATTGCGTGGCGGAAGCTCAGCGCGCCATGCCCACCCAGCGCACGGCCCTCGGCGGAAAGGTTCGTGCTGGCGTTCCTCTCGTGACGTACGCGATCATCGGCGCCACAGCCCTTGCCTTCTTGTTGCAGTTCATCCTGCCCAGCTTTGACACGTCGTTGCTCTACGCGGGAATTCTCACTGGTTCCGAGCCCTGGCGCATGCTGACCTCCGCGCTGCTGCACTCGCAGAGCATGATCTTCCACATCCTGTTCAACATGTATTTGTTGTACGCGATCGGCGGCATGCTGGAACCGCTCTTGGGTCGGGCGCGCTTCTTGGCGCTATACGTGCTTTCGGCGATCGGCGGCTCCGTGGCGGTGCTGTGGCTGGAGGATCCTCGGGTTGCTGTCATCGGTGCTTCCGGTGCTGTCTTCGGCCTGTTCGGTGCGTTGCTGGTGATTATGCGGCAACGACGCGTGAACTACACCGGCATCCTCATCACGGTGGCCATCAACCTGGTGCTGGGCTTTATCCCAGGATTCAATATCTCGTGGCAAGCCCACGTCGGTGGACTGTTGGTGGGCCTCGCGCTCGGTGCCGTCTTCGCCTATGCACCGGCGGGTCCACGCCGAGCCACGATTCAGTGGGCCGGCGTTGCGGTAGTGACAGCGGTCCTCGGCGTACTGACTTACTTGGGGTGGATGACGATCGCGGAGCGCTTCATCGGCTAATCGTCCACACCCACTGAAGACACCCTGAGGGGCCCACTGCAGATCGCCTGCGGTGGGCCCCTCAACTTATCCACACAACTTATCCACAATGTTAAGAACTCACAAGAATGTAATTTCGCCACAGTTTTCGGGGCTTAAGTGCGCCGACTCACAAGCTGCTGGTTCAAAAATTCCCTAGACACAGCGGTTTCCCCAGAGCTGTGGATTCAATCACGAAATTCTGGACAGCTTTTCCTTTCAGACTATCCACTGCCTGTGGATAACTCGGTTGTTCACAGGCAGTGGATAGACCGGTGTGGAAAATCGAGGGTGGATAACTTTCGGGTCATACCCCTGAAAATCCGCCAAAAAGCACTTAAAACATGCGGATGTGGACAACCGCGGAAGCTTATCCACAGGGGTTGTCCACATTGTCGATAAGTTACACACGTGTGATTAGGGGGGTGTTAATAACCTCGCATCCCTGTGGATACGCGGGATTAGAACACAGTTACGCACACTTCCATCCCCAGCTGTGGATAACCTTCGTGCACACGCTGTGCGTTAACCCCAGTTCACACACCTAGATGAACGCTGCAACGAGTGATTAAAACGCAGCCGATTCTCCCTAGGATGGCTGGTGTGAAACCCGTAGGCCGCTATGCATTCTTGATCGTCGCCGTCACCTTGTTGGCCCTCGTTGCCGGCGCGGCCTTTCGATCCACTACTGGCGCGCTCTTTGAACCGCTCGAGGACGAGTTCGGCTGGTCCAGAACCGGCACCTCCGGCGCCGTGACGGCGAACCTGGTCCTCTACGGACTCACGGCTCCCTTCGCCGCTGCAGCCATGGAAAAGTTTGGCGTCAAGCGCGTGGTGATCACGGGCCTTGCCGCTGTCGCGATCGGAGCCGGCCTCACCACGGTGATGACCAGCCTGTGGCAACTGTGGGTGTTGTGGGGCGTTTTCATCGGGGTGGGTACCGGCGTCATGGCGCTTGTTTTCGGCGCGGTGGTGGCCCAGCGCTGGTTCCACACACATCGCGGCTTGGTCATGGGCATCTTCTCTGGCGCCAACGCGTGTGGACAACTGATCTTCTTGCCCCTGATTGTTCAGCTTGCCGAAGGTCCGGGATGGCGCACGGCAGCGCTCGCTACGGCAGCCGTCGCGGCCCTCGTGATCCCGCTTTTCTTGATATGTTTCCGTGATCGACCCCAGGACATGGGCCGTTTGCCGTATGGCGCACCCCCAGAAATTCAGGACGACGCCGCAGCTTCCACCCCAGCGCAGCCTTCCACTTCTGGCACGGCCTCGGCGCCGCGACCCACGTGGAAACTCGCGATCGACGTGCTGGTGGAGGCGTCGAGATCGCGCGCGTTCTGGATCCTGGTCTTTACGTTCTTTGTGTGTGGTTGGTCCACGAACGGACTCATTCAGACGCACTTCATCCCGGCCGCGCACGATCACGGCATGCCAGCGACCACGGCCGCGAGCTTGCTCGCGCTGATCGGTATCTTCGACGTCATCGGAACCGTGCTCTCCGGCTGGCTCACGGACAAGGTCAACCCGGCCGTCCTGTTGATGGTCTATTACTCGTTGCGAGGGCTCTCGCTGGTCTTCCTCAACATGATGCTGGCTCCGCACATCGAACCACCTCTGTGGGTGTTTGTGGTGTTCTACGGTTTGGACTGGGTGGCCACTGTCCCGCCTACCGTGGCGCTGTGCCGCACGTACTTTGGTGCAGAAAAGGCTGGAATTGTCTTTGGTTGGGTGTTCGCTAGTCATATGATCGGAGCAGGCATTGCCTCGGTTAGCGCTGGCATTATCCGGGATACCACCGGCTCCTACCTCTTAGCGTGGCTGAGCGCGGCGCTCTTGTGTGGGGTGGCAGCGGTTTCCTTGTGGGGGATCCGGAAGCAGCCCGTGCGGGAAAACGAAGCTGCAATGAAGGGATAACCGTGGTGAACCCCGCCAATGCTCATATGGTGCGACTTCCCATCTCCAAGGCCGATCTTGGCGAGTGGACGCGATTGGTCAACGCCATCGCGGACTTTGACCAGACTGGGGAAAAGTACACGCCCACCTTGCTCGAAGAGGAGCTGGAGGCCCCGGGCGTTGATCAGGACCTAGATACTCTGGCAATCTTTGACGGTGATCGCATGGTGGCGTACGGGCAATTGCAGGTCACGGACGGCCTGCGGGATGGCTACGCGAAGGCGATTTTCGGTGGGGGCGTGGATCCGGTGTATCGCCGGCGAGGACTGGGCGCGGAAGTGATCGCCTGGCTGTTCAAACGCGGCAGCGCCAAAGCCGCCGAGAAGCACCCCGGGATCCCCACGCTGGCCAGCATGTGGATCCACCACCCGGGCAGTGTGGATGAAATCCTGGCCCTCAACAACGGTTTTGTGCGGGCTCGCTATTTCGCGGACATGAGCTTGAACTTCGACGTGTGGGAGCCGCCCGCAGGCTTTGAAATCGGCGCCCCGCCACGGCCGGATGCTCGCGCGGTGGAGTTCCTCCCAAAACAGCACGGTGAAGCGACCCGGCACGCCCACAATGAGGCGTTCGCCGACCACTGGGGTTCAACCTCGCGCACCAAGGAAAATTGGGAATCGGTAGTGTTGGGATCCGTGGCGTTCCGGCCGCAGCTCTCCCGCATCGCCATCAAACCCGAACTTTCAACGGAGCTTTCAACCGAGCTTTCAACGGACAATCCGGACGCTGTGCTTCCCGATGACGCTGTGGACGCGTACGTTCTGGCGACCGAGTATCAGGACAAAGAGCTCTACATTTCCACGGTTGGCACGCGGCGCCGCGCTCGAGGGAAAGGCCTAGCCACCGAGCTCTTGGTGGAATCGCTCAAGCAAGCTCAGCGCGAAGGTTTCGTGAAAGCCGAGCTCGGCGTAGATTCGGCCAGCCCCACAGGCGCGAACGCCATTTACGCGCGCATCGGGTTCCGCGTCGTGCGGACCTCGGTCGTGATGGAACGGCTGCTGACATGACCTCGCGGCGCGGTTTCCTGATTTCGGCGGCTGCCCTTGCCGTCGCCGGTCAGACCGCGTGTGTCCCGAACGCAGGGACGGGTTCGCAAGCTGCGTCGTCGTCCGGGCAAATTTCCAGTACGACGACGCAGGCTTCCGCGCCGTCCGCGACTTTCGCGGCGCCGTTGGTACCGCAAGCACCGCGGGTGGCGCTCGAAGGGTTGAACTCGCCCTGGCAGATCGCGTTTCTGCCCGATGATTCGGGTGAGACGGGGAACCGTTCCGCGCTCATTACGAGCCGCGATACGGGCGTGGTGTACCGGGCTGATGTGCCTCTGGAGGCGTCGGAGGCTGCGAGCCTGAGCGAGTTCGCGCAGGTGCCGGACGTGTATCACGGGGGTGAAGGCGGGCTCTTGGGCCTGGCCTTGGCGCCGGGATTCTATGACTCACCTCGAGCCTACGTTTACCGCAGCGCGCAAAGCGGAAATCAGCTCCTGACCACCACAGACTTCAAGGACTTCGAGGTGCTCGTCGGGGATATTCCGCGCGGGCGAATCCACAATGGGGGACGGCTCGCGTGGGGTCTGGACGATTCCCTATTCGTGGGAACCGGCGACGCCGGGCAGGCAGAGAATGCGCAAAACCCCAACAGCTGGGGCGGAAAAATTCTCCGTGTGGCGATCGATCCGAACACCGGCAAGCCCCAGCCTGTGGAGATCTACAGTTTTGGGCACCGCAACGTCCAGGGGATCGCGTTTACGAGTTCGAACCAGATGTGGGCGACGGAGCTAGGGCCGGATCGGAACGACGAACTGCAACGTATCGTCAAAGGCGGAAACTACGGTTGGCCAGCGGTGACCGGTTATGACATCACCGCGCTGGACGGTGTCACGACGCGTCCTGCGCAGCACGTGTGGGAATCCACCGCGGACGCGTCGCCGTCGGGGCTGGCGATTTTCCAGAACACCGCGTTCGTGGCTTCGCTTCGCGGTCAACGGCTGTGGATTGTGAGCTTGCCGCAAGGGTCTACGGAGGCCGAGGAGCTGGCGCCGGGACCGTTGCCGCAACTGGATCCCCCGGAATTCCACGGGAGCAGGCTGCGGGATGTGGCGGTGACCCAGGACGGCCAGCAGCTGTGGATCATCACCGATGAAGGCGAGTCCTCCAAGCTTTTGGTGTGTGACTTGGGCTAGATGATGAACCGCCCAGCCCAGAGCCGGGCCAGCTAACCTAAAGCCGGGCCGGTTAGCCCTTTGGGATCGGAGGGCCCAGCATGATGAGAACGCTGGCAAGAACGGCCACAAAGACGATTCCCGCGAGGATCGCCAACAGGGGGCGTCGCAAGCACCACGCTTGCACGTTTTCCACAAAGCCCTGGGGTGCGTCTCCGCCGGGAGCCAAGCGCCATCCGCCTTCAAGAAGGCCCTTGCGCAGCATGGAGCGTTCAAAGGGAAGCGTCGCGAACGGGATGATGGCTGATACCAAGCCCAGCACGCCGCGGCCGAAGGACCACTTCTGGTTCACCCACACGAACACGGTCACCACGCAATAGGACAAGAACACCACGCCGTGGATCGTGCCGAAAACGGGAACGAAAGCTTCGGAAACGCCCGAGTACTTCAGCACCATGCCAAGGATCAACAGCGCCCACGTCACCATTTCGGCGGCGGCAACCAGCCCGTAGATTTTCTTGGGAGTCCAGCTGCTTGCGGAGCTGGTTGAGTCGGCAGAGCCGGTGGGGGCATGAACGTCAGTCACGATTTTCCTCTGGTAGGTAACTCCTCAAGTTTACCTTGGGTCCCTCAGCCGTGATTGCTCAAAGCATCCATCGAATGGTTGATCTTGCGGGGTTGGTGCTATCTTCGTGAAGTCGGACCCGCGAAGGGTCCGCCGGACGAGGGAGCCGTACCCGGATCGCGACAAGACGGCCACGAAGGATGATGTCCCGTGTCTTGGATCGTACTGATTTTCTCCGGAATGCTGGAAGCCGTCTGGGCGGTATCGCTCGGAAAATCCGAAGGCTTCACCAAACTCTGGCCCACCGTCTTCTTCGGCGTCGCCATCGTCATGTCCATGCTGGGCCTCGCCTACGCGATGCGAGAGATCTCGATCGGGACCGCGTACGCGGTCTGGGTAGGGATCGGCGCTGCACTGACGGTCGCTTATGGCATGTTCTTCGGCGGGGAATCAATCTCCCTGCTGAAAATTCTGCTGCTTACGGGGCTGATCGGATGCGTTGTGGGACTAAAGTTCGTCGAATAACGCAAGCCGCGGCGTCGTAATCAAAAAATCTGTAGCGACGCCGCAGCCTTAACGGTTCTAGTCCTGGTGCAACTGAACGAAATTGCCCACGGTGTCATTGAGGATCGCGGAAATGCTGCCGTCCGGGCCCTCTTGCGGTTCTTGGTTAAAGACGACGCCGAGGCTCACCAAACGCTCGTATTCTTCCTGAACGCTGGACACACCAAAGACGATCATGGCGTGGCCCTCCTGGTGAAGGCCCTCCATGTACGCCTTGGCGAGCGGGTGATCGCTCGGCTCCAGCAGCAGGCCAGCCTTGTCCGCAGGGTCCTTGGACTTCACGATGAACAAGTTGTACTCCGGCATGGCCATGAGGGTTTCAAAACCCAGAATGTCCGTGTAGAAAGCGTGAGCCTTCGCGGGGTCCGTGACGTGAATGGATGTCATTTTGATGCGCATTGCTACCTCCAACGAGTGGTCATGAAGAAGCCCACCATCGCGATGCCGAAGCCAATGAAGATGTTCCAGCCACCAATGCCTGGAATCGGGAAGAGGCCGCCGCCGAGGTAGTAGACGATGATCCAGAGAAGGCCCAAAATCATGAGGCCAAACATGATGACCTTGTACCACGTAGGAGAAGGCGCATTCTTCTTGGCTTCACGTGCTGCGCGGCGGGCGGCACGGAGCTCCGGCTCCTTCTCCTTCGCAAGCTTGCGTTCGGCCTCGCGAGCGGGATTACCCTTCTCGTGGCTCGACACCGAGTGAGAGTCGTGATTCTTCTTGGATTCGGGCACTAGAACTCCTGCAGTCTGGGACACGCCGGTAGCGTCAATCAACAAACTCCAGTCTAACGAGTAGACCAGCGACTCCCGCCGTGCTTTCAGGGACGGGGGATAACCTTCGAGGGATAACCTAGTGAAGTAGTTGTAGAAAGTACCGCAGAAAGTAGTCAGCACGTGCGTGAAACCGCGAGAAAGCCTTCGGGCCGACTTCGCGCTGTGGGCGTGCTGGGGGAACTCATTCTGACCGCCGGGATCTTGGTGCTGCTCTTTGTGGCGTGGGAGCTTTGGTACACCAATCTGTCCGCCGCCCGGACCTCGGCCGCGGTCACCCAGAACATTCAGGCGCAGTTCGCTCGCGAGGCCGCGCAGGATTCGGCAGGGGATGCTTCTGGGAACGCTTCAGGGACCGCAGGTTCAAGCGATGCCGCAGCGCGTCCGGCCGATCAAGCTCCCGCAACCGTACTGCACTTGCAAGGTCAGACCTTCGGGGTCCTGTATGTCCCCAAATTCGGGAAGCAGTGGTCCCGACCCATCACCGATGGCGTGGGATCCGAGGTCCTGAACGAGCTCGGCGTAGGGCATTACCCGTCCACGGCGATGCCCGGCGAGGTGGGGAACTTCGCGGTAGCGGCGCATCGTCAGACCCACGGTCAAGCGTTCTGGGATATCGACAAACTCACGGACGGTGACCGGATCTACGTCCAAACCGATCAGGGCTACTACACCTATCGGTGGACGCGCACGGATGTGGTGTCCCCGCAGGCCTCTGAAGTGCTTGCGGCGGTTCCGTATGAGCCGGGTCAGCAGGCATCCAAGAAAGTGTTGACGATGACCACGTGCCACCCGCCCTATTCCACCGAGATGCGGATGGTGGCCTTCGCCGAATTGGAGTCGTGGCAGCCGCTCTCAGCCGGCGCTCCCGCCGCCATAGCGGAGACCGTGGAAGCAAGTCTTTCTGCCAGCGCAGGGGGCGGATAAATGTACGCGTGGATCTTTAGGCACTTACCGGGGCCGCTGTGGTCCAAGGTTTTGATCGCCGTCATCTTGGTGCTGGCCGCAATATTAGTCTTAGCAGAGTACGTCTTCCCATGGCTCAATCAGTACAATCCATGGAATGAACCGACGATAGGAACGGTGTTAATTCGTGGTGGATCCTAACCAGTCCGCAGCAAGCGGTCAGTCCGTGCGCATTTTGGTAGTCGACAACTATGACAGCTTCGTCTACACCCTGGTGGGCTACCTGCAAGAGCTCGGCGCTCAGACCACGGTGGTCCGCAATGACGATGTCACGTTGGATGAGGCGATCGAACTCGCCCGCACTCGCGACGGCGTACTCGTGAGTCCAGGACCCGGCAACCCTGCCGAGGCCGGCGTCTGCATTGACCTCATCAAGTGGTGCGGCGACAACAACAAGCCCATGCTCGGTGTCTGCTTGGGCCACCAAGCGCTCGCAGAAGCGTACGGCGGCGTAGTCACGCACGCCGAAGAGCTCATGCACGGCAAGACGTCCCTCGTGAACCACGGCGATCACCCGATCTTCCAGGATGTCAGCGATCCGTTCACGGCCACTCGCTACCACTCCCTCGCAGCCGTCCGGGACACCATCCCTGACTCCCTCGAGATCACCGCGGAGACGGATGGCGGCGTCATCATGGGCCTCGCGCACAAGGAAGCTCCGCTGTGGGGCGTGCAGTTCCACCCAGAGTCAGTCTTGACCGAGGGCGGCTACCAGATGCTCGGCAACTGGCTCGCCTCGATGGGTTTGACGGACGCTGCCGTGAAGGCGAAGTCGCTGAGCCCGCTCATTAGCGACGCTCAGAAGTAGCAGTCAGAAGTAACAGCAGGAAGTAGATGGGTAGGCGGACTTACCGCTTACCCATTTCCGTTTCCGTTGTCCTTGCCCTTCGCGTTGCCGTTTCCGTTGTCCTTGCCCTTCGCGTTGCCGTTGCCGTTTCCGTTTCCGTTATTGGAGGACGACGGCGCAGTCGTTGGAGCAGCGCTTGTGGATGCGGCGCTCGAACTCGCGGTCTCCGATGAAGGACTGCTGGATGGTGACGGGCTTGGCGTCGCCGTGACCGTTTCCGTCGTTGGCGACTGAGTTGGAGCTGCAGCCCGGGCCACGCTGATGGTCACGATGCTGCCCTGGGCCACCGATTCTTTTTCGGCCGGAACCTGAGCAACCACGGTGCCGGGGGTGACCCCGGAGCGTGTCACGTACTGGATCTGCACGTTGAGCCTCACGCTGTCCGCCTCAAGGGCTTCGGTGGCCTTGGCCTGAGTCATATCGATAACGCGCGGAACTTCTACGCGACCCGTGGAGAGCGTAATGGTGACCGAAGTGCCCGCACGGACCTTATCGCCGAGGGCAGGGTTGGTCTTGACTAGCATTCCAGCAGGAATTTCCGGGTCATTGACGTGTTCCACTTCGTCATCCACGCTGAGGTTCAGCTTGGCGAGACGATCCCGCACGGTGCTTTCAGACTGACCTTCGAGATCCTTCGGAATAGTGACCTGCTCGGGACCCTTGGACAGCAAGAGGAGGATGTCAGCGTTCGCGCGAGCGTTTGAACCAGCACCAGGTTCAGTGCCGATCACTTCGCCTTGCGGAACCTCGTCACTGAAGCGCTCTTCGGTCCGCGGACGGAGCCCGGCAGCAATCAGCGCATTCTGCGCATCAATTTGGGACATGCCGGACACGGCAGGGACCGCGATGGTGGCATTGGCAACCTGCTGTTGCTGGGACCACTGCAAGAAGAAATACGCGCCACCGGCCAGAAGCGCGAGGGACAGAATCGTGACGATCGCGATCCACCAGCCACGGCCAGCATGGCGGCGGGGTGGATCGTCGCTAGTCATGTAATCAGCAAGGAGCGGCTCTGGTTCGTCGTGCTCACTCGTAGGCAGACCATCGCGATCGCCGGCGCTGTCGCCCGCTCCGCTGACTAGCGAAGCGGAAAGAGGCGCGGCAGAAGCACCACCTGCAGCACTTGAAGAGGTGAGCCCTAACGCGGTGGCAGAACCCAACGCTGCGGTGGAGTCCATCGGGGCAGGTTTCAGCACCGTCGTGGAATCATCCACATCGAACGTAGAGAACGCCGCTGTGGCATCGGACGCGTGAGCCGCGGACAAAACCGTGGTCGCCGCATCATCATCCCCAACCCCGCTGGTGCTGGCCGAGGCCCCTGAGACGGAAGCTGCGTCGTCGTCCTCAGAAGTATCCTCAGCACCCAGCAACACCAACACGTCGCGCAACGGGAGCCCGGACTCGACGGCCTCAAGCGCAGCGTCAAACTCCTGAGCGGACGCGAAACGATCCGCCGGATCCTTCTCGAGAGCCTTGGCAATCACCGCGTCGAGCGCCGGGGAAACATCCGGGTTCACGGAGGACGGCGCCACGGGCTTCTCGCCGACGTGCTGATAGGCCACAGAAACCGCGCTCTCGCCCACGAAAGGCGGTCGCCCCGTAGCCAACTCAAAGAGCAAGCAGCCGGCCGAATAGATGTCGCTTCGCGAATCAATCGCTTCACCACGCGCTTGTTCTGGAGACAAATACTGGGCGGTGCCCACGATTGCGTGCGTCTGCGTGACGGTCGCCGACGCGTCCGCCAAGGCCCGGGCAATACCAAAATCCATGACCTTGATGTGGCCGGACTCAGTGACAATGACGTTCGCCGGCTTGATATCCCGGTGCACAATGCCGCGTTGGTGACTGAACGCAAGCGCCGAGAGCACGCCGCGCGTATACGTCTGCGCGAGCTCCACCGTGATCTCGCCGGCTTTGAGCAGATCGCGCAGGGTCCGGCCCTTGACGTACTCCATGACAATGAACGGCACCCGGAATTCCTGGTTGCCCTCATCGAGGCGCTTGTGTTCGCCAGTGTCATACACCTGGACGATCGAGTGGTGGTTCAGCCCCGCAACAGCCTTGGCCTCGCGGCGGAATCGCGTGACCACCATGGGATCCCCCGCGGTATCACGGCGCAACAGCTTGACCGCTACCTCGCGACCCAACAGCTCATCATGAGCCAAAAACACATCGGCCATCCCGCCACGGCCAATCAATGACTTGATGGCGTAGCGATCGTTGAGAACGGAGGGAGGCGATGTATTAGTCATGTTTCGCTCTAGCGTCAGCTGCTAGGGGTCGGGGTAGTGGTTGCGGTGGCGCGGGTGCGGTCTTCAGCCGAGGGAACGGACGACGCCGCGGCGGCCGGACTCGAGGTCGGTGCGGTGGAGGAGGTGCCTGCGGGGGTGCTCGCCGAGCTACTCGCTGGAGCGCTCGAGGAGGTGCTGGCCGGGGCGGAGGACGTGGCCGCAGGACCGCTGGACACCCAGTACTGCACGGTGGAGCCGACGGTTACGGAGTTTCCAGATTCCGGCGAAACGCGGGTCACGGAGCCTTCAGCAACAGTGTCGCTGGCTTCGGTGCCTGCACGTGACGCTTCTAGACCGGCTTCGGCAAGAGCGGCAAGCACCTCGGACTCTGGCTGGCCCTCAAGACGAGCCGGAACTTCCACATCAGACGGCGGCACCGCATAGGTCAACGTGACGGTGGAACCAACTTCGACGGTTCCAACTGGGCTGACAGCCAGGACCGTGTTCTCCGTAGAGTCGCTGGTTTCTTGGCTTTGGGAGTCTCCCTTGAGGCCAAGCTGCTCGAGCTCGGCCAGGGCCTCTTCAAGCTGCATGCCCACAAACTGGCTCTCCGAAATGCTCACGGTAGTGGGCGCGGAGGAGGAGGAAGCGCTTGAGGATGCCGAAGAGGAGGCACTCGAAGAAGCGCTGGAGGACGCTGAGCTAGAAGTGGAGCTAGAGGCGCTCGTGGAGCTAGAGGCGCTCGTGGAGCTGGACGACGAGGAGCTGCTCGATGAGGATCCACCGCCCGTCAACTGAGGCAAGAGCCACGAACCCAAGAGCGCGAACAACACCAACGCGATGAGCGCCACCAGTGGCCAGGTCCATCGGGAACGGCCTTGAGCCACCGGTGGATTGGATTCACTCGCTGCGTCATCTGGCGAGTACCGGCGTTGCTGAGAACGCTGATCCTCGCTCAAGGACGCGGAAATTCCGTCAGCGGTGGCGTCATAGGACGGTGCCTCAGCTGCTGCGGCACCGGCTGAGCCTGCTGCAATACCTGCTCCGGCACCGAGTCCGGCGCCAGCGGCGGCCGCTCCGGCAACCGGCAGGGCCGAGGTCTTCGGAGCTGAATCGTCCTGATCTACCGGAATCTCAGACACCGCCTGCGTGGCTGCGGTCTGTGGTTCTACGACGTCACCGGACGCAGTGATTGGTTCATCCACCAAGAGCATGCCTGGGACAGCAGCGGTAGCGCGGCGGACGTCGCCTACGCGCAAGGCGTCGGCGGCTTCGGCTAGCTTGTTGGCGCTCTCCGGACGCTGCTTGGGGTCCTTGGCCAGCATGGACATGATGAGCGCGCGCACGGGAGCCGGGATGGAGTCCGGCAAAGCTGGCGGTGGATCGTTGACTTGCGCCAAGGCGATCGCGATTTGAGACTCGCCCGTGAACGGACGGCGGCCAGCCAAGCACTCGTAGCCAATGATGCCAAGGGCGTAGATGTCAGAGGTGCCAGTGGCCTGCTGGCCCGTTGCCTGCTCCGGGGCCAAATACTGGGCCGTGCCCATCACCTGGCCGGTGGCGGTCAACGGGATCTGGTCTGCAAGGCGGGCGATACCGAAGTCGGTGATCTTGACGCGGCCGTCATCAAGCATGAGCAGGTTGCCCGGCTTCACGTCACGGTGCACCAGGCCACGATCATGAGCGGCCGCGAGGGCACGTGCGGTCTGCGCGATGATGGAGAGCGTGCGGTCCGGCGAGAGCTGGCGTTCGCGTTCAATGATGGAGGAGAGCGGCGGACCCGGAACGTGCTCCATGACGAGGTACGCCGAACCGGCCTCTTCACCGTAGTCAAAGACGTTGGCGATGCCGGAGTGGTTCAGGAGGGCGGTGTGCCGGGCTTCCGCGCGGAAGCGCTCCAAGAAGCCGTTGTCCCCGGTGTATTCCTCTTTGAGAATCTTGATGGCCACGATGCGACCAAGAATCTCATCGCGAGACTTCCAGACCTCGCCCATGCCGCCAATCGCAATGCGTTCGGTTAACTTGTACCGTCCGCCGAGCGTGATCCCGGATGTAGGCCTCACTTATTGAACACCGCCTCAAGAATTTTCTTCATGATCGAACTAGATGTGCCGCGGCTTTCGTCATAGGAAATTCGCTCTACAACAACCGTAATGGCAACTTGGGGATTATCTGCTGGCGCAAAGCCGGTGATCCATCCATTGACGAGGCCGGAGGTGCCGATATCGGCCGTACCGGTCTTCGCCGCGAGGTCCACGCCGTCCACTGCGGCGCCCATGGCGGTGCCGCTCAAGACGGGTTGACGCATGAGTTCCGTGACGTCATCCGCCACTTCCTTGGTGGTGGCAACGCTGAGCTGCTCTGGCTGCGGCTCTTGCAAGACGCGCAAGTCCGCTGCGGTGACCTTCTCGATGATGTTTGGCTTCATGACCACGCCGTCGTTCGCGATACCCATGGCAACCATGTTCATCTGGAGCGGGGTGGCCTTGGTGTTGTACTGGCCAATCGAGCTCATCGCGAGCTGGGCGGCGTCGATGTCCTCAGGGAAGACGGACGCCGTGACGCGCATGGGGATCTGGAACTCTTGCGCGAATCCAAAGCGTTCTGCGGTGGCGCGGATTGCGTCCTCACCCACGGTCTCGCTCATGGTCACGAACGGGGTGTTACAGGACTGGGCAATGATGAAGTCCAGATCAGCAGTAGTTTGGTTGGCACAAATGCCTTCGCTGAAGTTGCTTAGCGTGGTGCTGGTGCCAGGAAGCGTGATCTCCGTGGGGTTCGCGTAGGTGTCATCCACGTTGTACTTGCCGGATTCGAGCGCGGCGATTAGCGGGATGAGCTTGAACGTAGAACCGGGCGCAATCAAGTGTCCGATTGCGGGGTTGATGTTCGGCGAGAGTCCTGTGGTTTCGAGGATTTCCGCCATGTTGGCCGTGGCCTGGCTGGTGCTGTGCACCGAAAGCAGGTTGGGGTCGTAGCTGGGCTTGGACGCCATCGCGAGGATGTCTCCCGTTGAGGGATCCGTGACAATAGCCGTGGCCTGCATGCCGTCTGGCAGAGCGTCGTAGACGGCTTGCTGCAGGTCGCCCTCGATGGTCAGCTCCACGGACGCGCCCTCGTTGGTGCCGCCCGTCAAGAGGTTCACCATGCGGTCATAGAACAAGCTGTCCGATTGCCCACTGAGCTCTTTGTTGAGCGTCGATTCGAGGTGGCGTGTGCCGTAGGCGAGCGAGTAGAAACCCGTCAGGTGCGCGTACAGTTCCGGCTCAAGGTACTTGCGCTGGTAAGAGAAGTCCCCGCCCTCGGTGGCTACGGACTCGGCGATCGGCTCTCCGTCCACCAAAATGGCGCCACGCGGAAGATCGAATTCTCGGTAGAGCTGACGTGTGTTCAAGGCGTTGGCGTTGAGGTCACCCGCGGCGAAGAACTGCACGTAGGTGAGGCTGCCCATCACCAAAAGGAAGAGCGCTAGGGCTGCGATCCAGGTGTTTCTAATGGCCTGATTCATGCGTCGCCTCCTTCGGACTTGGGACCGGGTTTCGGTGTGAGGTCAACCGTGTCTGTGCCAGCGCTGGTTCCTTTGCCGGTTCCGGATTCCTCTTTTTTAGAGGACGACGACGCCACGTGGGCTGCCGCTCCCCGTGAAAGATTGGTGCGCACCGCGTGGGGTTCGGGGGTTGCGTCGAGCGCACTGCGTGCGTTCATTTCCGTCACTCGCTGCGATTCTTCCGCGGTGAGCGGTCCGGCAGTGGTGATGGGGCGGCGTGCGTTGTGGGAGACCAAGAGCAACAAGGCCACGATGATCCAGTTGGACAACAGCGCGGAACCGCCGGCGGACATGAACGGCGTGGTCAGACCGGTGAGCGGTATGAGTCGTGTGACGCCACCGATCACCACGAAGCACTGCAGGGCAATAGTGAAGCTCAAGCCCGTGGCCAGAAGCTTTCCGAAGCCATCGCGGGTGCCAAGGGCGGCGCGGATTCCGCGACTGACCAAGAGGACGAACAACAGCACAATTGCCGTGACGCCGATGAGGCCCAGCTCTTCGCCGAAGACGGCCATGATCATGTCCGAGTTGGCGAGCGGCACCAAGCGGGGGCTTCCCTCGCCGAGGCCGGTACCTGTCATGCCGCCCGTGCCTAGACCAAAGAGTCCTTGGACAATCTGCCGGGAGCTACCGTACTGGCGGTTGTAGACCTCGGGATCAAAAGCGTTGATCCACGCGTCAACGCGCAATTGCACGTGGCTCATGAAGTTCACCGCGAAGACGGCGGCGACGGCTACCAGGCTGAGACCTATGACAATCCACGAAATACGGCCGGTGGCTACGTAGATCATGGCCATGAATAGGCCGAAGAAAAGAATCGAGGAGCCCAGGTCACGCTGGAACACCAGAACGCCGATGGACACGCCCCACGCGATCAGCATGGGACCCATATCCCGGAAGCGCGGGAACTGGATAGGACCAATCTTGCGACCAGCCAGCAGGATGAGATCTCGGTTGCTGGAGAGGTATCCGGCGAAGAACAAGGCCAACGTGATCTTGGCGATTTCGCCGGGCTGGAAGGTGAAGGGACCTAGAGCAATCCAGATGCGTGAGCCGTTGATTTCGACGCCAAGACCCGGAAGCAATGGCATGAGCAAGAGCAGGACGGACGCGGCCAAGAAGATATAAGTACCGCGGCGCAAAATGCGGTGATCACGGATGGCCCAGAGCGTGATGACGGCGGCCGCCATCGCAACGCCGGTGTACATCAGCTGGCTGGAGGCGGCGTCTGCGTTGATGGCGTTATCCACGCGGTGGATCATCGCGAGGCCTAGGCCGTTGAGGGTCACCACAATCGGCAGGATGTAGGGGTCGGCGTACTTCGCCCAGATGCGCAGGACAATGTGCACCACGAGCGCGAATCCGCCCAAAACGGCGCCTTGGATCATGAAGCTTTGGCCGGCCTCGTTCTGGGCGGCCATGTCTACTAGCCAGTTGGCGCCCATGGTGATGCCCAAGGCAACCACCAGGAGGACTAGCTCAAGGTTTCGACGCGGAACCGGTTTGGTCTGGATGTTGCTCATGAGTTACCTCCGGTCGGAGACGGTGCGGCCGGCGATGAAGTGGAAGTGGAGTTAGACGAGCTCGTTGGCGACGCGGCGGCGGAACTCGAGGATCCCGTTGCCCCCGACGAGCCCGAAGAGTTCGAGGAGCCCGATGCCGGGCTGCTGCTGGATCCCGGCGTAGGAGTGGGGGATTCGAGCGTCGGCGATTCGATGGAACCGCTGTCCGTGCAGTAGCTCGGCACGGTGGTTGTCGCTGTCTCGTTCTCGCTGGTGCTTCCCGTGGCCGGTGCAAGCACCGGGCAGGATTGGCGCGCTGTGATCAGCAGTTCGCCCACGATTTCTTGAGCATGCTCAAGGTCTCGAGCAGGAAGCGCGTTCGTGATGCGCTGTTGCGTGTAGGCGGGCAACACATCCAAAGGAATGTCCGTGGGGGTGTCCAAGCGGGACAGCTTCAGTGGGCCCAACTCTTGGGAAACACCCTTGAAGATGGCCACTTTTCCGGAGTAATTGCCCACGTAGTACTGGGTCTGCGTCCAGGAGTAGGCGAACCACGTGATGACCACCATGACCACAGTCATGAAAGCTAAGAACGCGGGAACCAGCCAGCGCGGCAGACCCCAACGGCGAGTGCTCGCAATGGTGCCGTCGCCCAAAATATTGGATGGCCCCACTCCAGCTAGCCGGCCGTGCACCTTCTCGGAGCGGGGGCGCGATTTCGCCAACTGAGCGGCTTCCGCCGATTCGATGGCTGCCAGCTGCTCTTGACGAGCTTGCTCGGACTTATGAGTCAGAAGTTCGGCCGCACGGCGTTCGCCAGAACGCTGGGTGACAATCGGAATCAGACCCGATTCGGTAGCCAACTGCGCTGCGCCCACGAGTTTGTGGGGACGCGTGGCCATCTGATGGCGGATCAACGCCGCGCTGGCTTCAACGTCGCTTCCGGACGCAGCAATGAGGATCTGTCCGGTGTCCGGCGCATGGTCGTCGCCGGCTGCCCGAGCGTTATCGAGAAGCGTGTTGAGCGCTTGATCGTCCTCGGATTCCTCCACGACGTCAAAGAGCACCACGGTCACGTTATCCGGGGCACCGTTGGCCAGAGTGACTTGAACTAGGTCATCGGTGGCTTCTTGAAGATCCTTGGTGCCGCGCACAATACGCTCCACCACAGCTTCAGAAACGCACGCGTTCAAGCCGTCTGAACACAACAGCCAGCGCTCGCCAGGGGCTACCGGAATCTGTTCAATATCCAGCTCCGGGCTGGCGTCCGAATCACCCAAGACGCGCATCAAGACGTTCTTGTGGGGGTGCGTTTCCGCCTCTTCGGGACGAATCCGGCCTTCGTCCACCAGTCGTTGCACGAAGGTGTGGTCTTTGCTGATCTGCTCAAACACACCGTCCTTGAGACGGTACGCGCGCGAATCGCCAATGTGGCTGAACTGAAAAGTCTCATCCGTGAGCAAGAGTGCGGTCACGGTGGTTCCCATGCCCTGAAGCTTGGGGTTGTGATTGACGAGTTCGTTCAGGATGGTGTTGGCCGTCTGAATCTCGTCGGGAAGGATGGTCTCCGCACCTTCATGGTGCGGCCGATCCAGGTGCACCAAATCCAGCACCGTGGAAGCAGACGCCACGTCTCCGCCCACGTGGCCACCCATACCATCCGCCACTACAGCGAAGTAGGTTCCCGCGTACCCGGAATCGTCGTTTTTCGAGCGGACACGCCCCACGTGGGACGCTGCCGCAAAGCGGAGCGCTAGCGGCATTAAGGCCTCAGCTCCATGACGGTCTTACCAATGCGGATGAGTTGCCCCGGACCCACGCGTTGTGCACGGTTCAGACGTTCATCACCCACAAAGGTGCCATTCGTGGAGCCCAAATCTTCCAAAAACCACTGCGAACCTTGCGGATACAAGCGTGCGTGACGCCCCGAAGCGTAATCGTCGTCCAACACCACGGTGGCCTCTTGAGCGCGACCCAACAACAATGGGCTCGCAGCCAATTCAAAATCCCGACCCTTGAGGGGTCCTTCCAGGATGACCAACTTCTTGGGAGCAGGTCGTGCCGCCGTTCGCGGCGGCGCTGCAGCCACAGGAGCCTGCGAAGCCGGGGCGGACGATCCCGCAGGGGAGGCACCCGCTGAAGCTGCGCCGTCGTACTGGGAAACCCCCATGCCAGCGGTAGCCGGGCTGGTCACTGGAACCGAGCTAGTGCCCGTTGCCAAGCCTTCCGCGGCCGTCGCCTGACGTGCCTTGTTGCGGCGGCCGATCACCAAGTCACGGCGAAGTGAACCGATGATCATGAAAATGAAAATCCACAAAAGTAAAAGGAAACCCAAACGGAGGGCAAGAAGGGCTAGTTCGCTCATCGACTACCTCCGGTGGTGCGCCGAGATGCCGGCATGAGTCGGAAATTAATGCGGGTGCTACCAATCATGATGTGGGTGCCATCCAGAAGTTCTTCCGGCCCATCAATACGGTACCCGTTCACGCTAGTGCCATTCGTGCTGCCAAGATCCTCCACGAAAATGCCATTAGCGTCGCGGAAAATCTCAATATGTTTGCGGCTCACGCGCGAATCATCCACCGTGATATCCGCTTCTTTAGAACGACCAATCACAATAGCGCTCGCGTTAATGGCGAAACGCTTGCCGTTGACCTCGATCACCGGCTGCGTGCGTGGCGCTTCGGCCGGTCGCTGCGGGGGAGGAGCGGGCGTGTTGACCGGCTGAGGGGCCGGGCGGGATGCGGCAGCAGGAGCCGCTTGGGGCCGTGCGACGGGTGCGGCAGGTGCGGCAGCGCGAGGCTGAGGCGCCGCCGACGGGGTCTGCGCGGGGGCTTGCGTCGGGGCAGGAGGATTCGTGCGGCGCGGAGCAGGAGTCTCGGGCTCGCCATCCTTGGACATCGTGGCGTGAATCTTGATGAGCCCGGGGCGAGTATCAGCGTTCTTCTTGAAAGAGACACGAACGGAACCCTGCAATGTGTAGGACTGCGAATGTGCGTGATCCAGGGCAACATCGCACAGTTCTTCAGCCAACGTGGGACCCCACTCGCGCGCTGAAGCAAAATCATCGGGAGACAAGAGGATGTCAAAGTTATTTGGCGCCAGCGTGCGTCCCTGAGAGAGCGCGAAAGAACGCGCGTCCATCTCATTGCGCAAACGGCTAGCAATCTCCACAGGTTTGATGCCGTCCTGGGCGGAGCCTCGGAAAACGCTCGTGACGAGCTTCTCTAGACCACGCTCTACATTGTCTACAAGTCCCATGCGCACTCCTCCCTCTACACCTGCACAGCTTTTCCGATACTACGTGACCGTGCTGTGAGCTATCTCCAGAATCCCATGAATTTCGCCGATCTGTGCGGACATTCTTGCGATCGAACTCCCTATTATTCATCTCGATTAGGCGGAGCGCATGAGCCGCAAGTATGATTATCTACGCTTCGCAACCACGAAGTTCTCTCTGGGGCTTCGGTTGTGGATTGCGCGCGAGTGGCGGAATTGGCAGACGCGCTGGCTTCAGGTGCCAGTGCTCGCAAGGGCGTGCGGGTTCAAGTCCCGCCTCGCGCACAAAAAAATTAGCGATGCTGTGGTCTCGAGTAATTCGAGATTCACAGCATCGCTTTTTTGTTTCCGGCCTTGTTTCCGGTTGCGGAATTTCTAGGACGACGACGCAGCTTGCGTTGACAGCGCAAGCCGAGGCCGCGTCGTCGTCATCTAAATAGGGCTACTGAAGTACTCCAGCGAGGACAAGCGCACTGATTGGCTGGGTTTCAGAACCAAGGGAAGTACCCAAAGCCGCGTATGTACCCTCGTAGGCCGTCACTGTGGCGCTATAGGTGGTCAGAGCATTGAGTGACGTTACTGCATTCTCGGCAAGCCTGTACGTCACGGCAAAGTCGATTGACGCGCCCGGTGCAATGGTGTGATTCCCGAAGTCGATGAAAGTATTTGTGGTGTCGGGGTTGGAACCATTGTCAGTCGTCGACCGACCCGCAATGGTTGCCTCGGCCGTGCCGGAAGGGGACGTCACAGAATTGACGGTAAGCCCAACGTAGCTTCCCGTGCTAACGATGGCAGCAATTCCGCTGGTAAACGCGATGGTGACTTGCGCTGTGAGGGGTCCAGTGAAGCTTGAGGCGGTTGGTGGATTCGTGAATCGGATGGTTTGTGGCCACCTCTGTTCCAATACGGATGCATCGACGGTGGCGTCGAAGAGCGCGAGATTCGCCCCGACTAGCGGTTGATTGTAAATGTCTGCCCATCCCACGAGGAGGCTGTGGGTGGACGCCGCGGCGAACGGCGCAACACCGGCAGCTGCGATGACGGGTGCAGACCAGGCTGCGGCGGAAACTACTCGGCGACGGGATGGCTTGGAGTTTCGTGAAGTTTCGGCGGAGTCGTGGTGTGACACGGAGTCCCTCTCTTGATACCTACTAGTCAGATGGCTTTTCAAGACAAGTAGACGCAACTGAGGAGGTTACGCGTGAGCTGTTCGGTGCACTTTGGCGCAAATTAATGAGCCGTTGTCGCGAATCGCCGCAACCGTGTCCTGATGTGTCACAAAAGGGTGTCGCTGTGCGTCGCGGGTCCGTGTTACATCGCTTCGAACTCGGGCACGTTGTCGGTTGCTCGGAGTGCACGTTGCAGTGCGGCTCGCGAGGTGAACCCCACTTGTTTCGCAATGCTTTCCAGAGAGTTGGAGTGACCTTCCGGCGAGGACATGAGCTGGCGAGCCGCGTCCACGCGAAGGTTGCGGAGGGTCCCGGCTACGGTGGTGCCCTCCCTGGTGAAGGCGCGTTGGAGGTTTCTCAGGGACGCGCAGAGGTCCTTTGCCAACCGGGTTGGCGTGAATTCAGGGTCTGCCGAATGGGCGATCATAAGCCGAAGCGCGCGCTGGTACAGGCTTGCCGGTAGCCGTGGCTGCGCTTCGTCTGAGTGTTTGCTCGCGAGCATCACGGCGACAAGCTGACTTGCCAAGAGATCCTGCACTACAAACTGTGAGAATCGATCCTCGGGATGGTCAACAGCAGTCACACCTTCCACAAATCTCATGACAGGATGCAGCACGCTGTTGGGTGCCTCGATCTTGCCTGCGATTGCATCCAGGTGTACGCCTGCCTCGGTCAATCGGCGGTAGGGCACGGAGATCACGTAGAGCGTTGAGTTCACGGGCCATTCAACATGCGCGCTGATGGAGGTGAGGGCGTAGAGAGCTTCGCCCGCAAGTAGTCGAATGGGCGGCTTGTCGGGATTCTTGGGTGTCAGTGACATGCTTCCGGCCGCCACAAAGACCAACCGGATCAGGTCCGCATCCGGCGTCGCTTGCCTGTCCGCGGATCCGCGGCGAACGTCCACGCGATAGGCGGCGTGATCGCCCACAACCGATCCTCGGGCATGCAGAAGCCAATCGGGGGCAGCGTTTTCATACGAGCCCACGTGGTTCGATGCCGATGGATGGCGCGGACGACGTGTGGTGTGCGCGCTCGTCGGTGTTGAGCGCGGTGAGCCAAGCATCAGAGAGAGACGCTGGGCTCCGGGTTGGTCTGGCTTAGGCAGCTTTGTTCCTCCTGCGCGAACATGCGATCGAAGCCAAAGGTGACGAGAATAGGCGCGCTGGGAAACGCAACTTACGTAATAAGATTACGGCATAAGTGGCATCTGACATGCGTAAATGCATTTCTGGGAGTAATAAAGAAGATGCAGAAAACTTGTGGGAGATGAGCCCTGAAATTCCGGAGGTTTCCGGCAAACAGAAAACTCACTACCGCAACACAGCATTCTTCAAGGTGAGGCTCTTATCGTTGTCAGTACCTCAAAAGGTGCGAGTGATGATAGAAAGCCCCAGCCGATTCCCTTGGCTGGGGCTTTCGCCTTAAAGCTCCCGCTTTCTTCTTCCGGATTGCTGGGGTGAATTTTTTTGATTACGACGACGGAGCTTGCGTCTAGCGCCAAGGTTCCGTTCCTTTCAGGGTCACTTTCGTGCGGGATTCACCCACAGGCACGCGTTTTCCTACTTATTTAGAACATTTGTCCACATTCGAAGATTCTTATTCTAAGTGTCATGGCTGATGCATAGAGTTGTGGTTATGGAAGTCCCGAGTTCTTCGGACCTGCTCAACCTTCTGTCCACCTTCAATGCGACCGATTTATCGGTAAACGAGCTTCGAGATCACTATGTGGTCTTGCAAAGACATCTTGCGCTTCTTCAAGAAGCCACCCGGGTGGTGCCGGCGAGCGTCACCGAGCTGGATCAACTGGGTGTAGCGGCTGAAGCGACTGCACATCGGATCGGGGCGGTGCAGGTTGAAGTTGCAGCCCGAGTAGAACAGGGCGTCGAGGCGCTGATGCGGGACGAAGCAAATCCTTACCGCCGGTCCAAATATCGTTCCGCGGTGGAGCGTCTGTCCCAATTGCTGCACATCAACCCGGGGGAGGTGCATAAGCGCCTCGAGGTCGCTCACGCTGTGTCTGCGGCCCAGGGTGGCGCTGTTGAGGGAGGCCCAATGCACGTTCCTGTCGGCGAAGCTTTCGAAGCAGGGTCTATCTCGGTTGCGAACGCTTCCCGAATCGTCGCTGGAGTTGAGAAGCTACGTACTCCCATTTCTCAAGTCAGCGCTAGCGAGCAAGAAACCGACGAACTGTGCGAACGAATGGAATCCGAGCTTGTCTATACGGCCCAAACTGGTACCCCGAAAGCTGTCGATCGATTGCTGAAAACGTGGGAACACCGAGTCAACGCGCTAGGAGTCCTTCCTACTCAAGCCGTGAAACAGGACTATCAGGGCGCATTCTATGCGGGCCGAAAATTCGGGCTTCATGAGTGGGTGTTGCGAATGGACGATCTTCAACACGAAACGTTCATGACCGCCTACGCTCCTGAGCTAAACCCGCGATCCACTGACCACGTTGGCGGAGACGCAGAGATAGACGTGGACGGACGTGGCGAGCCGTTGCCCTTGGCGGCAGACGAAAACGGGAAGCCCATTGAAGCGCCCAAGGATTCGCGCTCGCGCGGTCAGAAGAAGCTGGACGGTGCACTCCATGCCATCAAAGTAGGACTGACGTCGGGGAAGCTCTCCCTCAATGGCGGCTACCAAGCTCAGGTGGTGGTGAACATTGACCACAAGAGTCTCGAGGCCCAGCTAGTGGCGAAAGACGGACTGTTTCGATCGGATGCTGTTCACTCCGGACCCATTAACCCCACTGCCATCCGCCAACTAGCCTGCAATGCGGAACTGCTGCCCGTTGTTCTGGGAGCGGGATCACAAGTAGTGGATTCGGGAAATCGCGCACGACTCTTCAGCGCGGAACAACGCAAAATCCTCTACGCGCGGGACAGAGGGTGCACCTTTCCTGGTTGCACCACTGGCGTGGACAGATGCGAGGCGCACCATGTCCACGAATACTCCCGAGGAGGTGTGACTACCTTGGAAAACGCTGCCATGGTCTGCTCGCACCACCATCACTTGGTGCATGAAACCGGCTGGGAAATCAGCATGCGCTCCGGTGTCCCGTACTGGACACCTCCAGTGGAAGAAGATTCGCGACGTCCACTTATGCGCAACGTTTACTTCCATCCGGAGAAGTCCACCCAACTTCCGCTGGCTGTCTAAGCGCTGATTCGTTGAAGGGCTGAGCCGGACAGAGTGCTGGGCCCGACAAAGCGCTGGGCTGATCAGAGTGTTGACCCGACGGAGTGATGAACCGGTTAGTAAGAAAGCTTTCGCGTGGGCCGAAGGGTCTTGATGCGACTGTGGATTGACAACTCAATAGTGCCGCTGGCGTGCCAATTGTGCCGTCGTTGTGCCCGCACTCTTGTGCTGAATCATGGCATCAGGATTGGACTCGTCTTTGCGTCAGTATTGGTCATCGTCCCCACGGAAGTCCCTGTGGAACACCAAGACAACAGATCTGAGCGCCAGGATGAAACCCATAAAGAGCAGAACGTATCCAATGAAGCTGTAGATGCGGATGCCATCGGTGAGCATGGGGCCGGTCTCAGCGGTGATGAGAACGATCGCCGCGAGCGTAGCGGAACCGGCAAGTACCGCGACAACCAACTGCTGAACGAGTCGATTGAGGAAGCCGCGGTCCGACGGATGCGCCAGCATGCGCACATTGAAGGAGAGGCGGCCCTGCTCCACGTCCTCGGTGATCTTGTTGATGCGACGAGGCAGTGATGCGAACGCGGGGATGGCCTGCATGAAACGCATTTCGGTTTGCTCAAAGATCTTCTTTGGCCCGAACTGCGCTGTTGCGATGCGTCGGCCTTCTTCGCGGGCAAGAAGCACCACATCGATGCTCGGGTCGATCAGTCGAAGCGTTCCTTCGAGAGCACCGAGTGCTCGGAAAGCCGCCGCGATTTGCGGAGGCACCGTGAAGCCGTGGCTCACCACGAGGGCAAAGAGCGCGGTGAACATTTCTGAGCTTCCGGCGCCGCTGAAACCGCCCCGATAGCGGACCATGAGCTGGCCGAGGGTGCGTTCGAACGCGCGCTCGTTGAGCTGGTCTGGACGATCCAGCAAGATGAGCATTGCATCGGTAGCAGCCTGATTGTCGTTCTTATCGATCGCGAAGAGCAACATGGCTAGAGCTTGCTGGCTACTGGGATCCAATCGTCCTACGGAACCGAAGTCCACCAGGCCTGGTTGTCCAGACTCGGACAAGAAGATGTTTCCGGGGTGAAGGTCCGCGTGGAAGACGCCATCATGGGTGATCTGTTTGAGGGTTGCCGAGACGAGTTCGCGAGCAAGTTCGAGGCGTTGAGCATCGTCCATGGTTCGAAGAATGTGCTGAGCGTCGCCGAGTGGAACGCCGTCCAAGCGTTCCATCACCAGAAGGCGAGTGCTTGAGAGAGATTCGTACACGGCAGGAACCCGCACGTTGGTCTTGTGAAGTGCGCCCGCAACAGCCTGCATGTTGTTGCGTTCCACGCGGTAATCCAACTCTTCCCGCAAGGAATCAATGAATCCGCGGGCGATTCCTACAATGCCTAGGTCCCGGGCCCAGGGAGCTGACTTCTCGAGCCACTGCGCAATCCGGAGCACAATCTCGGTATCGGACTGCACCTGCCGCACGGCGGTCGGGCGCTGAACCTTAATCACTACTGAATCGCCAGCAATGGTCTGAGCCGTGTGAACTTGGGCCACGGAAGCGGACGCCAAAGGGTGCTCGTCGATGAAAGAAAAAGCGGTGGAAAACGGGCGGCCCAAAGACGTCTCGATGGCCGATTGGATGACATCCCACGGCTCCGGGGTGGCATTGGTCTGCAGCTTGGAGAGTTCCGCGATGTAAACGGGCGGCAGCAAGTCGGATCGTGTGGATAGCATTTGGCCGAGCTTCACGAACGTCACACCGGCCTCGTTGAGCGTTTCCCGCAACGCGATGGCCGTCTCTCGGTGAGAATCACGGCTCTTGTCGAGACCACGAATCTGGCTCACCAATCCGTGCCGCACAGCAATCCGCATGATCTGAAAATACCGGGCTTGGCGGCGTCGTCGTGCTGAAAAATCGCGGAAGAAACTCACCGGATTCGGTAGGGAACCCGTGGGAACCAGGATCTCGAGGAACATCAAGATAGCGACGCCGAGGGCGAACATCCAGAACGTGGCGAGGCCCGCGAGCATGAGCGCGGGGCCAATGTTGGCATCGGAAATGGAGCCATCATCCGCATAGCCCATGACAATGAACTGCACGCCGCCCATCAGGACCAGCGACATCAGAAGAGCCACGAAAATTGCGCGAGGCCAACCTACGGGAACGCCGAGAATTCGCCGCGCGAGGGTTGCGATGAGCCAGACCTGAAACACCAGGAACAGGAGGCCAAGGACTAAGGAGAAGACGAAACCTAGGGCGTCGAGTGAGTCGATCAGACTACTGATGGTCATAGATTTCCCCCACAGGCGGCTGCTGTCCATAAACTTCGGGGGCGAAATCCCCGGATTACCCCTAAGACTTACTGTAGCGGGAGGGGGTTCCCTAGTATGGGAGGTGCGTCACAAGTGAATGAGACTGAAAAGGATAGAGCAGTATGACTCCAGCAAAGGTTCCACACCAGAACGTCACGTTTGATTCCACCGAGGGCCAAGCCCATGGTTATATCGCCATTCCCGAGAGCGGCAAGGGTCCTGGGGTCATCGTGATCCAGGAATGGTGGGGTCTTGTTGACCACATCAAGGACGTTTGTGATCGCCTTGCAGCGCTGGGATTTGTGGCGCTCGCACCGGATCTTTACGGCGGATCCATTACCCACGACGGCGCCGAGGCCGCTGAGATGATGAGCAAGCTCCCCGCAGAAGAAGGCGCACGCTTGCTTTTGGGCTCTGTCGATTACCTGTTGAACCGAGACGAGGTCACGAGCGAAACCGTTGGAGCCATTGGCTTCTGCATGGGCGGTGGCTTTGTACTTTCACTTGCTGCACAGGCCGGAGACAAAGTTTCTGCAGCCGTACCGTTCTACGGCGTGGGTCAGGGTGTTCCGGAGAGCTTCAAGACCATCACGGCAAAGGTTCAAGGCCATTACGCCGAGCAAGATGACTTCTTCCCTGTGGATCAGGCACGCGAACAAGAGAAGCAGATTCGAGAAGAATCGGGCACCGAAGTTCAGTATTACTACTATGACGCGCCTCACGCGTTCCATAATGATGAGAACCCCATGGGAAATTACCGCGAAGACCACGCGAAACTTGCGTGGACTCGCGCGGTGACCTTCCTTCAGGACAACGTCCACTAACCCAGCGACGTAGCAGTACCCCCGCAAGAACGCACTCTAAGGAGCACCATGAGCAAGATCATCATTGTTGGCGTCGATGGATCCGACACCGCATTTGACGCGGCCACTCGCGCAGCTGAGCTCGCGTCGAAGACGGGCGATGAACTTCGCGTCGTTTCCGCGCACGCAAAGGACAACACCGAAGTGGTGCACATTGGAAGTGATACGTGGATCTTGGATGACGCCGACCAGGCAAACAAGCTCTCCGCCAACATTGCCGAGCGTTTGCGCCAGTCATTCCCGGAAGCAAACATCACCTCCGGCGCCATCCACGGCAAGCCGGCCGAAGGTCTCGTGAAAGAGGCTGAGGAATTGGGCGCCGATCTCATTGTGGTGGGAAACGTTGGCATGAAGGGACTCGGCCGCGTGCTGGGTTCCGTAGCGAGCGGTGTGGTCAACAACGCTCCATGCGACGTGTACATCGTCAAAACTGCCTAAGTACGCGGTAGTCGGCGGTCAAGAACGCAGTGAAAAGTGTTCTTGAGCCGGACCATGGCGTTCTGAACGCCTGAGATTCTGCGGCGCGGCGGCCTACAACGGGTAGGCTGTCCGCGTGGCAGGGCTCAAAATTGCGTATGTTGCCGGGGTCATGCCCGGAAAGTGGATCGATCGATGGCGTGCGCGCCTCGAGGAGCATCCGTTAGAAATTTTCCAGTACGACGACGCTGCGGCGTACGTTGCGCTGTTGGAAAGCGGGGACGCCGATCTGACGTTCATTCGTTGGAGTGGCGATTCGCCCGCCTCCGCTGCATCGAGCCCAGGGAAGCCGGCTCTGCACGTCATCCCGCTCTATGAAGAACTTCCGGTGGTGTGCGCGCCGAAGGACCATGACATCGAGTATTTCGATGAGTCCGTTCCCGCCTCCGCTGTTGAGGGCCAGAACTTCCTTGACGTGGACAAGTACGGTCCCAAAATGACCTTAGAAATCGTGGGGTCCGGGGCCGGACTAGCAGTGATGCCCATGTCTCTCGCCCGATTGCACGCCCGCAAGGACGTCGTGTGGAAAGTGCTCGAGGGTGCCCCTTCAACGCACGTGGGTCTCGCGTGGATGCGCGTGGATCCTATCCGGCCTAGCGCCCGCGCGGAAGCTATTGAAGCCGACCCCCTCGTAGCGGAATTTATCGGCATTGTCCGCGGGCGATCGGCGTCGTCCTCCCGGCAGCCGCTCACGCAAGAGCGTCAACAGCAAGAAGCCGCCGAAGCACGTAAGGCACGGCAGCAATCCAAGCCGGCGAAGTCTTCGGTTAAACCAAACGTGGCCAAGGCGAAAGGCGCCTCAGCCACGTCAGGGTCTAAATCCGGAAAGAGTTCCGCTAGCCGGCGAGCCCAGCCAAACCGAACGCGACGGCGGCCAAAATAAAGCCCATCACGCCGAGCAAGGTCTCCAAGACCGTCCAGGTCTTGAGGGTGGTCTTGACGTCGAGATCGAAGAATCGACCTACCAGCCAGAAGCCCGAGTCGTTCACGTGGGAAGCGATCACGGAACCGCCAGCAACGGCGATGACCATGGCGGCGAGCTGGAACTCATTGAGGCCAGCGGCAGCCACACCCGGTGCCAAGAGGCCCGCAGCGGTGGTCAGTGCAACGGTTGCCGAACCCTGAGCAATGCGCAGGATTCCGGCGATGATGAAGCCAGCGAAGATGAGCGGGATGCCCATGTCGCCCAAAACATCAGAAAGTGCAGCACCAATGCCTGAGGTGCGCAGCACGGAGCCGAACATGCCGCCGGCGCCGGTGATCAGGATGACGGAACATACGGGGCCAAGAGCCTGCTCCATGACCTGCTGAATGGCGGTGGAGGACATGCCCTGCTTACGGCCCAAGACCAAAGCGGCCACGATCACGGCGATCAAGAGGGCAACTGGGGTCTCACCGAGTGCGCGCAAGAACTGGAACCAGACCTGGTCCTTGCTGCCCTCAGGAAGAACGCCAGCGGTCGCAAGAGCGTTCAAGCCGGTGTTGAGGAAGATCAGCACCAAAGGAATGAGCATGACGCCCAGAACGGCGCCGAAGCGTGGCGGGTTGGCTTCGTGCTCAGCATCGGCTTCACCAAGGATGGCCGGAATCGGGAATTCCCACTTCTTGCCAGCCCAAATACCGAACAAGTAGCTCGTGACGTACCAGGTAGGGATAGCAACCAAGAGGCCAAGGATGAGGACGTAGCCAGCGTTAGCGCCGAAGAATTCAGCGGCAGCCACTGGGCCCGGGTGCGGTGGCACGAAGACGTGCATGACGGAGAACGCGCCAGCGGCTGGAAGGCCGTACAAGAGCACGGATCCGCCCAAACGGCGGCCTACGGAGAACACCACAGGAAGCATGACCACAAGGCCAGCGTCAAAGAAGATCGGGAAACCGAAGATCAAAGATGCAACGCCCAGAGCAAACGGAGCGCGCTTCTCACCGAAGATAGAAATCAGCTTGTCAGCGATGACTTTTGCGCCACCGGACTGTTCCACAATGCGGCCCAACATGGCGCCGAGACCCACCAACAGGGCAACGCTAGCAAGCGTGTTACCGAAGCCCGTGGTGAGAACACTGACTACTTTGCCGGTGGGGATCTGCGTTGCGAACGCGGTCAAAAGGCTCACGATGATGAGCGAAATGAATGCGTGGATCTTGAACTTCATGATCAAGACCAAGAGCACCACAATGGCCGCAAGCGCAATCAGCAAAAGCGGTGTGGCGCCCAGAGTTTGAGTCCATCCTTCGATGGTCATCGGGACGTCCCTTCTCCACCGTTAGTCAGTCCCAAAGCTACGAGTGATCGGTCTGCAAGGTCTGCGGGGGTGGTGTTGTTTTCAATGTTGAAGCCGCCCTCGTCGTCGCCAAGCTCTTCGAGCGTCGCGAACTGACTAGGCAGCAGTGAAGATGGCATGAAATGCCCCTCGCGGTGATCAAGACGTTCCTCGATCACGTTGGAGGGGGCTTTAACGTGAATGAAGACTACGCGCCCATCTGCTTCGCGCAGAAGATCGCGGTAAGAATGCTTGAGCGCCGAACACGTCACGATAGATCCCGAGCCGTCAGAAGTGTGCGCGGTCATCCAATCGCGCATTTTGCGCAACCAGGGCCAACGATCCTCATCCGTGAGCGGGTGGCCCGCAGTCATCTTGGCGATGTTCTCTGCCGGGTGGAATTCATCCGCCTCGGCGTAGGGCCATCCGAGTTTTTCGGACAACAATTTCGCCAAACTAGTTTTGCCTGAGCCGGAAACGCCCATCACGACGATGTGCAGATGTTCGCTGGCATCCATGTAGTACTCCTTTTCTGCGCCATTGCGGCACAGAAAAGTATGTCGCGTAACGCTCTTGCGCACTAAGAGTACTGAGAAACTGGCCAGAGTGTTGGCGCCGTGCCGCTGAGGGTGACCCATCACACAACCTAAGTTGTGCCTTTTCGTATCAAACGCCCCTCACGCGCTAAGTTGGAACACATGCGCGTGCCGGATACTCAGCCCTTTGTCCCAGTGATCCTCGGTGGGGATATCGGTACTTACTCGCTCGCGCGCGAGTTCCACGAAGCGTACGGTTTCGTCAGCGTGGTGGTTCCCGCCGGCAGCAATGGCGTCCTCGATTACTCCGTCGCCGTGGATGTCCGTCCCGCTGGAACCATGACGGAAGCAGACGTCGTCGTACGGTATTTGCGGGAACTAGCGCAAGAACTAAGCCCAACCGGGCAGCGACCGCTCATGCTTTTTGGTTCGCTGGACCTGCAGGTCACGCTCATTACGCGCCACCGCGAGATGCTCGAGGACGCGTACGTGATTCCGTATGTGGATATCGACACCATGGAGCGGGCCGCGCTCAAGGAGAATTTTTACGAACTGTGCGCTGAACTCGGCGTTCCGCACCCCGTCACGGTTGCCGTCGACATGGTGGATCACGCCGCCGGCGCCCCTGCCCCCAAGAATTTGCCGTACCCGCTGATCGGCAAGCCAGCCGACTCTTCCGCTTGGGTGAGCGCGAAATTTGAGGGCAAGAAGAAGATTCACACCATCACGGACGAGGGCGATCTGCTGTCCTTGCTGGGCCGCATCGCCGGCTCCGGGTACCGCCAGAAGTTCATCCTGCAGGAATACGTTCCCGGCGGCGATGACCACATGCGCTTGTGCACCTATTGGGCCGAACAGCCTGGTCACGTCACGTTTGCCGCGTATGGCGAAGTGGTGGTGGAGGAGCACTCGCCGATCGTGCTGGGTAACTCCGCCGGCATTGTCACAGGCGTCAACGAGGAAGTCATCAACCACGGCGTCCGACTTCTCGAAGCGCTCAAGTGGGAGGGCTTCGGCATGATCGACGCGAAACTGGATCCGCGCGATGGCCAAGTGAAATTCTTCGAGCTCAACCCGCGTCTGGGCCGCAACCACTATTACGTGACCGCCACGGGGCACAATGCGGCTCGCTTTTACGTGCGCCGCTATTTGGGCGAGGAGTACGACGCCGCCAACGCGCGTTCCGTGGAGACCGGCAGCTACCAGCGGGTGGGGGGAGTGGACGCGGCTAACGCCGAGCTGCTCTACACGGTGTTGCCGTTGCCGCTGCTGCGTAAGCACTTGCGCGGAACCGTGGGAGAGAAGGCTCGACGCCTAATGGCCGCCAAGCGCGTGGTGAACCCGCTCATGTATTCGGCGGAGAAGCACCCGCGTCGCTGGGCGTATTTGGCCATGAACGCCGTGAATTACGTGCGGAAGTTCCGCCAGTTCCCGCCGCGGACGTCCTAAATTCGTTCTGAAACGCGGAAGAGCTAGACCCCTCGACTCATTCGGGTCTGCTCATTCGAGCAATCCGCACCTCGCTGGGGCCAAGCTTGTAGTTCTGTTCCGCGCCATCGAGTTCGAAACCTTCCTTGCGGTAGAACGCCTGAGCGCGCGCATTGTCTTTGAGCACCCACAAGTACGCTGCCTGAGTGCCAATCGCGTGCTGGATGAGTTCGTGAGCAACTCCGGTTCCGTACCACTCGGACGTGATGTACGTGCCCATGAGCTCTAGTTCTGCTGGCGCATCGGACTCGCGAGATTTTCCGGCCGTCGCCCATCCGATGATCCGCGGGTTCTCCGTGGCGATGGTCGCTACATAGGCGATCTCATCTGGACCAGCCAGGGTACGTCGCCACCGGTCCACATCAATGTGGTTCTCGAGGTCGTCCAGAAACTCTTGCGGCAGCACGTGGCCGTACGCTTCGCGCCAGCCGGTGATGTGGACGGCTTTCACGCCCTCGGCATCTTCGGCTGTTGCGCGGCGAACCAGAAAAGGCTTCATGATGTGGAGCCTACTTGGTGAACGGGTGTTGTATCCCTGAAGTAAATCGCAACGGAAGTGACGCTGGGAGCTAAGCGGCGTCGTCTTACTCAAGAATGAAACCCCTATGTGACCTAGACTGCATTTAGGTGTCACGTTTGAGGAGGAATTCATGGATTTCAGCGGTTTAGAGAACTTGGTGATTGAGCAGGACGGCCCCGCGCTGGTGGTCACCGTGAACCGGCCGGCCGCGCTGAATGCGCTCAGCCAAGCGGTGGTGAGCGAGTTCGAGCGGCTAGTGACGCAGCTGGAAATGGCCGGAACGGATGCAAAGTGGCCCGTTCGTGGCGTCATCATTACCGGTGGCGGCGAAAAGTCTTTCGTGGCCGGCGCGGACATTGCCGAGATGAACGCCATGAGCCCGGATCAGGCGCTCGCGTACGGGCAAAGCATGCAGGCCGTGACGTTGCGGCTCGAGCGGCTCCCGCTGCCCGTGATTGCGGCGGTGAACGGTTTTGCGCTCGGCGGCGGCTGCGAACTCGCGATGGCGTGCGACTTCATTTATGCGAGCGAGCGCGCAAGCTTCGGGCAGCCAGAAGTGAACCTGGGCCTGGTGCCTGGGTTCGGCGGATCCGTGCGACTCCAGCAGCGTGTGGGCGTGGGAATCGCCCGCGAGCTGATCTTCACCGGTCGACGCATCAAGGTAGACGAGGCGCTACGAATCGGCCTTGTCAACCGTGCATTTGGGTCTGTGGAAGAGATGTTGGATGCCGCGAAAGCGACCATCGCAGAGATCGCCGAAAAGTCGCCGACCGCCGTCGCGAACGCGAAGAGTGCCATGCATTCCATGATCCATTTGAGCGTCGAAGACGGTCTTGCCGAGGAAGCGCGTTCGTTCTATCAGGCGTTCCATACCGAGGACTCGAAGGAGGGTCGGGCGGCGTTCATCGAGAAGCGCTCGCCGCAGTGGCGGGGTCGGTAGTGGTGGGGTCGCTAGCGGCGGTGGGTCGCCTAGAAGGGCTGTAAAGGAAAAGTTGACAAACGTCATGACGTCAAGACAAACTTGACACCATGACAACAACTCATTGCACCACCCGAAACTCTTCCCACCACGTCTCGTCATCCACTAACCCCTTCGCCTTCCTCACCTCAGCCTCGGGGCTGGGGGATATCGACTGGCTATCCGCTAACTGGGCAGCGATTGATTGGGCGTCCGTCGATTGGTCAGCGATTGACTGGGCCTCGCTCTACGCACCTCAGAACGTTGAGCCACAGCACGCGGCGACCCCTGGCCGGACGGCACCTAACTGGACGGCACCCGACTGGAGGGCCGCCAGCGCCGGTCGCGAGATCGAGATCTTCCGCATCGTAGAGGGCCAGCCCGGCAAGCAGTGGAAGGCACTGTTTAAGGCTACGAAGTCTGCGTACCTCGCGTGGTACCGCAGTGGCGACGTGTCCCAGAGGCCCAGCCTGACCGAAGCCCAGGCCCAACTCGCTGCGCACATGCCAGAGCTCATGCCCACCTACCGTAAGCTCGTTGAGCTCACCGGCAACAACCCGGACGCCGCCCGCTTTTTGACCATGTGGAACATGCCTGCGTTCGCGCCAGCGTGCTCCCAAATTGCCTTCGCCGACCCCTCGCCTACGCTCATCCGCAACTACGATTACAACCCGGACCTCTGGGAACGCACCATTTACACGAGCGCGTTCCGTGGCAAGAAGGTCACCGGCACGGGTGACTGCCTGTGGGGACTTTTGGACGGCATGAACGAATCCGGCCTCGCGGTCTCGCTAACCTTCGGCGGTCGTCCGGGCAGCGGTGAAGGCTTCGCGATTCCGATTGTCATCCGCTATATCTTGGAGACCGCGTCCACCCTCGAGCAAGCGCGCGAAATCCTGGCACGCATCCCCGTGGCGATGTCCTACAAGGTGACCGTGATTGATCGCAGCGGAGAGAGCTTTACGGCATTCGTTGCCCCCGGCCAGCCTGCCGAGTTCAGCGATCACCCCGCCGCCACCAACCACCACGGAGTTACCCCCGAATTCCCGGAGAAAGCTGCGAGATTCCGCTCCGTTGAACGACTCGAACACCTCGACGGCCTGCTCAGCGAGCACCGCGAAGCCGAGACCACGTTCGATGAATTCCTGGAAAAGCCACTCTTCAGCACGGAGTACTCCGCGGGCTTCGGCACCCTCTACTCGGTCATGTATCGCCCTACGGAGGGGGTGGCTGAGTACCGTTGGCGCGGGCAGCACTGGCGAATTACCCATGACGACGACGCAGCCTCGCGCACGATTATTCTCTAACGGATCGCGGTTCTTGGGCTACTAAAAAAAGTTTTGGGTGAGATCCAATCCGCTGTCTGGAGCGCTCCGAACACCTTGTGACAGCCCGGGCCGAATGGTTTGGGACACCGAGTGGCCCATTCAGGGCTCGAGGCAAGGAGATCGACATGAAGTACACACAGCGCAAAATGGTTGGACTGTTTTCGATCGCAGCAGTTGCAGCTCTAGGTATGAGCGCCTGTTCTATGGGCACAGATTCGGGGTCAGGCTCGAGTTCGAGTTCGGGCTTAAGCATGGCGCCGAGCAGTTCTGCGTCTTCATCGAGTTCGGCGATGAGCAGCGAATCGGCCATGGATCCAGCGGCCAACCTCGTGGGAACGGGCTGCGCGGCTTACGCGAAGGCTGTTCCAGACGGTGAAGGATCCGTTGCTGGTATGGCGCAGGATCCCGTGGCCGTCGCGGCCTCGAACAATCCGCTTCTCACCACGCTAACGAAGGCTGTCTCCGGTGGGCTCAACAAGGACGTCAACTTGGTGGACACGCTCAACGGTGACGAGTTCACGGTGTTCGCTCCCGTCGATGAAGCGTTCGCTGCGATTCCAGCCAAGGACTTGAAGGCCGTGACGGATGATGCGGACACGCTCACCAAGGTCCTGACCTACCACGTGGTTCCTGGCCAAATCACACCCGATGACTTGAAGGGTGACCTTAAAACGGTCGAAGGGGACACCGTCAAGATCAGCGGCAGTGGTGACAAGCTCATGGTCAACGGTGCCAGCGTCATTTGCGGTGGTGTTCAGACCGCCAACGCCACGGTCTACTTGGTGGACACGGTGCTGATGCCGCCGGCAAAGAAGTAATTGCTCTCTCAGTACGAAGGCAGGTCAGTGGCGGACGGGTGAACAATCATTCGTCCGCCGCTGACGTGAGCATGAATAGAGGCCCAAACGCTATGAGACCCTTGAGCGTATGATTCCGAATCGATCGAGTGAATCAACGTCGGAATTCACTCCGAGCATGGAAGCTCTTGTGTCCCAAGTGGCACAAGGGGATGAAGCTGCGTTCGCTCATCTCTATGACCGCCTTGCTCCCAGAGTTTTCGGTCTTGTGCGGCATCTTTTGCGCGATGAGGCACAAAGCGAAGAAGTCACTCAGGAAATTTTCGTTGAAGCGTGGCAGAACGCCGCCCGATTCGATCCCCAACGAGCCAGTGCCGCTACCTGGCTGTTGACAATTGCGCATCGTCGCGCCGTCGATAGGATCAGGGCAAGCCAAGCCAGCCGTCAACGGGATCTCAAGGTGGGAATTCAAGAATTTCAAGAGAGCTATGACGATGTGGAAGACAGCGCGATTCTTCACGATGAGAGTGAGCGCATGACGGACGCTATGAAACAGCTCAGCGATCCACAGCGTCAGGCCATACAACTGGCGTATTTTGGTGGCCTCACCTACGGAGAGGTTGCCGACAGGCTTCAACTTCCCTTAGGGACTGTGAAAACCCGAATACGGGATGGCATGAAGAAACTTCGAGATCTGATGGGAGTCGCGTGATGGACAAGAACAACGACGAGCTATCAAGCGACTTCGAGCCCAGCTCTTTGAATGCGTTGAACGCTCTCAACGCGCTCAGTGATGCCGAGCGGGAACAAGTACTGCGTCAGGCCGAAGAATCGGAGACCGCGCGCCAGGAATTCGATTCGTTCCAAGAAACGGCCGCCCTCTTGAGCCTTGGCACTACGCCTACGGAACCACCCGCACGGCTCAAGGCCAACCTCATGAACGCAATCTCCGGCGTCGTACAGGTTCCTGCTGAACCCACCGCCGCAGCCGAGCCTGAAATCCAAGCCGAGACCGAAATCCAAACTAAGCCTGAAGCCCGAACTGAGCCCCCGAAAAACTCGCACCAAAAGTTTTTCGCTCTCGCCGCGAGCGTTCTGTTCGTGACCGCGGGTGGGCTGGGAGTGGTTGCGTGGAATCTGAATGAGCAGCAACAAGCGCTCAACGAGCGCGCCACGGCTCTGGCCACCGAGCGCGACGGCATGATGCAGATTCTGAGCGCACCGGACATGAAGTCGAAGTTGCAGACCCTCGATGACGGTGCAACTGTCAGGCTGTCCTACTCGGTGGCTTCCGGGATGATGGCCGTTTCCACCACCGGTATGCCGGATCTGCCTGAGGACAAGGGCTATGAGCTCTGGCTGATCTCCGCCGAGGGGGCAACGCCGGCGGGAATGCTTGATACTTCGGAGGCTGAGGGCATGAAGATGATCTCCGGTTCGATGTCCGATGTCACCCATTTCGGAATCACGGTTGAACCGGCCGGGGGATCGGACGCTCCTACCTCGGATCCCATCATTTTGCAGGCGCTCTAGTGGAAGGCCCTGCAAATTCCAGCTCCACGGCAGAGCACTCCAATCTAAAGCCTGACCGGCTCCGAACTAGTGGCAATGGGCTGGAATTAACGGTCCGAAATCATGGGGCCGCGGTCAACATCTAGCGGCCGGCAAGCAGTGGGGTGAATGAGGAATGGATACGTCGAACAGCGCACGAGCCAGTTTCCCGTGGCGGTACGCCGTGGCAGGAGTCTGCTCGGCGCTAGTACTTTTCACCACCGCACAGGCGATCTCGGGGTTTTTCTCGAGCGCTTCCGCGCCCATGGTGGCGTTGGGGTCCACGATTATCGACTTCACTCCGGCTTGGCTCAAAGACTGGGCGATCGGGCTGTTCGGTACCAATGACAAGCTGTTCTTGTTCATCACCCTGGGCGTGGTGGCCGCCGCGCTCGCAGGCATCGTGGGATTGGTTGCCAAGCGCAGCATGATGGCCGGATCCGCGCTGGTGCTCTTGTTGGCGGCAGTCCTCGCCGCGTCAGTGATGACGCGCTCGTCGACTACCCTCACGGATCTGGTTCCCACTGCTCTGGGCACCGTGTTGGGTCTTAGTGCTTTGAGGCTGCTGACTCACTTGGCTCGAAAATCATCATCGGCGCCGGAAGCCGGCAGCGCTTCCGCACCCGATTCAAGCCGAGCCGCCGCGCGGCGACACTTCCTGCTGGGCACTGCGGGAACGGTGGTGCTGAGCGTGATCGCAGCCGGTGCTTCCCAAGCCCTGCGAGGCGCGAGTAACGCGGTGGAGGCAGCCCGCTCGGCGCTGGGTCTGCCGGCCGCGAAAGTCACCGTGCCTGAGCTCCCGAAGGGCGAGGACCTGAACACCGTGGGCGTCTCTCGGTTCATCACGCCCAATGAGGAGTTCTACCGCATCGATACTGCGCTTTCCGTGCCGCGCATCGACCCGCAAGAGTGGGTTCTCAAGGTCCACGGCATGGTGGAGAACGAGTTCACGCTCACCTTCGACGAGCTCTTGAGCAAGGACCTCGTGGAGCACTACCTGACGCTGACCTGCGTTTCTAACCCCGTGGGCGGGGATCTGGTGGGCAATGCTAAGTGGCTCGGCTACCCGCTGCGGGAGCTACTGAAGCAAGCGGTTCCGCTGCCCGGGGCAGATATGGTGCTGTCCACCTCACAGGACGGGTTCAGTGCGTCCACGCCGCTCGAAGTGCTCACGGATAACCGTGAAGCGCTGTTGGCGATCGGAATGAATGATGAGCCGCTGCCGCTTGAGCATGGTTTCCCCGTGCGCATGGTGGTTCCCGGGCTGTACGGCTATGTCTCGGCCACCAAGTGGGTGGTGGATCTCGAAGTCACGAGGTTCCAGGACAAGACCGCATACTGGACCACGCGTGGGTGGTCTGAGCGCGGCCCCATCAAGATGTCCTCCCGCATTGAAACCCCGCGCTCTTTCGCGAACCTCCCCGCGGGAAAAGTGGTGTTCGGCGGGACCGCGTGGGCGCAAACCACGGGCATTGCTCGCGTGGAACTGCGCATCGACGACGGCCCGTGGCAGGAGGCGGAGCTGTCCTCCAACGTTTCCGCGGACACGTGGCGGCAGTGGCGCTACGAGTGGAATGACGCCACCTCTGGCAGCCATTCCGCGACCGTCCGGGCCACCGATGCGAACGGTGAGCTCCAAGCTGATGAGGTTGCGCCCCCCGCCCCGGATGGTTCCTCCGGCTGGCATCGCTTGCAGTTCAGTATTCAGTAAGTACGACGACGCAGCGTGCGTTGCGCTGTCATGGTCGCGACGGCGTGCTGGTGATGAAAGAATGGGGAGGTGAACTCATCTGAATCCATCGACGTCGCTGGAATTGAAGCTCAAGCCGAATCGCTCTTGGGCGACTTGGCGAGCGTCCCAGACATCGAGGCGTTTCAGGCGCTGTTGCGACTCCAAGCAAAAATTGGTGAGTCCCTCGGCGAATCGGCGCGCACCTTGGCGGAGAACGGATCATGGGCTGCTGTAGCCCAGGTTGCGGGAACCTCACGACAAGCGGCGTGGCAACGGTGGAGTGCTAAATAATCTGGTGCGGCATGCACTAGAGGCTCGGTAGGATTAAAAAGCACAAGCTGATTTGCGAAGGAACCCCAACATTATGCTGCTGGTCATCGGAGAAGCCCTGGTGGACGTATTGTCCGGAGGCATTTCAGCGCCTGAGGCATACGTGGGCGGTAGCCCCATGAACGTTGCCGTCGGCCTTGCCCGTTTGGGTCACTCGGTTGGGTTCGTGGGCCAATATGGTCAGGACGAATACGGTGACATGATCCACCGGCACTTGCGCGACAACTCCGTGGTGGAGCTAGCTCCGCGCACTGAGCGCGAGACTTCCACCGCTAAGGGGCAGCTGGATCCTGCCGGTTCGGCCACCTATTCCTTTGATATTTCTTGGGATCTTCAGCCACTCGAGGGCGAGGCCGCCACTGCGCTTGAAGAAGCCCAAGTTCTGCATGTGGGTTCCATCGGTTCCTTTTTAGACCCAGGGGCCGCGGCCGTTATCGACGCGGTCGAGCGCGCTCGCGGTCACGCCACCATCTCTTACGACCCCAACGTTCGCTCTGCCCTCATCGATGACAAAGACGCTGCGATCGCCAAGATCGAGCACATCGTGAGCATGTCTGATGTGGTCCGCGCTTCGGACTCTGATCTCGAGTGGCTCTACCCGGACCGCGATGCCCGCGACACCGCCAAAGCGTGGCGCGAACTCGGTGCCGCGCTCGTGTGTGTGACGTACGGCAGCGGTGGCCCGTGGGCCGTTGTGGCCGGGGGAGAAGCCCGCGCCAACGCGGTTGCCGTTGAGGTTGAAGACACCGTGGGTGCCGGCGACTCCTTCATGTCCGCGCTGATCTCCGCACTGGTTGAGCGCGAACTCGTGGGCGCCGCTCAGCGTGACAAGCTGCGCGCGATCGACTCCAACACGGTCAACGACGTTATTGACTTCGCAGCTAAAGCCGCGGCCATCACGGTGTCCCGCGCGGGCGCTAACCCGCCGTACCGCCGCGAGATTTCCTAACCGGTAGTTTTGTCTGACCGCATATATACCCTAGTCAGGCACCTAAAGAGGTAGATCTCACACGCGATTTACGCGGAGTTCACCTCGTGATACCCACTGTTCACCTTGCACTCCCCAACTGGTTACTGACCGCGCCTAAGGTTCTGGAGGTACTGTACTGACCGAGGTCTCTTCATTCCTCGTCAACGGCACCGAACTCCTATTTCTATCGCGTCGTCAGAAATGAGAACACCGTGCGCATTGCTATGCGTTCTTCACTCGTGGCCGGCTTGGCCGTCACCGCGCTCGCACTGAGCGCTTGTGGTTCTTCCACCCCTTCCTCCACCCCTTCCTCCTCGTCTTCTTCCGCTTCCTCGGCCAGCTCGAGCGCTAGCGGTGCGTCCACCGACGCAGCTAAGACCGCCACCTCCGCTGAAGAGCTGGGTGGCATGGACAAGCTCGTTGAAGCTGCTAAGGCTGAAGGCCAGCTCAACGTCATTGCACTTCCTCACGACTGGGCCAACTACGGCGAGATCATCGAGGGCTTCAAGACCAAGTACGGCATCACCGTCAACGAAGCCACCCCGGATGCTTCCTCAAAGGAAGAAATCCAGGCAGCGGACGCCAACAAGGGCACGGACAAGGCTCCGGACGTCTTTGACCTCGGCACCACGGTTGCTTTGGAGAGCACGGATTACTTCGCTCCTTACAAGGTTGAGAACTTCGACAAGATCCCAACCGAGAACAAGGATACCGAAGGCAAGTGGGTCAACGACTACACCGGCGTCATGGTGGTTGGCTACAACAAGACTCTCTTCGGCGAAATCACCTCGCTTGACCAGCTCACGGACGCCAAGTTTGATGGCGCAGTGGCCGTCAACGGCAAGCCTGCAGAAGCTGGCGCTGCCTTCAACGGCTTCCTTTTGGCTAACCTCGCCAACGGCGGAACGCTCGATGACGGCACCAAGGGCCTTGAGTACTTCAAGGAGCTCAAGGACGCTGGCACGTTGAACCAGACGGATGTCACCAAGGGCACCATCGAGTCCGGCGAGCACGGTGTGGTCTTTGACTGGACCTACAACCAGCTTTCCTACACCTCTTCCCTCAAGGAAAAGGGTGTCGAGTGGGCAACGTTCGTTCCAGATGACATCAGCGTGGTGTCCTACTACAACCAGGCCATCAACAAGGATGCTCCTCACCCGGCAGCAGCTCGCTTGTGGCAGGAATACCTCTTCTCTGACGAGGCTCAGAACCTGTGGCTCAAGGGTGGCGCTTCCCCAGTGCTCGCCGCTGAGATGAAGAAGGCCGGAACCTTGAACGAAGAGTTCGCAAAGAACGTTCCAGCTGTGACGGACCCACAAACTCCTACCGCAGATCAGGCTGAGAAGATGAACAAGTTCTTGGCTGATAACTGGGATAAGACGATCGGTCAGTAGTCAATCATGACTGCACTCTCGGATGCCCCGGCTCACGCCCCACAGCAGGATGATCCTGCCCGCGTGAGCCGGGGCCGCCGGTTTGCTTGGCTCGGCTCCGTGCCGTTCTTCTTGTACACCGGCATCTTCTTGCTTCTGCCCACCCTCTTGGTGGTCATTGGTGCGTTCCGTGATCGCAACGGAAACTTCTCTCTTGCGGGCATCAATCTGGTGTTCTCGCAACAGACCCTCCAAATTTTCTGGACCACCACCTACCTGAGCTTGATCACGGCCGCAATCGGCGCCGTCGTAGGGGCACTCGCGTCCTACGCCCTCGCCACGAGCCCCGAAGGTAGCGTCCTGCGCCGCGTCTATACGGCACTGTGCTCCGTGCTCGCGCAGTTCGGCGGCGTGATGCTCGCGTTCGCGTTTATTGCGCTGATCGGCAGAAACGGCACGCTCTCGCGCCTCATGCGTGACGTCTTCGAGACTCAGATTCCCGGCGGCTTCCTCAGCTCCGTCCCCGGACTCGTGCTCGTGTACTGCTACTTCCAGATCCCACTCATGGTGATCGTGTTTCTCCCCGCCCTCGACGGACTGCGTCAGCAGTGGCGCGAAGCCAATGAATCGTTCGGCGGCGGAACCTGGACGTACTGGACGAAAATTGCGGGACCGCTGCTGGCGCCGTCGTTCTTTGGATCCTTCTTGCTCCTGTTCGCGAATGCCTTCTCCGCGTACGCAACCGCCGCGGCCCTGATTTCGCAACAGAACATCATTGTCCCCATGGCCATCGAAGGTGCCTTGCGCAACGAAAATAACCCGGGCATGGATTCCTATGCGCAAGCGCTCGCGCTCGGCATGATTGTGGTGGTGGCGATCGTGATGATCGCGTACGCCTTGCTCCAGAAGCGCACGTCGAGGTGGTTGGGCGCATGAAACGCAGCGAAAAACGTGCGCGCAATCAGCGGATTTTCCGGCTGATTGTTCTGGGGCTCGTCCTCATCTTCATGCTCTACCCGCTCTATGCGCTGTTTGAGTTTTCGATTCGTTTCCCGCTGACCGGCGCGTATGACTGGTCCAGCTGGACGCGCCTCGTCGATGGCTCGCAGTCTCGGCTCGAACCGTTGCGCAACGGTTTTGTGAACTCTTTGGTGATCGCGCTGATTACCGTGGCGATCATGCTGGTGCTCCTGATTCCCACCATGGTGTGGGTGCGCTTGCGCGTGCCGCGGATCAAACGGTGGGTGGAGTTCATTTGCTTGCTCCCGCTCACCATTCCCGCTGTGGTGTTGGTGGTGGGACTCGCGCCGGTGTACCGGTTTATTGCCATTTACGTACTGGACACCAATGCCATTTGGCTGTCCTTCGCATACGTGATTCTGGTGCTGCCGTTCTCCTACCGAGCCCTCGATGCCGGCCTGTCCGCGATTGATGTCAAGACGCTCTCCGAGACCGCTCGATCCTTCGGCGCCAGCTGGTTCACCGTGCTGTGGCGCGTGATTTTGCCGAATATTCGCACCGCTATTGCCTCCGCGAGCTTCATTGCCGTGGCCGTGGTGTTGGGCGAGTTCACGATCGCCCGCTTGCTCAACCGCGAAACCCTGCAGACTGGCGTTTTCTTGGTCAATCAAGCCGATCCTCAGGTTGCCGCCGCGGTGTCCCTCTTGGTGCTGATTTTTGGTGTGGTCCTGTTGGTGGGCTTGGGATTGTTGGATCGCGGCGGTCGGCGCACTTCGCGGCCCGCCGTGGGCGATTCCGCCTCCAGTACCACGACGCAGCTCACCAACCCTGCCTCCCTTACGGACTCGGCGCTCACCGGCCCAGCCCCCGCGGCTTCGGCGAAGCCCTCTTCTTTGGCTCAACAGAAAGATCTCTCGTGACTGAGCAGAACCTTATTTCGACGGCTGCGCTGACCCAGACGCGCGACGGCGTTGCCGTGTCCATGCGCGGACTCAGCCGCTATTACGGATCCGTCCGGGCGCTGGATAACTTCAACTTGGAAATGGCCCCGGGCGAGTTTGTGGCGCTCTTGGGTCCATCCGGTTGCGGTAAAACCACCGCTCTCCGCGCCTTGTCCGGGCTCGAAGAAGTGGACGCCGGCACCGTGACCGTCGATGGCCGCGATCTCACGGATGTTCCCGCGAACAAGCGCAACATGGCAACCGTGTTCCAGAGCTATTCGCTGTTTCCGCACATGACCGTGGCGCAGAACGTGGACTTCCCGCTGTCCTTGCGCAAGCAGTCCACTGCGCTGCGCAAAAAGACCGTGGACACCTACCTGGAACTGGTGGGCTTGGGCCAGCATCACGATCGCTACGCGAGCGAACTCTCCGGCGGCCAGCAGCAGCGCGTTGCTTTGGCCCGGGCGCTCGCCGTGCAGCCGGACGTGTTGTTGCTTGATGAGCCGCTCTCCGCGCTGGATGCGAAAGTGCGCGTGCAATTGCGCGACGAGATCCGCCGCCTGCAGCTCGAGCTCGGGACTACGGCGCTGTTCGTGACGCACGATCAGTCTGAGGCTCTCGCGGTCGCGGACCGCGTGGGCGTGATGCAGTCCGGCAAGCTTTCGCAGATCGGCGCTCCACGCGAAGTGTATGACCGTCCCACGAACGCCTTCGTGGCCGCCTTTGTGGGCAACACCAACCGTTTGCCTGCCAAGATCGAGGCCGGGGAAGCCACCGTTTTGGGCACGCGCGTTCCGCTGCTGCCTGGTTCTGAGGCCGGTCCGGACGCTTTTGTGCTGGTGCGACCTGAGCGCTTGAATGTTGAGCCGCTCGGGGCCAACGATTCTGCAGCCTCCAACACTGCCGCAGTGGACCCGCGTGGAACCGTGGTGTCCACGTCCTTCTTGGGCGACTACGCCACTGTGAACGTTGAGTTGGACGACGCCACGATCATCGTTGCCCAGGTCCACGCCCGCGTGGCCGAGGCCCTCAAACGCGGGGATCGCGTGGAGATCGGCGTGGACAAGGTGCCCGTGCTCGCGGTGGATTAGTGAGTGACTGGTACTAGGGCTGGCTTAAGGCTCGGCCGGAGTCGACCAGTCATGGCCCACCGGGTTTGGCTCGTAAATTTGTCCAACTAAACTGGGTGAATGCGCCTGATTGCAAGTGACCTCGATGGAACCATTGTCCGCAGAGACGGTTCCATTTCTGAGCGCACCATTCAAGCGTTCCGTAGGGCCCGTAACGAGGGTGTGCAGATTGTTTTCGTGACCGGCCGTCCCACGCGCTGGCTGCAGCCCATTCGTGAGGCGTTCGATTCCATTGGGTCCGTTATCTGTTCAAACGGCGCCGTGGTCTACGACTTCGAAACGGAAAAGGTCCTCGAAGCTCAGACCATTCCTGCCCAAGACGTCATGCAGACCCGCGAACTGATCCTCGGTTTGGAGTCGGAGGCCACGTTTGCTGCGGAAACCATCCGACGCCTGCACCTCGAAGAGACCTTCCCGGAGCCGGGCGATTCGCGGCACCTCAAAGAAGTGATTCCCGCGCCTTTTGACCCGGTGCTGCTGGGTGAAGAGGGCGTGGTTAAGCTCCTTGCCAAGTCCCGCACTTTGAGCCCGGAGACGTTCCACGAGCTGGTGGAACCGCATGTGCAGGATCTGGTGTCCGTCACGCATTCGGCCTTCAATATGACTTTGCTGGAAATGGCTCATCCCTCCGTCAACAAGGCTGCGGCGCTCGCCCGGCATGCCGAGTTGTTGGGCATTGAGGCCAAGGATGTGGTGGCGTTCGGTGATATGCCCAATGACATTCAAATGCTCGGTTGGGCCGGGCGAGGCTACGCGATGGCCGGTGGGCATATTTCGGCGCTCGCGGCGTGCGAATTTCAGGCGCAATCCGTGGAGGACGACGGCGTAGCTCAAGTCATCGAGGACCTCCTAGGCTAAGTGCCCGCTCACCTGCGCAGATTCCATAGAATGAGCATGTGACTTCCGAGCAGCGTCCCTCCCGTACGAACGAGTTGGGTCGTACCCATGAGATTCTGGGGCCGAAGACGCACGGTCTTGAGCCGGTTCCGTATTTGCTCAACGAGCGCGGGAACGCGTTGGAAGGGCACAAGCTCGCGTTTGCCCACCGAGGCTTCTCGCCGGAGGGTGATGAAAACACCATGCCCGCGTTCCGTCGCGCAGTGGACCTCGGCTTTCGCTATCTTGAGCTGGACGTGCGGACGTCCAAAGACGGCGTGCTCTACGTCTTTCACGACGAAACCCTGGACCGGGTCACCAATGGCAAGGGTCCCATCAGCCAGTTGACCAGTCTGCAGATCGCGGACATCAAAGTGGCAGGAACTGCCCCCATCCCCACTTTTGAAGAGCTCTTGAATGAGTGGGATGACATCCACCTCAATGTAGACATCAAGGACGCCGCGGGCGCCGAGCTCTTCGCCCAACACGTCATCGATGCCAAAGCCAACCACCGCGTTCTGGCCGCTTCCTTCTCTGATGAGCGGCGTCGTCGTACTTTGACGGCAGCAGGGGAGCGCGTGGCGAGCTCGTCCGGAATGGTGACCACCGTGCTCTCCACGGCCTTCGGGACGGTAGGGGCGCACCGACTGCTGAAGCTGCGGGAGCGGGGAATTGTGGCGTTGCAGGTTCCGCCAAGGTATGTGGGCGTGCCGGTGGTGACGCCCGCTTTTGTGCGGCACGCGCACGAGGCCGGGCTGCAAGTGCACGTGTGGGTGGTCGACGAGCGCACCGAAATGGAACGGCTCCTAGATCTGGGTGTGGACGGGATCATGACGGATCGGGCAGAGGTGCTCGCAACCGTCATGGATGAGCGAGGGTACTGGCCACAATAGGGTCAAGGTGTGCCGTGAGTCACAATCTGTTAGTCTGGGTTCACCGCAACTGCCACGCGCTGACATAGCGCAACCAGAGGCCCCGCTGACTCCGCGGAATGCTTCGAGGCAAGGCTTGGCTCGGCAGCTTTCATCGAAAGCGCCCGGCGGCTCCGGTTCTGCTCCTCGAGCGCTCACTTTCCCCTAGAACGGCACGTTCATGTCTATTGATTCACTGTCCCTAGAAACTTTGTCTTCAAACTCCTTGACTGCATCGCAGCAGGCAACCGCTCGCCGAGCCCAAGACCTGGCCCCAGAAGTGGGACCAGAACTCGCGCGCACGTGGCTGCTCGTCAACGGCACCCATGCGGATCGCTTCGATCACGCCGTTGCCTCCGGAGCAGACGTGGTGGTCTTGGACATCGAAGACGCCGTGGCCCCCAAAGACAAAGAGCGAGCACGCCGCAATGTGACGGCCTGGCTGGATTCTACGGACGAGCACGGGCGGCAGCGTCACGCCTGGGTGCGTATCAATGGGTTCGGTACGCAGTGGTGGGAAGAAGACCTGCGCGAGCTCTCCGGCGTTGCAGGGCTCGATGGCGTCATGCTCGCCATGGTGGAATCGCCAGAGCACGTGACCAAGACCGCTGAGGCGCTCAAGAACACCAAGATTGTGGCGCTCGTGGAGACGGCGCGCGGGGTGCAAAACCTGCAGGATATTGCCACCGCCCGCTCCACGTATCGCTTGGGATTCGGGCTCGGTGACTTCCGCCGAGACACCGGCTTTGGTGAAAACCCCATGACCCTTGCGTACACGCGCTCGCAGTTCACGATTGCATCGCGCGCGGCCAACCTCCCAGGTCCTATCGATGGACCTGCGGTGGGAGCCTTGGGTTCTAAGCTCGCAGAGTCAACGGCTGTGAGCCTCGAATTCGGGATGACGGGCAAGCTGTGCTTGATGCCCGAGCAGGTGGCAACCGTCAACGAAGGGCTAAGCCCGTCCTTGGCCGAATTGTCTTGGGCTACGGAATTCTTGAAGGAGTTCGACTCTGACGGCGGCGAGATCCGCAACGGATCTGATCTTCCACGCCTAGCGCGCGCCAAGAAGGTTTTGGGCCTCGCCCACGCCTTCAACCTGCATGTTCCAGAAGGCTTCGATGTGCACTTCGAGGCACCGACGGACACCTACCACTGCTAAAAGCCAACTATTCCGTGCGACCCAAGCTAGCTATTTCAACAGTGACTACGCTTGCTTGGGTCGCAGCGGTTGAGTGAGGTTTTTCAAGATATCTATGGGGACGTTGCCGTAGTCGCGCATGTCTTGCTCGTCGGCGTCGTCCAGAATCCGCAACCACACGCCGTGCTGCGCAATGCCGCTCAAACGGATGGCCGGCGCAACAAGCTCGGAGAGTTCGTCGACGGTTCCGTAATCGGACCACTGTTCGAGGTAGGTGTGAATGACTTTCGTGATGCGCTCATCGTCTGGCTCGCACGAGAACTCGTCACACATCCAGCGCACGGGCACGGACAGCGTTCCGAAAGGATGTGCCCAGTAGGAATCCGCGAGGTCCATGAAGCGGAGCGGATCGCCCTCTTCGAGCGGAAGCATCACGTTGCCGCGGTGAAGGTCGTTGTGGTCCAAAGATAGGGGGATTCCTGCACTGTGCAGGAGTGCGGCATCCTGGTGCAAGGGCTGGAAGCTCTGGTCCAACTGCTCGGCCGTCTCGGCAGGAATGTGGAGCGGGTGATCCGCTGGCAGGGCCGCGTGCAGAATGAGCTGTTGCTCAAGGTGAGTCATGATCCACGCCGGATCCAGAATCGGCATGCCGTGATCAAAGACCTCATCATCCCGGCCGACGAGTTCCACCTGAGCGCGGCCGAAATCTTGAAGCATGAGCGCCCAGAGGTCTGGGAACGGGCTCGGCAGCGTCTTGAGATTGTCGCCGTAATCAGGAAGCAAAAACCAGCCAGTTTCCATGTTGACGTTGAGCGGAAACGCAAAGCGTTGCTCATTAATGGAATTGAAGAAGCCGGTGATGCTTCCTTCGGCGCTCAGGCCTGGGCACGGCGCTTTGAACCATAGTTGGCCGGCATCTGTGGGAATGGTGGCCTGAGTGCTCCACAGTCGAGTCCTGCCCCATTGCGTGGGTTCAGTGCGGGACACCTCAAATTCTTCAAGGGTTGCGTCAATCCATTCATCGACGTCAGCCCGCCACTGAGGGTCTGCCCACTGCTTTGTCCACCATGCCACATTTAGATAATACGCAGTAAGGATGAAAGGCGCTCAACGGCGCAAGCAATTTAGCCGAGCTTGCCCGGATTTACTCCTGAGTCCTCAGCAATGGCAGTTGGCTCCGTGCCGCGTGCTCGAGCGATGGCTCGCATGACGTGGAAGATGAGAAGCGTTGCCGCGGTTCCAAGAGCGATGCCACCGTATTGCGCTCCACCGAGGGTGAGTACTGGATTGGCGATGGCAATAATCAGGCCAGATCCGGCCGTCATGAGGTTAATGGGGTTGGAGAAGTCCACCTCATTCTGCACCCACAAGCGTGCACCCATGATGCCGATCATTCCGTACAGCACAATGCCGGCACCGCCGGAAACGCCCGCTGGAATCGTCGAGATGAGCGCGCCGAACTTTGGCAAGAACGCAAGCAAAATGGCCACCGAGCCCGCAACCCAGTAAGCCGCGGTAGAGTAAACCCTCGAGGAAGCCATGACCCCAATGTTCTCGGCGTATGTAGTAGTTCCGGATCCGCCGAAGCTTCCTGCGAGAGCCGTGGCCACGCCGTCGGACATCAAAGCCCGTCCGTAGCTACCATCCAGATCCCGGCCCGTCATCAGGGCCACCGTCTTCACGTGACCGATATTCTCGGCAACCAACACCAACACCACGGGAAGGAACAGTGGCAACAAGCTCGCGTGGAACTCGGGCAAATGGAACGGCGGAAGGCCCACCCAGCCGGCCTCGGCCACGGGCGTGAAGTCCACCTGACCCTGCAACAGCGCCACGATGTAACCCACCACAATGCCCACCAGGATGGACAAACGGCCCAGCATGCCCTTGAAAAGCACGGCAGAAATGACCACGGCGGCCAGCGTCACGAACGTGGTCAGAGGGACTTCCTGCATGGCGGTGGTGGTGGCGGAGGCCAAATTCAGCCCGATCGCAGCCACGATCGTGCCCATCACCACCGGCGGCATGAGAGCGTGAATCCAACCCACACCGGATTTCTGAACAATCAATCCCACCAAGAACAGCGCCACGCCGGACATGACCAATCCGCCGAGCGCACCGCCAATCCCGTGCTGATTCATGGCCGCGCCAATGGGGGCGATGAACGCGAAGGACGAACCGAGGTAGCTCGGCACCTTGCCCTGCGTGATCAAAAGGAAGAGCAACGTGCCCACACCCGTGAAGAGAATGGTGGTGGTCACGGGGAAGCCGGTCAGCGTAGGCACCAACACCGTGGCGCCAAACATCGCCATGATGTGCTGCACGCCGATGCTCGCCGTCAGCGGCCAGCTCAGACGTTCGTCCGGTGCCACCACCGATCCCGGGCGAATGGTTTTCCCATCCCCGTGCAGTGTCCAACCGAATCCCAGTGCGTTGCGTTCATTCACGCGCTTAAGAGTAGTGCGTGAGGCGGACACTTGTTGCCTACGTGCGGTGGGTAGAGTTCATTTCATGAAGTACGACGACGCAGCTCAAGACCGCACCCTGGCTTCCGGACACGAAACCCGCGAGGATAGCGTGGCCGATGAGACGCCAATCGAAACGGAGCTGGCGCCCATCCACGAAGAGGCAGAAGCCTCACCGGAGGAAGTGGAGCTAGACGTTGTCCCCGAGGCCACCAAGCATTTGGGCGTCGCGGAGACCGTCGCGCACTTGCGCGAAGGAGCCCGCGAACGCATCGCCGTGACTCGCAAGTTCCGGGCCGCGCAGCTCAAGGCGTTCGAACGGATGATGAGCCGGCACGAATCAGACTTCGTTACTGCTTTAGCCCAGGATCTTGGGAAGTCCGCCGTGGAAGCCCGACTCACGGAGCTGAGCATGGTCCGCAACGAGGTCAAGCTCGCGCAGTTGTACTTAACCGAGTGGATGGGTGCGCAGCATCAGCGCATGCCGATCGCCTTCCAGCCGGCCGTCGCCAAGGTAGAGCCGCAGCCGTTGGGGCTAGTGCTGATCATGGGGCCGTGGAACTATCCGGTGAACAACCTGCTCATCCCGCTGGTCTCCGCGATTGCCGCGGGAAACTGTGCGGTGATCAAGCCGTCAGAAAACGCGCCCACCGTGAGCGCTTTGCTCGAGCGTTTGGTTCCGCAGTATCTGGACCACCGTGCGGTTGCCGTCGTGACTGGCGGCGCCGACGTTGCCGCGGAACTTCTCGAGCAGAAGTGGGATCACATCTTCTTCACCGGTAGCGAGCGCATTGGCCGGAAGGTCTACGCGGCTGCCGCGCAGCAGCTCACGCCCGTCACCCTTGAACTCGGCGGTAAATGCCCTGTGGTGGTGGTTGACGGAAACTGGCCGGCGATTGCTCGGCGCATCGCTTTCGCGAAGTTCACCAACGCCGGCCAGACCTGTGTGGCGCCGGACTATGTGCTTGCCGTGGGGCGAGCTGCGGATGAGTTGGAAAAGCACTTGCCGCGGGCCATCGCCGAGTTCTATGGCAAGGATCCGAGCTCCTCAAAGGACTTCGGACGGATTGTGAACGAATCCCATGTGGACCGTCTCGCCGGGTATTTGGCGGACGGCGACGTGGTGGCTGGTGGAATCGTGGACCGCGCACATCGCTATGTGGCGCCTACCATTCTGAAGAATGTTGATCCGGCATCGCCGGTGATGCAAGAGGAGATCTTTGGGCCCATCTTGCCGATCATTCGTGTGGCGAACGTGGACGAGGCCATCGATTTCATTGGCAACCGCTCCGATCCTCTCGCAGCCTACTTGTTCTCCGAGCGGCCTCGTTTGCATGCGATCTTCGAGGATCACGTGCGCGCCGGCAGTATCGGAATTGGTGTGGCGATCCTGCAAACTGGCGTGACGAATCTGCCGTTTGGCGGCGTTGGAAACTCGGGCACGGGCAACTATCACGGCAAATATGGGTTCGACACGTTCTCCCAGCTACGACCCACTTTGGCGAAGACCACCATGGTGGATACGCTCAAGCCGGTTTATCCGCCGTATGGATGGGCTAAATCCACCATGGTGAAGCGCGCTTTGTAGAACAACATACAGTTCCATAATGCTGTTATTTGTCGCAAAATTTTCTGAATGAGCCCTAGTCAAAGGCTCGCGGTACGCCCGGTACTGTGTAAGTCTTGGATTTTTGGGGCCGTTTTGTTATTGTTGAATCTACGAGCGTTCGCCGGAAACGGACAGATCCCAGCAGATCTTTGAACACTTGGCTGATGATGAGCCTCCTATCCGTTCCTAGGATCTCGGACTCAACCGATGGTGGTCCGCGTGTATACCCCCCAACACACGCGGGCCACTTTCAGTGGAGTCCGCGGTCACCGCTTTGCCCGCTTCGGGACTCCCTTTTGGGAAGTCTTGCGGCGGGCATTGTTGTTTTCGGGCGCGCTTCCCTGATTCCGTGCCATCTACACGTAGCGATTGTTGAGTCGCCGTCTCAGCGCATCCATCGAGGCGTAGTGATAGTTGCACTCCATGCCGCTGGCCCACTCGGAGTGGTGGGCTGATCGGCCGAAACCCGTAGCGATTGTTGCGTTTCCACAGAGTGAAGCGAGGGAATCGTCGCTGGACTCTCGTTTTCCTAGGAAAAACGAGCTCTAGTCCGCAAGTATTGCTACGATCGGTTGCCCTTAACAGGGTTCATTTCATCGGCCCGTAGCCAGCGTTGCGTGATCGTCGTCTCTGAACGTACGATCACGCAACAATCCGGACGAGTGGCCGCGGTTGGCCGCGTCAACTACTCCGCCAACACCGAATCCACGATCGCTTTGGCGTCACGCTGGACCTCAGCTAAGTGCTCGGCGCCCTTGAAGGACTCCGCGTAGATCTTGTAGACGTCCTCTGTGCCGGACGGCCGCGCGGCAAACCATGCGTTCTCGGTGGTCACCTTCAAGCCGCCAATGGACGCGCCGTTTCCGGGCGCCTCAGTGAGTTTGGCCGTGATGGTCTCGCCCGCGAGCTGGTCGGCGGTGACGTCTGAGGGGCTCAACTTACCCAATCGCGCCTTCTGATCCACCGTGGCGGCAGCGTCGATGCGAGCGTAGGCAGGCTCGCCATATTTCTCCGTCAGGCCGCGGTAGAGCTGGCTGGGGGACTGGCCCGTGACGGCCTGAATTTCGGACGCCAAGAGCGCTAGCAAGATGCCGTCCTTATCCGTAGACCACGGGCGGCCGTCAAAGCGGACAAAGCTCGCGCCGGCGGATTCTTCGCCGCCAAAAACGCCGGTCCCATCAAGGAATCCGGGAACAAACCACTTGAAGCCCACGGGAACTTCCACGAGCTTGCGGCCCAAACCGGCGGCCACGCGGTCAATCATGGAGGAGGACACCAAGGTCTTTCCCACGCCCGCATCCTGCGGCCAGGACGTCCGGTTGCGGTACAAGTAATCGATCGCCACGGACAAGTAGTGGTTGGGGTTCATGAGCCCACCATCCGGAGTGACGATGCCGTGCCGGTCCGAGTCGGCGTCGTTACCGGTGGCGATATCGAACTTGTCCTTCTGCCCAATCAGGCTCGCCATGGCGTGCGGGCTGGAGCAGTCCATGCGGATCTTCTCGTCCCAGTCCAGCGTCATGAAGGACCAGCGCGGATCCACGAGCGGATTGACCACTGTCAGGTTGAGGTGGTGATGCTCGGCAATCGCGCCCCAATAATCCACGGATGCGCCGCCCATCGGGTCCGCGCCAATGCGGATTCCGGCGTCCTTGATCGCGGAAATGTTGAGTACTTCCGGCAGCGCATTGACATACGGGGCCCGGAAATCATGGTGTACGACGCCGTCGCTCAGCTTCGCCTGAGCCAGCGGCACTCGCTCTACTTCAGCGAGCTTGCCCTCGATCAGTTCGTTGGCGCGGCGGGCAATCCAGGACGTGGCGTCCGAATCCGCAGGGCCGCCGTGAGGAGGGTTGTACTTGAAGCCACCGTCAGCTGGGGGGTTGTGGCTGGGGGTGATGATGATGCCGTCCGCTTGCGAGGTGTGTGCGGGGTCGGCGTTGTAGCTGAGGATCGCGAAGGACACGGCGGGAGTCGGTGCGTAGTCGCCGTCGCTCTCCCAGAGAACCGTGACGTCATTCGCGGCAAGAACTTCTAGGGCACTGTCTTGCGCGGGGTCGGAGAGCGCGTGCGTGTCTTTGCCCAAAAAGAGCGGCCCGGTGATGCCTTGACCGCGGCGGTAGTCGACGATCGCCTGGGTGATGGCCAAGATGTGGTCTTCGTTGAAGCTGGTCTTCAAGGAGGACCCGCGGTGTCCCGAGGTTCCGAACGCCACGCGCTGGGTGGGTTCTGAAGGATCCGGGTGAACGTCGTAGTAGGCAGAAACTACTGCATCAACATCGATGAGATCTTCTGGAAGGGCACGAGTGCCCGCACGATTCTGGCTCATAAGTTCAGCTTGTCAGAAATCGGGTGGGAAGTCAGGTAATTGTTGCTTGACGTACATTGGTGATTCAGCGAAAGAAGGGCCGTGGCATGACGAGTATTCGACTTCCAGCAACCTCAACGGTGCAACAAGATGACGCGAACGCGCGCGTCACGCAGTGGCGCTTCGAACCTCACACGGAGACGAAGCGGCACGTGCATGAGACCGACTACATCGTGGTTCCCGTAACGAGCGGCGAGCTCACCATCGAAACCCCTGACGCGCTCCGCCATAAGTTCCAAATCGAGGCCGGCCAGTCCTACACGCGGCCTGCTGGGGTGGAGCACAACGTTGCCAATGACACTGATGAAGTCATCATCTTCGTGGAGATAGAGCTCAAGAAATAGAAAACGTGGGCGACGCTCCACCAGCAATGAATGCTGATGAAGAACACCGCCCACGTCATTTCTGCGGCGTGAGGAGAAGCCCCGGAGAGGCTACTTCACGCCGCCCATGAGGCGCTTGATAGCAGGCGTGGCCACCAACAGGGCAACGCCCAAGATGATGCAGCCAGCGCCCAGAGCCACGAAGTACGCGATCTCCTGGCCAGGCTGGTAGTACGCCGCCAGCACGCCAGAAAGCGTGGTTCCCAAAGAGACGGACAAGTAGAACAAGGCCATCATCTGGGTGCGGAAAGCTTCCGGTGCCAGCTTAGTGGAGATGGACAAGCCGATAGGGCTCAAGAACAACTCAGCGAAGGTGCACAGTAGCAAGATGCCAGCGAGCACCAAGAGTGGCGTTTTTTCCAAAGACTCCATGGGAATGAAGATCAAGTACGCAACGCCAATGATGAACAAAGACAGTGCAAACTTCAGCGGAGTGGACGGCTGGCGCTGGCCCATCTTGGTCCACATCGTCGCGAAGATGCCCGCGAAGATGATGATGAAGACGGGGTTGATGGATTGCACCCACGAGGCCGGCATTTCCCAGCCGAAGAGGTTGCGGTCAAGTCGTTCATCCGAGTACACGGCGATGAACGTGAACTGCTGCTGGAACAGTGCCCAGAACGCCACGGACGCAATGAAGAGCGGGATGAACGCGAAGACGCGCTTGCGCTCTACCGTGTTGACCTTCTTGCTGCGCAGGATCACGGTGAAGTAGATGATTGCGGCGATGACCACTACGTAGGAGATCACGGTGGCCAGGTTGTCCAGGGTCACGAGGCGAATCGCGAACACGGCAACAATCACTACGAGGGCCGCGATGCCAATGAGGGCGACCTTCTTGTATTCCTTCGCAGGCAACGGGTTGCTGACTTCGCCGGCAATGGCGGGCAAGTTCTTGCGTCCGGAGGCGTACACGGCAATGCCGAGCGCCATACCCACGGCGGCGGCTCCGAAGCCCCAGTGGAAGCCCATGCTGGTCTGCAGGAAGCCGGTGATCAACGGGCCTACCAGGCCACCGATGTTGACGCCCATGTAGAAGATGGAGAATCCGGCGTCACGGCGCGGATCTTCACGCGAATACAGGGATCCCACAATCGCGGAGGCGTTCGCCTTGAGGCCGCCGGATCCGATCGCCACGAGGACCAGACCAATCGCGAGGCCCACGCCACCTGGCAAGAGCGCCAAAGCAATGTGGCCGAACATGATCATGATGGCCGCGTAGAACAGGACGCGCTCGCCGCCGAAGACTCGGTCGGCTAGCCATGCTCCGAGGATGGTGCTGAGGTACACGCCACCGCCGTAGGCGCCCACAAGGCTCACGGCGAGGGCTTGATCCATGCCCAGTCCACCTTCGGCGACGGAGTAGTACATGTAGTACGCGAGGATCGCTTGCATTCCGTAGAAGGAGAAGCGTTCCCACATTTCTACGCTGAAAAGCGTTGCGAGCGGCTTGGGGTGACCCAGGAAGCCGCGCTGCGATGCCGAGTTTTCGGCCGCATTTGGCGCGTCAGTGCGCGCATCAATCGAATTTGAGGAAGGGGACATTTGCAATATTTTGCGCTTGTTGCGGCGCAAGTGCCCACTTTAGTGATCCAGGTCGCCATCCATTGTGGGCCGCGTAACGGGATGCTTAAGAACCTCGACCGCGAGCACCCTCACCGTCTCCGGCAGCTCGGAATCCGGGAACTCAAACTGCTCATCGCCGATCCAAATGTTCCATTGGTACCGGTCCCGCTGCTGGTGCTGCTGGGCTCGGTTTCTTTCTGAGTACGACGACGCAGCTTCCGTCTCGCCATCATCATCCGTGAGCGTCGGGTCAGGTAGGGGATGATCCGCGTGGTTTTGGTTTTGGTTTTGGTTCTGGTCTTGACTCTGCTGAGCTTCGAGGAGGGCTGCGTCGACGAGCGCCGAAAGGTCTGGTTCATTGGAGCACTCGATGGCACCGCGGCGCGAAATACCGGCGAATCCGCCTGACCGCGTCACTTGTACCCTCATGGCTTCACTCTAATGAACTTGCTTGAGGAGACCTAGGGCGTCGGCTGGAGAACGCCCACAGTTTCCCAGGCTTTCTGGACAGTAGCTTGCTGGGAGGACTCTTCACCGAAGATGCGTCCCGCGTGCTTCACGGTGGATTCGGCGAAAGCCACGAAGGTGGCATCGAGGGGGAGCTCTTGGGACAAGAGGACGTCCGCCCATACTCGACCGGCGCCTTCCCACACGTTTCCGCCGATCGCGGTGGCCGCGAGGTAGAACGCGCGGTTGGGGATGCCGGAGTTGATGTGAACTCCACCGTTGTCCTCGCGCGTGGTGACGAATTCGCTCATGTGCTCGGGTTGTGGGTCCACGCCGAGTGAGGGGTCGTCGTACGCGGTTCCGGGTGCTGACATGGAGCGTAGTGCGTCGCCGGCGATCTGTGGGGTGAACACTTCGCGGCCAATGAACCAGTCGGATTCCTCAGCGCTTTGCCCCAGTGCCCACTGTTCGGCCACGGTTCCTAGGACGTCGGCGCAGGACTCGTTGAGGGCGCCGGATTGACCTTGGTAGGTGAAGTTGGTGGTGTACTGCAAGAACCCGTGGCCGAGTTCGTGAGCCACCACGGTGTAGGAATCCGTGAAGGTGGCGAAAACTTCGCCGTCGCCATCGCCGAAGACCATTTGTTCGCCATCCCAGAAGGCGTTGTCATAGTGGTCCCCGAAGTGCACGGTTCCTTGGAGAGCCACTCCGTGGCCGTCGATGCTGGACTGGTTCAACACTTTTTGCAAGAACGCGTAGATGCTGCCGAACGTGTCGTAAACGCGGTTGACGTCTACATCTTCAGTGGGTTCGTCGCCCTCGGCGCGCACGAGCGTTCCGGGAAGTACTTCCTTGTTCTTAGCGTCAGAGATCTTGCGGGCCAGCGTGCCCTTCACCTGAACGATCGAAGGTTCCGGCTGTGGATTGCGGCGTTCTTGGCGCATCCGCTCGTCAATCTCGAGCGTGCGACGAGCAATCTCCGAGGTCTCCGCCGAAATGAACTCGAGTCCCGGCCCGAAATCAGAACCCTCGACCTGAGAACCTTCAACGCCAGATCCTTGAGCGCCAGAAGCTCCAGATTCGGGAGCCGAAGTAGGGGAGGGTCGCAAGCTCCGAACGGGACCCTGAGTCGAGTCCTCGTTTCCAGAACCACCGTTTCCAGACCCACTGTTTCCAGAGTCCTCGCGAAGATCATCCGTGGGCGCGGGCGTTCCCTCCGCCACGCTCTCCAAGAGGTACGGCGGAACTACGGTGCAAAAGATCTCCATGTCCCTATCTAAACCTTCCCCACTGACATTTAGAACCGTTCGGCCCGACCCTCCAGAGAAGTCCCAGCGAAAACTCCGCCAACGCAAATGTGCTGCCTAACCCAAGATCAGGTCTTGCGGCCCGCTCAACTCGATCCAGCGTCGTCGTACGTCAGGGAAGGCAGGACGCTGCGCAAGCGTCGCCGCCAAAACGTCCGCGGCAGCCAACTGATCCACGGGCAATCCCGTCAGCGCTGCCACGTCCGCCACCGGGATCTGGAAGGTCTTGAACGGGCCCGGCCCGTCCTCGCCCGCTTCCTGGCCGGGACGCAGCCCGCGGCGCAGAATCATGTCCAAACCCTCGCCCTGATCCAGCACGTACGCGCTCGCAGCCAGCTCGCCCCCGCGATTCCACGCGGCGATCTTGAAGAATTGGCGCGGCACCAAAAACCCGCGATAGCTGGGATCTTCGGCTGTAAAAACGCAGCCGGTGAACACGGACAAGCGCTGATCGAAGGTCGCTGCATGCTCGAGCACGTGGTCCTCGAGGCCCAGCCACAGCTCCTTGGACTGGTTGAAGTAGCCCGCTTGTGGCGCGCAGACCGTGTAGTGGAAGGTGTCCGCGTTCGCTTGCGTCGCGACCTGCCGCTCACCCCACACGGGATCACGACGCCGCACCACGTGCCCACGGTCAATGTCGTTGCGCGCGTACAGCTCCTCACCGGCCTGGTGTTCGGCGGGCAATCGCGGGTCCAGGCGCCAGTTGTTGCCGCGCTCGATGTCCGTCACCAAGGTCGCGCCGTCAATGTTCACGGCGGTGATGGCCGGCATGCGCCGTTCGGTGTCCTGGTGAATGGAAAAGTGCGTGTAATCCAGGACGGTCAGCCGCGGATCGGACGGCACCGTGACCGTCTCCGTGCCCAGAAAATCGGGCTGGTATCCGCTAGTGGTCGATGATTCGGAAAGTGACTGGTTATCCGTGGTCATCTCTCGATCCGAACACGCCGAGGTTAATTCTGGGTGAATACCAGCGGCCCGCGCGCGGCTTCCATCGCGGCGGCGAGCGTGAGCAGTTGCCGCTCCGAATGCAAGCGACCAATGAGCTGAACGGCCATCGGCAGGCCGTTCGACGTGATGCTCACGGGCACCACGATCGCCGGCAGCCCGGACACGTTCACCATGGACGTGAACGGCGTGAATTGGCATTGCAGGACGTAATCGCGTTCGGGATCCTCGCGTGTGAAGAAGCCGATTTCGGGCGGCTCCCATGCGAGCGCGGGCGTGAGCACCACATCAAACTTGCCCCAGGCTTCGCGGAATCCGCGCCCGATCTCACTCAAGCGCGTGGCCGCAGCCTGCTTGGTTTCTTCCGATTGTGCGCGCGAAGATTCCCGGAAATCTCGGGCCAGCGGGGTCAGTAGCGCCTCCGCTTCTACCGGAATCGGCGCCTCCGCGAGCCCTCCAGTCCACACCGTGCGGAACGTTGCGTGATAGTCCTCGGGATACTCAAATTTTTCCGGTACGACGACGCAGCTCACCTTCTCGAGCAGCTTGCGGCCGGCTTCGAGTGCGGTGAGAGATTCGGGGGAGAGGCTGCTGCCGAGGGCGGAATCAAAAGGCGAATCGGTGGAAACGGCAATGTGTAGTGGCTCTTCGCGGCCGTGGAGCTTGGCGCTTTGCGGGTTGTCCTTCGCGTGCTTCGGCGCGTAGGTCGCGTGGACAGGATCCAGTGTTCGCGCCACCTCGTAGTACGAGTTCGATCCGCGAGCGCCGGTCATCGCATCCAACAACAGGGCGGCATCGAACGCTGAACGGCCCAAAGGTCCGGTGACCGCAAGCCGGGGCGCACCGCGCTTATCCGTGAGCGGGGTCTTTCCTTCGCTGGCGCCGTTCATGAGGTCCTCGCGAATCAAACCCAGGCTCGTTTTCAAACCCACGAGCCCGCAAGCCGCCGCTGGAATGCGGACGGAACCTCCGCCGTCGTTCCCGGGAGCTACCGCCAGCATGCCGCTCGCGACCGCGGCAGCCGCGCCGCCGCTCGAACCACCGGGCGTGCGGTTCGGGTCAAAGGGGTTGCGAGCCGGAGGGTTCGCGTCGTTTTCGGAGTACGCGTTGAGACCGAACTCGGGGACAGCCGTTTTGCCGATCGTGAATGAACCGGCCTGCGTCACCTTGTCCACCAGCGGATGCGTGAGATCTACCGGAGTTTCGGGAGTGATGCGCGAGCCCATCCGGGTGGGGAACCCGGCCACGTCGATGAGGTCCTTCCACGCAAGCGGCAACCCACCTAGAAGGTCGCGCGCGGAACTGGAACGAGCGGCGTCGTATTTCTTCGCAGCAGTGAGCGCCTTTTCACCATTTACGGCAACGAAAGCCCCCAACTCTTCATTGAGTGAGTGGATTAGATCGAGGGACTGAGCCAATAATTTGACGCTCGTGGTCTCTTCGCGATGCAACGCATCACGTAGTTCCCACGCGGCGGGAAGGGAACTAAGGCGCTGCGAGTGGTTCGTCATGATGGATCCAACTATAGGCTTGAGTGATTAGATGATTCAGAGAATTTTTGAACAGTGAGGTGCCCACCATGAGTGAATTCGAAACCGTTTCAGTGGACCAGGTTCCAGCCGACGCCTTGGTGCTGGACGTGCGCGAAGAGTACGAGTTCGTGCACGGCCACGTTCCCGGCGCCGTGCACATCCCCCTCGGCGACTTGCCGTTGCGCGTAGATGAGCTGGACCCGGACGTCGACACCTACGTGATTTGCCGTACCGGAGGCCGCTCCGCGCAGGCCGCCGCTTGGCTCACGGGCCAGGGCTACACCGCGTTCAACATCGCTGGCGGATCCGGCGCCTGGCTCGAAGCTGGCAAGCCACTTGAGTCTGAGAATGGTCAGGAGCCGACCGTACGGTGATTGACTCAACTGCGCCGAGCGAATCAACTGCGCCCGGTGAACGCGCCGCAACGAGCGTTTCCGTGCCCGCCGCGAACCGCCGCTCCTACGCGTTCCTAGGACCCGCGGGAACCTTCACCGAAGCCGCGCTTCTCCAAGTTCCCGACGCGGCGGAAGCGGACTTCTTCCCGTGCAGCAGCGTCAACTCGGCGCTCACGATGGTGCGCGAAGGTCGCGTCAGCGCGGCAATGGTCCCCATCGAGAATTCGGTGGAAGGTGGCGTCTCCGCGACCCTCGATTCGATCGCGAACGGCTCCAAGCTGCAGATTGTACGCGAGGCGCTGGTCCCCATCACGTTTGTGCTGACCGTGCGTCCGGGCATTACCGAGCTCTCGCAGATTCGGGCGATCTCAACGCACTCGCACGCGTGGGCGCAGTGCCGTTATTGGGCTGAAGAGAACACTCCGAACGCTGAGTTCATCCCCGCCTCCTCTACGGCGGCGGGCGCACTGGGCTTGCTGGACGAGGACGTCACGTACGACGCCGCCATCTGCTCGCCCCTAGTTGCCCAACAGAATTCGCTCACGGTGTTGCGCACGGGCGTGGAAGATAACTCGGGCGCCGTGACGCGTTTCGTGTTGGTGTCCTTGCCTGGTTCGTTGCCGCCCGTCACGGGCTCCGACAAGACCAGCGTGGTCATCCCGCTGCCGGATGATCACCCGGGTGCGCTGATGGACATTCTGGATCAGTTCGCGTCCCGCGGCGTGAACCTCTCCCGCATTGAATCCCGACCCACGGGCGAAGGACTGGGCAACTACTTCTTCTCCGTGGACGCCGAGGGTCACGTGCACGAATCCCGCATGGCGGACGCCCTCATGGGCTTGCACCGCATTACGCCGGAGATCCGATTCTTGGGTTCCTACCCGTCGGCGGACAAGCTCTCGCCGAGCTTTGGTCGCCACAATTCGGAGGAAGCGTACCGTGACGCTCGCGCGTGGGTGGATCGGTTGCGCGGGCTGACGGACGGTCTGTAATTTCGCGAAGGACGACGACGCCGCATGCTTCTGACACTCCAGCTATCGCAGGAGAACCGAGCATCGCACTGAATCAGAGCATTGGCGTGAACAGTGAAGGGACGAGACCCATTGTGGGCCTCGTCCCTTCACTGTTTTGTCTTGCTAGCTTTTAGCTGTGTCCGTTTAGCGGTGAAGCGCCTTGCGAGCTAGCCAGTTGCCAATGAGCTGCGCCAACTGAACCAGCAGCACAATCACCACGACGGCCAGGATGGTCACGGCGTAGTTGAACTGCTGGTAGCCGTACGTAATGGCCATATCACCGAGTCCACCACCGCCGATGTAGCCGGCAACCGCGGACATATCCACCACGCCGATGAAGACGAACGTGTAACCCAAAATCAGTGGGCCAATCGATTCCCTCAACACCACATCAAAGAGCACGCGGGCACGGGAGGAGCCCATGGCGCGAGCTGCTTCCACCACGCCCGGATCCACGCCCACCAAGTTCTGCTCCACAATGCGGCCGATCACCACGGACGCCATGAGCGTCATGGGGACAATCGCCGCCTCGGTGCCGATACTCGTGCCGATCAGCGAGAGGCTAAACGGTCCTACGAGGGAGATGAAGATGATGAACGGGATGGGTCGCACCACGTTGATGATGAAGTTCAAGACGTTGAACACCACGGCGTTCTGCAAGATGTTCCCTGGACGGGTGGCATAGAGCAGGATGCCAATGATCAGGCCGAAGAATCCGCCAAGAAGCATGGTGATGACCACCATGGTGAGAGTTTGTTGGAGGGACTGCGTCAGCAGGGGCCCCATGGTCTCCCAGTCGATCATGATGCGTCTCCCTTCAAGATGCTGCGCTGATCGGCCCAGACTTGCGTTGCGGTGATCCTTGTAAGGCTCTCAATGAGCTGTTGCACGTCAGCGTCCGGGCCGTCGAAGACGTAGGTGAGCGAACCGTAGGGTCGCTGCGCGATCTCCGTGATGGAACCGAACACCACCGTCTTTCGAACCGTGCTGGCCTGGCTGAGTAAATCAGCCACCCCGGAACTGGCAGGTGCCTCTGAACTGGAGCCAGCGTCGTCGTACTCACTGCGATCCGGAACCGCAGACTCAACAATGCTCACCGTGACGAAAGTGCCGGGGTGAAGCGATTGCAAGCGGGCGACCGTCTCCGGGCTGGGCCGGTCCTGGATGGTGGAGTTGATGAAGCGCTGGGTGGCTTCTTCCTTCGCGAACGCGAACACGTCATAGACCGGTCCGTATTCGAGAACCTTGCCGTGTTCCATGACGGCCACGTTGGAGCAGATGCTGCGCACCACGTGCATTTCGTGGGTGATGACCACAATGGTGGTGCCGAATTCAGTGTTCACACGCTTCAAGAGGTCCAAGACCTCCGCCGTGGTTTCTGGATCCAGCGCCGAGGTGGCCTCATCCGCCAACAAAATCTTGGGGTTCGTGGCGAGCGCGCGCGCAATACCCACGCGTTGCTTCTGACCGCCAGAAAGTTGGGACGGGAACTGATTGCGCTTGGACTCGATGCCCACAAACCGCAGCAATTCAGTGACGCGCTTAGCGCGTTCTTCCGCCTTCACGCCGGCCACAATGAGCGGGTACTCGATGTTCTTGGCCACGGAACGCGAATTCAACAGGTTGAACTGCTGGAAGATCATGCCGATGCTCGAACGAAGCGTTCGCAGCTCGCGTTCTTTCATCCGGGTCAGGTCTGCACCGTCCACGCGAAGATCACCGGTATCCGGCAACTCCAACGCGTTGATCAGGCGAACCAAGGTGGACTTTCCAGCGCCCGAGTATCCGATGATTCCGGTAATGGAGCCGGCCTCAATATCCAGCGTTACATCCTGGACGGCCTTGACGGGGTCCGAGTTTTTAGTTCCCGGGAACGTCTTACTGACGTTTCTAAACTCTACGATTGCTGTCACAGCGAGAATCCTTTGCTAAGCACAAGTAGGTGGCTCCACGCGTCATCGCAGAACCACCTACTGAGTGCAGAAGAAGTACTAGGAGTTCTTCTTGTTTTCTTCAATAACGCTGAGCGCCTCTTGGAGTTCTTCAGGGGTATCCGTCTTGAAGATTCCACCCTCTCCGAGGTCCTCGCGAATGGCTGCTTCAACTTCAGGATCGTGGTAAAGCTCTGCGATCTTGATGAGCGTTGGGTTGGTCTTGTCTTCGTCGCGAGCCACAAACGCGTTGATGTATGGCTTCGAAGAATCGGCGGCGGGATCATCCTTAGCGATGATCAGGTCCTTGCCGAGCTTGGCTGCGGTCGCGTAGTTGTTGTTGACAATGGCGCCAGCCAACGAATCCAGATTCTGCGCAGTCATCTTGGCGTCCATCTGGACTACCTTGACCTTGGAGTTGGCGGTGTCGATCTCAGCTGGGGTGGACGTGGAGTTCGCGCCGCCCTTGATGGAGATCAAGCCAGCCTGCTCAAGCACAATGAGCGAACGGGACAGGTTGGTGGGGTCATTCGGGACACCAATTTCCGAACCCTCAGGGATTTCCTCGGTGGACTTGTACTTCTTCGAGTACAACGGCAACGGGTAAATCGCGGTGGCGCCAATAGGCTGCAGGTTCTTGTTATTGGCCACGTTGTAGGTCGCCAAGTACTGCAAGTGCTGGAACTCGTTCAAGTCCAGCTGCTTCTGATCAAGCGCCGGGTTTGGCTGGTTGTAGTCAGAGAAGTTCTGGAATTCCACGGTCACGCCGGTTTCTTCCTGAACTACCTTCTTGAACACTTGCCAGTACGGCTCAGCGCCGTCGGAAACACCGATCTTGACCGTCTTGATGTCCGTGGGTAGCGCCGAGGCTGAACTCTGGCTGCCGCCATTGCTGGCGCCGCAAGCGGTAAGCAGGGAGATTGCGAGAGCGGCAACTGCCGTGCGTCGCGCAATGAGAAGTTTCTTGGTCATGATGCTCTTTCCGGCTGGAAGTTTGAGTAGTTCGCCCTCTCAAGCTACGCGGAAGGAGTACACAAAATGAACTCGTGAGTAACAACTTTGCCGAACGACGTTCGAGAATCACGCCATTCTCACAATTGCAATCGAATAATCTTCGGCAAATGGTGAAAATGGAGCTATTGCTGATGAATCAAGTTGTGGGTGGGAACCAAATGGTTGACGGTGTAGGCGGCAATGAAAATCAGGTCTACACCAAATGATTTCTGAACTATGTGGCCGAATGTTACGTCGGCGCGTAACGGATAAATTGACCTAGCGGCGAAACACGTTGCCGAGGGCGCCGGGCCACCGTGGGGCGTCGGCAACTCGGACGTTGAGCGAGTTTGGCAAAATGCGCGCACGGATGCCCATCACTTCGCCCACTGGATCTCCATCCAGCTGGGCCAGAATGGGTTCCACGCTGCGAAGTGAGAACTGTTCGCCTTGGAAGTATTCAATGACAGGGATGCGGCGCTTCACGCGAACCACGGTCTTGACGAAGATGCGGGCCCAGTCAACGGGTGATCGTGGGGTCATGACTACGAGGTCCATGAGGCCGTCGTCCACTTTGGCGTTGGGCACAAAGTCGAATCCGCCTTGAAGCTTGCCGCAGTTCGCGAAAATCACGGAGCGCACGTTGCGCTTTTCCCAGTTTCCGTCGCCTACCTTGAAGCTGATGGGAACGTTGCTGCCCTGAATTTTCCGGAAGCCGGCTTCTACATAGGCGAGGGGGCCGACCTTCTTCTTGAGGTCATCGCGGGTGTCGTCCATGACTTCGGCGTCGATTCCCACGCCGCCCATCACCAAGAACACGTGCTCGTCAATCTCGCCACTGGGTCGTTCAAGGTCGATCCGCACGGCGTCAATGGCACGGGCCTCGCCGTGAACGGCGCCGCTGATGGATTCGCGAAGATCATCCACGTTGATTTCAAGGTTTCTCGCGAGCAAATTGCCGGTGCCCAGGGGGAGGATCGCCATCTGGAGTGGCTCTTCGCCCTCCGGGGTCTCCCGCTGGGCGAGCACTTCGGCGACCTCGCGGACCGTGCCGTCGCCACCCGCGGCCACAATCACGGTGTAGCCGGCCTCGATGGCGTCGAGGGTCATCTGCCGACCTGGATCATCCACGGTGGTCTCGAAGAAGCCGGGTTCTTCAAAACCAGCATCCTTCACCGCCGCTGAAAACTGCGTTTGAAGCTTGGTGGCCCCGTTCTTTGACGGGTTCAAAATCACCGCAAAACGCTGTTCGCGAGTACTCAATGTGACGCCCCTCCGCCGAAGACATGCTCTATTCCTTTGAGAATACATGGAACAGGTAACCTGTAACGGTGATCGACGTCAAAGAACTCACTGAGAATCCTGACCTTTTCCGTACTTCGCAGCGCAACCGCGAAGCCGATGAATCCCTCGTGGATCAAATCATTGCCGCGGACGCTTCTCGCCGCGCTGCAATCGCGGAATTCGAGTCTCTGCGTGCTGAGCAGAATGTCTTCTCGAAGAAGGTCGGCAAAGCCGGCGGTGAAGAGAAGCAAGCGCTTCTCGCGGAGGTCAAAGAATTGTCCGCACGCGTGAAGGAAGCTTCCGCCGCTTCTGACGCAGCGCAGGCCGAGCAAGAGCGCTTGGTCCGCATGATGCCGAACCTCGTTCTCGAGGGCGCTCCTGCCGGTGGCGAAGACGACTTCACCGTGGTCAAGACCGTGGGCACGCCTCGCGACTTCGCGGCCGAGGGCTTCGAGCCCCGCGACCACCTTGAACTGGGCGAACTCTTGGGCGCCATCGACATGGAACGCGGCGCCAAGGTGTCCGGTTCACGCTTCTACTTCCTCAAGGGCGTCGGCGCGCGCCTTGAGATTGCGCTCATGAACATGGCGCTTGATCAGGCGATTTCCTACGGCTTCATCCCCGTCATTACCCCCACCTTGGTGCGCCCCGAAACGATGCAGGGCACCGGTTTTGATGTGGAGCACGACGACGAAATCTACCGTCTTGAGCGCGACAACCTGTACCTGGTGGGAACCTCGGAAGTAGCCCTCGCGGGCTACCACGCCGACGAAATCTTGGATTTGGCGGGCGGGCCCATTCGTTATGCGGGCTGGAGCACGTGCTACCGCCGCGAAGCCGGTTCCGCCGGTAAGGACACCCGCGGCATCATCCGCGTGCACCAGTTCAACAAGCTGGAAATGTTCATCTACGCGCCAATCGAAGAGGCCGAAGCTGAGCACGCCAAGCTGCTGGCCTGGGAAGAAGAGATGCTCGCCAAGGTGGAGCTCCCGTACCGCGTGATCGACACCGCCGCTGGCGACCTCGGCATGAGCGCCGCCCGTAAGTTCGACTGCGAAGCCTGGGTTCCTACCCAGGAGCGCTACCGCGAGCTGACTTCAACCTCGAACTGCACCACGTTCCAGGCTCGTCGTTTGAACATCCGCGAACGCCAGGTTGACGCCGAGGGCAAGAAGGGCGGCACCCGCGCGGTAGCAACCCTGAACGGAACCCTCGCCACCACCCGCTGGATCGTGGCATTGTTGGAGCACCACCAGAACGCCGACGGCTCCGTCAACGTTCCAGCCGCTTTGCGTCCATACCTTGGCGGTCTGGAAGTTCTGCCAGTTCTTTAGGACTTTCCTCGAGAGAGTTCTCTGCGAGGGCTTGCGATGCAAGAGCCGTCAGGCGATAGCTAGAAAGGGTTGTCCACCGTGATCAACATTTCCACCTACCTGCTTTTCAATGGCCAAGCAACGCAAGCCCTCGAGTTCTATCACGAAGTTCTCGGCGGCGACCTCGACATCATGCGCCATGGCGACATGGGAAACACCGAGCACCCGGATTGGGTCATGCACGGCCAGCTCTCCACGCCGTTCGGCTGGGACCTCATGGCCGGCGACCACCCGAACGAGGAAGCTCCGGCGAAGGTCGGCAACACCCAAGCCTGCATTTGGGGAGACGACTCCGTCCGCATGACGGAGATCTTCAACGCGCTAGCAGTCGGCGGCACCGTCCAGACCGCGCTCGCACAGCAAATGTGGGGCGACTCCTACGGAGACCTCACGGATCAGTTCGGCATCTTTTGGGCTGTCAACATCTCCGGAAACCGCACGGCACCCTTAGCCGATTAACCCTCTTCGGCCCTCGGCTGAGTCTCTGCAGTCCGCAACCAGGGCACTTAGGCGAGCTGCGTCGTCGTACTAGAAAAATAACGCACGAGAGGGCGGGAGCCCGGACCAAAAATGGAGCCGGATCCCGCCCTCTCGTCGTGAAGGAGTGAGTGGCTAGTTGACTGTGATCTCGAAGACGCTCGTGGAGCCGGAAACCTCGTTGCCCACTACCAAGAGCGGCTGGCCGGTTGGGGAATCCGTGGCGGAGACGAAGTCCAAGCCCTCAGGGCCCAGATCGCCAGCCGCCTTGACGGTAGCGGCCTCATCGGAGCCTTCGTCAATCAATTCCTCAGCGTTGACGGAGAAATCGCGGTTGTTCACGTAGGTCACAAACTTCGCATCGGTGGGGGTGGTGATGTCGTAGACCATGACGCCGCCCACGCGCTCGAGGCCGGTGAAAGCGTAGGTGCGGCCGTCGATCTCGCCGATCGCGAGGCCTTCAGGCTCTGGACCCTTGTCATCGGAGCGGGAATCGAAGGAAGCTTCGGTGTGGTTCGAGTTGAAGTACTCAGGATTTGCCTCGGCGATGATCTCTTCAAACTCGGTGCCGGACTCGAAGACCAGGTTGCCGTTGGGATCGAAGATGGAGAAGCCGCGGCCACCGTAGGTGTAGAGCTTCTCGTAGCAGGAGCCGTCAGCGTTCAGGCCGTTCGCGGTGGTGATGTTGAGGCGGCCAAGCTTGGCGTCCTCGCGCAACTGCTTGACGGTCAACCCCACCTCAGCAGCAACGGAATCGCAGATCGGCGCGAGGCCGTCCTTGCCGAGATCCTTCACACGGGCCACCTCAGAGTAGCCGTCCCACTCGCGGGAATCGCCCTCGTTAGCGGTCACGAAGTAGTCCTTGCCGGACACCTTGTAGGAGCCGATTGCGTCCGGCATGCGGAAGCCCTCGACCGGCCACGTGGTGACGTTGATGGACTTGTCCTTGTCAGAGGCGTCCAAAGCGATGTCCATGCGATCAACCGTGCCCAGCGGGAGCAGGTCGGTGATAACGCCGGAGTTCACGTTGAGCACGGCCACGGCGTTGGCTTCTTGGACGCTGATGTACGCCTTGGAGCCGTTCTCGGTGACGGTGATGTACTCGGGCTCGAGGTTCTCAGAAACCGGGAACTCTGGGATCACGCCGGTGGCGTCCTCGCGGCCGCCGAAGACGCGCACGCCTTCAGGCAGGTTGTTTTCGAAAGCGTGGAAGTCTGCGATCTTGACCTGAGCCTGGGAGATGGCGCCCTTGAAGCCCTGGTTCTTCGCGGTGAGCGCCTTAGGCAAGGTCACGACGGCCACGGAACCTTCAGGGTCCATCGAGTAGTCCTCAGCTGGTTCGCCCTCGTTGGCGACCAGCGCGGTGGCGCCGTTCGGGGTGATGGTGACCATGTCAGGAAGCGATCCCACGCGCACTGCGCCGAGGATGGTTGGCTTTGCTGCGTTCGCGTCCACGTAGAGCAGCCAGCCGCGGTCCGTTTTGTCCGGAGCTTCCACGGCGACCACGCCGAGGCCGTCCGCGCGAACAGCTACCGAGTTGGCGACAGCGCCTTCTGGAATGACGGAACCGTCTGCGGCTGCGGTGCCGGCGGCGTTGATGTCGAATTCCCTGACGGGGTTGGCGGGGTCGCTCGCGTCGAGGACCTCCACCACGCCAGCGTTGGCGTTCACCGTGAGGATGCGCTGGGACCGCGGAACGAACTGCACGATTTCAGCGGCAGATTCGTCGAAGATTCCGGTGTCATAGGAGCCCACAGCGGACAGCTGCAGCGCAGCGTCTTCGGCGGAGTAGTTGACCGGGGTAGCAATGACGGAAGCGGATGCGGGAAGGGCGGTGGCTGCGCACGCGGTGACGGCGGCAAGGGTAGCGATGGTGGCGCGAGAGCGCTTGCTGCCGAGTTTCACAGAGTCATTCATGGGAGATTCCTTTGCGGGTGACGTGTGGGAACTCAGCCAACCTACGTTTCGCCCGTGATTTCCCCGTGACGTCACTGCAAATGACGGGTTGACGGAAGGTAAATTCGGGGTGAACTCTCGATTTGCGGTAGTAATTGACGCGGAGGTCGACGACGCAGCTTACGCCCGCAGGCAGCCTATGGAGGGCCTGTGGAATGCTAGGTGACACACGATTGTTGGGTTAGGTAAACACTCACACTGTGCGAACGGCTGTGGATATAAACGTGCGGTTCATCTTGTTGACCACTTGTTTACCGAGAGTTCATGCGGCGTGTGGCACGGTTCATCGCCAAAGACGGTGCGGAAGTGTTTCACTAGAACTTATGGCAACACAGATATGGACCGGCAACGAGGACCGGATGACAATGACAAATACTGACGTAAAGATTTTGAATGGCGTACATCCCCCGCTTGAGGGTGTTGGTGCGAAGAAGCTTGTGAGCCTCGATGTGGATGGCACCCTGGTGAACCACGACGGCCACATGTCTCCACGCGTGCGCGAAGCGGCGCTGGCTGTAGTGAACGCCGGCCACCACGTGGTGGTCTCGACGGGACGTTCCTTGGGGGCGACGCTTCCGATCATCGAGCTCTTGGAAATTGACCGCGGACATGCGGTGGCTTCGAACGGTGGCGTGACCCTGCGCATCGACGCCAACCAGAGCAATGGTTTCGAAGTCATTGACCGCCGGACCTTCCAGCCTGGTCAGGTGTTGCGCAAGTTGCGCGATGCAATGCCTACCGCAAAGTTTGCGCTAGAAACCGTGACGGGCGAGTTCCTTGCCACGGAGCGTTTTCAGGACATGAGCTTTGGCGTGGACGCACGCGGAGTGAGCTTTGATCAGCTCTTGGATATTGAGACCGTGCGCTTGGTGGTCTTCTCCACGGACACTTCCGCCGAAGACTTCGGCGAAGCGGTCCAGAAGATCGGACTTCACGGCGTCACCTACTCCGTGGGCTACAGCGCCTGGCTAGACATCGCCGCCGAGGGCATTTCCAAGGCGAGCGCGCTTCAGGGCCTGCAAGAACGACTCATCAGCGCCGGACACGAGATCTCTCAGACCGTTGCTGTGGGCGATGGCCGTAATGACATTGAAATGCTCACGTGGGCTGACCGTGGCGTGGCCATGGGTCAGGCTCCGGACGAGGTCAAGAACGTCGCGAACGAAGTCACCGGCGCCGTTGAGGCCGATGGCTTGGCCGATGTTCTGGAGTCTTTGCTCGAGGACTAGCCGCGGGCTACCTGCTCCGAGGCTTAGACGCCACGCGGGTTGTACGGAACGCCGGCCGGCTCCAACGATTCCGGACCGGACACTAGATCCAGCAATCGTGCGGCGGCCGGGCGGCACGCCCATTCTTCGTTCCAGAAGGATCGGGCGATCGCCTTCGAGACCGCTTGAGTGGAGATTCCCAGCGCGGACGCAATGGCCTTTTGCTGTCCTCTGACACCTGGAACCAAGAGATCCAGCACGGACCACTCAGCTTCGGTGCGCGTGAAAACAATCTGAGCAATGAGCCTCAACACCGCCTCCGCCTGAGCGGCGGCCTCGCCGTCGGGGCCCTCGACGGCCAACGGAATTCGTTCGGTGCTGCGCTGCGCCCGATTCACAGCGCGACGCGCGTAAACCAACCCGAACCCTTCGGCATCGTTGATGCTCTGATCCGCAAGCTGCGCGCTCGACTCAAGCTGCGTCGTCGTACTGGGTGGATTTACCGGACCTACGCCGATTCCAATATGCCAGCGGCGCTCGCGGATCGCGGCCAACGCGACTTCAACCGCCACGTGCGCGGACTGAACCACGCCGATGGCCTCGTCGCCGATGGAGCGCTGAAAAGGAACAAGCGTGGGGAGCTCGCTCAAGAGATCAAGGAGTTCCTCGACGCGATCGCCAGATTCCCGAGAATCTCGCTGATTGATGGTGAGGACGAACATTTCTCCATCTTCGCCGCACATCAACCGATTTGGGTTGATTTAGCCCCGCGAAACGCCGCAAGACCCGGGTCTATTCGCCGTAGCGACGCCGTCGGGAGGTCTCCGTGGCGACGCCGTCACTCCCCGAGCCCGCGCCGCTTCGCCCTGAGGCGGTGCCCTGACGACCCGGAACCCCCAAGTTGACCGTCACTAGACCCAGGTGAGGCCACTTCTCTACAAACCCATCCCTGTGAGAACACTTTGCTACAAGGAAACTCGAAGAAGTCGTTGCAAAGTGGCCGCGCATGGGGTGGGCCGGCGCTGAAACACGGTTGGAGCCAGGAGAACCGCGAAGTGGGGGCGTGGCCGCGGCGAAAACGGGAATAGAAAAGCGGAGCGCCCCGGCGTATTTGCCGAAACACTCCGCGTTTCTTGAAAACCTGACCAGGCAGGACGATTAGACGTCGCGACCCTGTGGCTCGTCCGCTGCAGACTCTTCGCCGTGCTTGATGAAGCGCTCGATGGAGCGCTGGAGCTCGGCTTCGGCAGCTTCGCGGCCTTCCCAGCCCTCAGCCTTGACCCACTTGCCTGGCTCAAGATCCTTGTAGCGGGTGAAGAAGTGCTCGATTTCCTTGATGAGCCAAGGATCCACATCTTCGAGTTCCTGGATGTGATCGAAGCGCTTGTCCTTTGGAACGCAGATGAGCTTGGCATCTCCGCCGCCGTCGTCCGTCATGTTGAAAACGCCGACTGGGCGGGATTCCACGAGCACGCCCGGGATGAGGTCCACGCCTGGGATCCAGACCATGGCGTCCAACGGATCGCCGTCTTCGCCGAGGGTGTCCTCGAAGTAGCCGTAGTGCGTGGGGTACTGCATCGGGGTGAAGAGCACGCGATCCAAACGCAAGCGGTGGGTCTCGTGATCAATTTCGTACTTGACGCGAGATCCGGCGGGGATCTCGATGGTGACGTCGTGTTCCATAGAAACCTGACTTTCCTCAGTAATAACTTTCACTACCCTGCGTGGATTGAATCGGCAGTTAGTGTTAACAAAGTGCTGTGCCAAGGCTACAAGGCAAGGCACGTTGACGGCTATTTGAGAGGCTTGCATGAATTGGAAGAGGGGTCGGCTTACCCTCGTTGCGGTGTTTCTCGTGGTCGCGCTCGTTGTGGGGCTGATCACGTGGCTGGTCATAGCGCTTGGTTCTTCACGCACGGAGGCACTTGCTCCGCTGAACCGCCCGACCCAAGCCGCGTCGTCGTACTCTCTTTTCCCGCCTGCGAGCGGCACGCAAGCTGAGGATTTTTCTCAGAAGTCGCAGGCCATCACGCAACTTTTCGATGACGCTCAGGGCGAGTTCACGGCGAGCGTGGTGGATGTTCCTAGTGGTGAGACCGTATTTTCGCGTAATGGTGAGACTGCGGGAGTGCCGGCTTCGAGCTTGAAAACGTTGACCGTTGCTGCCGCGTTGCAGACGTTCGATTCGACCCACCGATTCGCCACCACCACACTTTTGGGTGCTGATGGAACCGTGTATTTGCGCGGCGGCGGGGATGTTTTGCTGGGTTCGGGCGAGAATTCCACCGCCGTTTCGGGGCGGGCGGGACTTGCGTCGCTCGCGAAGCTCACGGCCACTGCTTTAAAGAACGACGACGCAGCCCCGGCTTCCGTAAAAATCGTCCTGGATGATTCGCTGTTCACGGGTGACGCGCTGTTGCCCGCGTGGGATTCTTCGCTCATGACGAGCGGCAATATTTCGGCGGTGCAACCGATCGCGATGTGGGGAGCGCGCTCGAGCTCGGCCGAGAAAGCCGGACGAGTCTCGGACCCCGCGCTGACGGCCGCTCAGGCTTTTGAGAAGGCGCTGGTGGCGGCGCTTGATGGATCCGGAATCAGCGTGACGGCGAGCGGTTCCGGGGATTCTGGCGGTATTTCTCGCGGAACGACCGCCGCCGAGGCGAAGGAACTGGCCAAGGTTGAAGGCGCTACCGTGGCCGAAGTCGTGGAGTTCATGGGCGAGGAATCGGACAACTATGTTGCCGAAGCACTGGGCCGACTCGTCGCTTTGCAGTCCGGGAAGCCGGGGACGTTCGAGGGCGGTACCGCCGCGATCCTGGAAAAGATTGGCGAGATCGGTGTGTCAACGGAGGGCGTGACCATGGTGGACGCGTCCGGGTTGTCCGCGGAGAATCGCGTGAGCCCGGCTCAACTGACCGGAGTTTTGTCTGCTGCCTCAAGGTCCAGCAAGGCCGTGCTGCGGGATGTGCCGTATGCGTTTCCGATCGCCGGACTGTCCGGAACGTTGGATGCGCGGCTGACGGATTCGTCCGTGGCGGGCGTAGTGCGGGCCAAGACGGGAACGTTGACGGGCGTGACCACGCTGACCGGAACCCTTGTGGATGAGAGTGGTCGGCAACTGGTGTTCTCCTTCTTCGCAAGCGACGTGGATTCTTTGACGGACGCTCGGGCCGTACTCGACGCGGCCGTGGCGGAATTGATCTAGCTTCACCCATAACGAAATCCACAGGTAAATCCGGGATTCGCGTGGTGGGATAGAGGGAGCGGTGACCGCCGCGAACTTCAGGAGGCGCAGTGTCTAACAAGCTCGAATCAGGCGAATCAGTGCAGAACGCCGAATCTGGTGACGTGTCAGCACCGCACATCGGGGATTCCCTAGTGGGGTGGGGCGTCGCAGCCACCACCGCCAGCAAGGTGTCCACTGCGGGACCCAAACTGTCTGTGCGTGAAATCCAGGACGTGGTTTCCGCTTTGCGCACTGCCGCCGACGAAGCCGTGGATCACGTGCAACGCATTACGCAGCTCGAAGCCGCCGCAGGTTTGCGGAATTCGCCGGTATTGGTGGTGGACCGCGCCACGTGGTCCAAAGCCACCATCGAGTCTTTCAAGTTCATGTTGACGCCAACTTTGCGCCGGTTGTGGGACGCAAAGGGGCACACCATGTCGCCGGCATCGACCGCCGTCTCCGCGGCCGTATCCGGTACCGAACTCGGTGTGATCACCGGGTTCCTATCCGCGAATGTGTTGGGCCAGTTTGATCCTTTCGCGGGTCGTCACGGGCGACTGTTGCTGGTGGCGCCGAACATCGTGACCATCGAGCGGGAGCTCATGGTGGAGCCTTCGGACTTCAGGTTGTGGGTGTGCTTGCACGAACAGACGCACCGCGTGCAGTTCGCGGCCGCTCCGTGGTTGCAAGGTTACTTGCAGGAGAACATCACGCAGCTGACGGCTGGGATGTTGGACTCGCAGGACGCGCTTGCAGACCGACTCAAGAACGCCGCGAAGGTGGCCTCGGAGGCTTTCAAGGGCCGGAAGTCCGGTGGTGATAGCGAGGAATTGCCTTCGCAGAGCACGCTGATGTCCGCCATCCAGACGCCCGAAGAGCGCGCCATTCTCAGCCACGTCACGGCAGTGATGAGCTTGTTGGAAGGCCACGCCAACGTGGTCATGGACGCGATTGACGCGAGCATCGTGCCGAGCGTGAAGACGATTCGTCGACGCTTCGACGATCGCGGCCGGAACAGGTCCTCGCTGGAGAACTTCGTTCGACGACTCTTGGGGCTGGACGCGAAGATGCGCCAGTACCGAGACGGACAGATCTTCGTCGAATACGCCGTGAAGGAACTGGGGATGTCCGGGTTCAACGTGGTGTGGGAAGGCCCGGAGAATCTCCCGACCGAGCACGAGCTGCATCACCCGCAAGAGTGGGTCGAGCGCATGCGCTCTGGTCAGGTCGGTCCGGGTAATCAGGCTGGTCAGGGTGATCTCGCGAGCCAGGGTGATCTCGCGGGTCAGGGCGGTGCTGGGCCCGCGGAGACCGTCGATGCAGATGCAGATGCAGGCGCACACGCCCCGCAGACTGACGCCACTTCCGGCAACTAACCGATGGGCGGAAACCTGCCCGCCGTGGTTGCCCGCGCGCGGAATCTAGTGGCGGAAGCGCTGGACGCTTTTGATGCTCAGCGCTCCGGCGGTGCACCCCAAGCGTTTGTCGCGTGTAGCGGGGGAGCTGACTCCTTGGCGCTAGCCGCGGCCGCGGGATTCCTTGCTCAACGCAAGGGGTATTCCGTCGGTGCGCTCGTGGTGGACCACGGGCTTCAAACAGGAAGCGCGGAGGTAGCGGAGAAGGCCGCTTCGCAGTGCGCCGACCTTGGACTTTCGCCTGTGCGGGTCTTGAAGGCGCACGTGTCCGGGAACCTCAACGAGGCCTATGCGCGTGAGGCGCGATACGCCGCCATCGAAGAGTTTCTGTCGGCGGACGCTGCGTACCAAAACTCGCCCGTGCTCTTGGCGCACACGCTCAACGATCAAGCCGAACAAGTCCTCCTGGGCCTCGCTCGCGGCTCCGGAACTAGAGCCATCGCTGGGATTCCGCCGGTTCGCGGGCGCTACGTGCGGCCGTTCTTGCCGCTCTCTCGTGAAGACACTGAGTGGATCTGCCACCACGCGCGCCTGGACTTCTGGGTGGACCCCACCAACTTGGAAACGGACGCGCTGCGCAATCAGGTCCGCTTGACTCTCTTGCCGGCGCTCGCAGACACGTTGGGCGCCGTTTACGAAAACCTAGCGAGGACCGCCGAACTCGCTCGCGACGATGCCGACTATCTCGATGAGCTCGCCGACGAAGTGTTGAGGGACGCGATGATGGCTCCGCCGTCGTCCTCGGAAGTGAAACTGGACGTGAATCGCCTCACGCAACTGCCGCGCGCGCTGACAAGCCGAGTTATTCGGCAAGCCGCGATCATGGTGGGCGGAAAAGCCCCGGATTTCGAGCGGACCCGCGCCGTTTTGGGGCTGCTGCGGCTGGGGCCGTCCACCGGTCCCGTGCAATTGGAAGGCCACGTGGACGTTATTCGTACCACTGAGATGCCCCGGGGGCTAGTATTTCGGTCCGCGAGGCCCAAGACTGCTCACTAGTATGGCAATGTTAAACGCAGCAAGACTCACTCGCGCGCAAGCGCAATTGCACCGGAACAGGAGCACGGCGTGGATACCAAAGATGTAGCCAGCGATATCGAAAACGTTCTACTCAGCAAAGAAGATATTCAGGAGCGCATCAAGGACCTTGCGGCGCGTATTGACGCCGATTACGAGGGCCGCGACATTCTGCTTGTGGGTGTTTTGAAGGGCGCCGTTATGGTCATGGCCGACCTCGCGCGCGCACTGCACTCGCACGTGACCATGGACTGGATGGCCGTTTCGAGCTACGGCTCCGGCACGCAGTCCTCCGGCGTTGTCCGCATTCTGAAGGACTTGGACACGGATTTGTTGGGCAAGCACGTGCTGATCGTCGAGGACATCATCGATTCCGGCCTGACATTGTCCTGGTTGCAGTCCAACCTGCGCTCGCGCGGCCCGGCTTCTGTGGAAATCTGCACCTTGTTGCGCAAGCCTGACGCTGCCAAGGTTGAGATCGACGTGAAGTATGTGGGTGAAGAGATCCCGAACGAGTTCGTGGTGGGCTACGGCCTGGACTTCGCTGAGAAGTACCGCAACCTTGATTTCGTGGGCACGCTCGCGCGCCACGTCTACGAATAAACCTCAGTAAGTTGGCCCCGGTTCGTCCGGGGCTTTCTTCTTTTAACTTCCGTTCAGCTTCTAACTTCCCTTCAGTACGACGACGCAGCTTGGGTTTCGCAGTCCCGTTTCGGCAGGGCGGTTGTGGAGTTATCCCCAATTTAGAATTTCTGTTCTAATTGTCGTAGATGTGTTCTAGAATAGGTGGTA